>JANXSG010000051.1 GCA_025352825.1 Chthonomonadaceae bacterium | reverse complement strand
TGTCAGTTACCGTGGAAATATCTGCTTAAGAACAGAACACGGTCAAATTTCTTCATTCAGGGAGACCGCACGGAGGAGTTGTTCGGGGAAAGCCTCACTTGAGTTCGCTGCGGGGCGCAGCAGCATCTCTTTTGGGGACTGCTCTGCTGAAGAGGCTCGAAGCAATGTTTGAGTGTTGTGGGTAGATTCGGCGCGGATTTTCAGAAAAGGCAGACATTCGATCGCCGCTTCGCGAATTCGGGTTTCACTGTGCGTGTGTGATGTGCTTTCGGCAAGCAGTTGTACATACGGCACAGCGGATTTATCGCCAATCTGTTCTAGTGATTTTAGCACCGCCAATGTAAATCCCATATTCTTAACCGCATGGCTCATCCTGAGACGTTTGTAGAGCGATTGGCGCTGTGTATCATTAAGCAGATGGCTGTCTGATGCCTTCAGTCTGGGAAGAAGCTTCGTGAGCGCCCGCCTAGCCGCTCCATTCAACTCAACATCTGGCCAATCGAGAGTTTCTGCCAGGCTGCCCACCGCATTGACATCTTCTGCAAGCGCTAACTTGTAGGCAGCTTCCGACTGTTTTTTCGAGAGAGTAAGTCGGTATAACTGTGTTGAGAGCAGCATCAACATCGTAAAGCTGATCATCTGCAATGGACTTTTATGCAGAATCCCCAAGACTGCCTGATAACCTGTATATGGAACAATAATCAGCCATGTTGCCAGTAGAAATCCCAGCCGCATGCCTGCGATTCTCTCCTGCGTCTCTTCATTAAGCTTACTGATACGCTCCAACGCTTCGGGCGAGAAAACTGGTTTTGATTCTACCTCGGATTCATGCGTTTGAATTGTAGTAGAATTTACAGCTAATTTTATCGGGATTCCCTCCTTCAGCAGAGAGCGTTCCAGACGCACAATTGATCCGCGAAGTTCTGAAATCAACTCTTTCTGCGGATACTTTCTTGGTTTCGAGGCTGCGATGTGATAGAGAGATGGTAGAATTTGAGGATCGTTCCAGAGCGCAACTCCTCGGATAAGTGCGATCACCAGATCAGGATCACGCTTCCACATCTTCATATTAATATGCTGCAGTAGATTAGTGCGCTGTTCTGGGGTAAGCAGATCGGCTTCATGCTGAGACATTTGTTGGAGCAGACGTGTCAGCATCAAGCTCGCCTGTTTCCTGATTCTTTTGTCCGGCCAGAGAAGCGCTTCCCCCATTACGCCAATCCATTTGCCATTCACATCATGGGATTTCCATGTCCGCTGTGAAGTATCCAATAGTGATGCTATTTTATTGATCTGTAACGCTGTTGCAAGACAGAAAATACTTGTGATCAGTATTGCAGGATCAGCACTCGCCGCTCCGGCCCATATCCCTAATGCGGAAAAAGGAGTGGAAAGTTTCCATAGCTTCAGCACTAAGCCTCTCTTAAGTGGCCGCTGCTGACGAAAGATATCCACCAGTCTCTGAACATTTGGTTCAGGGTTTAGTGTCTTATCAGGCAGTTCTATTTCGGGAGCGATCTCAAATGGAATCTGATCTGTCTTCTTTATATCGTGAATTTGATGCATGTTCACTGATAGCGCTCCCTACTCGTTTTTACCACTACTCGCTCTTGTATTTACACCAGCAACAATATCGCCATGGCTTGTGGGAAGAATTCCGTATTTCTGGTCTGGATTACTGCTGCTCCTCATATCTGAGTTATTGCTGCTGCTTATAATAGCGCTGCCCAAATCATCTTTACAATCTGGCCCTACACTGTAGAGCTTATAGCTATTCATGTTTAGTGCATATTTGAGTGTGTCGCGCGGTGCAAAGGGATCCATTGGCAGTTCGGATAGATATCCATTTAGTAAATCAGAGAGAGCTTTAGGATACGAACCGTGCTCAAGGTGGTACGCATGAATTGCAAGAGTGGTCTCAATAAGTACATTTTGAACTTGAGAGTCACATACTTCCTGAAAAGAAAGACCATTGAAGACTGGCAAAAGCTTCTGCACTATCGGGTCAAGATTTGAAGTGTCATCTGCTGTAGGAGACCAGTTAACATCGTTAAAGGCTAGTGGTTGATCAATCGATTTTATTTTTCCGTCCATGCGCTCATCGAGTTGTGAGATAATTTGAGACTTGGTATATCGATATCCGCCCTCCTGTAGAAAATGCATACTCTTTGCAATATTCGCAAGTACAGGATTGTAATCGGGAAGAGGCGCTTCTACATGGTTCTCAAATCGCCAATAGGGCTTCTGAAATATCTCCAGAAGAACTGCTTCATTATAGTACTTCTCTTCCTGAAAAACTTCCGATAGCTTTACTCTACGAGCCGTAATATCTTGCATTCTCGAAAGCGCAGCTCGTGTCTCGACAGCATTCAGATGATCAATCACTTTCCACATCTGATCCCGCCCTGTCGACTCAATCCCGATGCCAACTAGTTTATGGAGGAGAGTGCCTCCGTGTGGTATCTCCACCCCAAGCTGCAGTATATCCAGACAGTCCTGGGTAGATCTATTCCATTCACCCTCTTGTGCTTTTAACTTACTATCCAGAAGAAGAAGCCTAGCTATGCCTCGATAATGCGCCAGATGCGGTAGAAGTGTATTAACAGATCGAACGGCAGGCTCAAGATAGGGTTTGGAGATCGCATTTCGGAACCGATTTATCGTGGGCATATTCTCAGTAACAAGCTGTTTCATGCCTTCGTTTGCATATCCGCCTTTTTCTACCGCATTCCAGGCTGGCATTGCATACAATTTGGAATACTCTTCGCTGAAGGTAGACGGAGGCTGTACTGTTTGTTCAGCCTCACGAAGCTGTGTGAGAGCCTGGTTTATCTGTTTACTATTTACAATGGAAGCACCAGCAGCTTTAAAATCATCGTAAGCGTTGTCGGCTGGTAGAACATGTCCTGGAACTACCCAGGTGGGAGTCTGGTCGATATGCCACATCCAGATTGAGCCGCTAAGAATCATTACGGAACACACCGAAATGCTGATGAATCTAAATCTCTGGAAGGATTCTCTCCAGTTGTAACGATGATAGTGCTTGGGAGCTCCGAGCAGATCCAGCCTTGCCAGAGTCTTCTGGATCGCCTGGGGAGGCAGAGGCTCATCGCGAAGACAGGTGACGCTGAATTTTATCAGTTCTTCCGCACGTGCTTCCGCAGACTTTGACCTGCCAGTCATTTTCTTCCAGGCTGCGATTGGCCACAATTCAGTTTTATCTTCAAAAATAGTCATGGATTTTCCTCGTATCAGAGCAGCACTGGAAGTGTTTCAGGGATATTCGGCGCTGGATTATAGGTTTCGGTCAGCAGTTCACGCAGTCTTTGCCGGGCGGTGTGCAGTCGGGATTTAATCGTGCCGATGGGAATATCCAGTACGGCAGCAGCTTCGAGGATCGAGAGATCTTGAATATAGAAAAGCAGGAATGTCTCGCGCAGTTCCGGCGAGAGCTGATTTAGTGTCTGCGTAAAAAGTACGATCTTGAAACCATCATCAGCCCTTAAATCCACGATCTCATTTGCGGAATGTAGGGGACTTACTTCCCGCTGGTCTCTTAGCCAATGTGTGTACTCGAAATAGGCGATCTTGTGCAGCCATGTGGAAATTCGGCACTCACAACGGAAATTCGGCATCGCTTCCCATGCCTTAACAAACGCAGCCTGGGTAAGATCTTCGGCGGTCGCAAAATTTCCGGTAAGGTGACGGAGAAATCGATATAGCCTCTGGTAGTTTTCTGACACCAAAGCTTCTCCAGCTGAGCGGTCTCCCCGCAGTATCTTTTTAATTCTAACCTTCTCAACCATAGTGAGCCTCTTTCCTGCGTCGTCATTAATTAAGAGCCAAGAGTGCTTGGAAAGGTTCATTAGGCGTGAGAAATATATTCCTCGCCCTCACCGTCCGCCACCCATTGCGTTAAGTTCTGAGTTCGTTGAAAAGCTGAAGGGTTGTGATAATAATCCTATGAGGTAATTGCAAAAGTCTCAAAGTAGCTGAAAAACTCGTTCACGCCCTCACCCCCATGTCCTCCTCTTCCAAAGCTTTGGGAGAGGAGGCAGGGGGTGAGGGCTGAAATATGCGTGTATATCTGACTTTTGCAATTACCTTCTATCTTAGGCTATTTCCGGGAGTTGAAAACTCCCGGCAACAAAAAACAGGCGTCTTTCAGACGTGATTACGCCCGCGAGGCGGTTGACCGAAGGTCTTCCAGACGGGTACTTCAGTGCCCGGCTCTTTTTACGGATGGTTTTCGATTACTTTCACAACTCCTTTAGCCCGTCGCAGAAACCCTTAACTTAACACCTATGGGGTCCGGGGGGTGAGGGCTGGGCAATTGATTACGGCATGATCTTTTATCAAACTATCCTAATGTTTTTTGCTATGCCAGCTTAGGGGATGGTGCGCGAATTTATCAGTATCACTCCCTCGCATAATGCATTATACGAGGGAGTGAGGATGTGTGTACAAGTGTATTTGCGCAGTTAAGGAGTAAGGGTCAGGCTGGTATTTTGCGCAGCTCCGCCACTGGTTCCTGAAATGGTCAGCCTGGTAGAAACGCTGACTGCAGTAGTCGTAATCGGGAATGTATTCGTAGCTGCTCCACCTGCTATCGTGACGGTTGCCGGAACTGCTGCCAGGGTCGAGTTAGAGCTGTTCAAGGATACCACCACTCCGCTAGGCGGGGCAACGCTGCCCAGAGTAACATGGCCCGTCACTGTGGTTCCGCCCTTCACGGTGGAAGGAGAAAGGCTTAGCAGCACAAGCTGAGGAGCCTTTATCGTGAGGTTTGAGGTTTGCGTAATACCATTAGTCACAGCCGTGAGAACAACAGGAGTGTCATTAATTACTGGAACTGTTGTGATATTGAAAGGAACCGCTTTCGCTCCTGGCGGAATGTTCACTGTGGCTGGGATGGCAGCTGCGGAAGGATTGGAACTCGTGAGAACGACATCCACTCCACCGGCAGGGGCGACATCGGCAAGTGTTACTGTTCCGATAAGGGAGGTTCCGCCCGGAGCCGAGGATGCGTTTAAGGTCAGCGAGGTCAGCAGAATAGTGACGACATTCACTACCGCCATGGCGCTTTTGCTGGAATCGGCCTGACTGGTAACTACAACGTGGTAAATGCCAGCGGCAGCAGGCGCTGTGTAGACACCCTGCTGAGTGATAGTGCCGCCAGTCGCGCCTTCACTCACCCCCCAGGTCACCAGCGTATTGGTACTTCCTGAAACTTGCACACCAAACGCACCGGTGTGATTAACCATCACAAAAGCGGTGGATGGGGCGATTTTTACCGAAACACCAGCGCCTTTAAAACTGTTGGCTGTCCCGCAACCCACTAAAACAGACAGACAAAGCAGGCAAGACAGGCTTGCTAATATTCGCATGGAATTCTCCTTTACTAATCAAATCTTTATTTAAGACCATAACAATATAAATTTGTCGTAGTATATACATTGTACCGAAGATAGGTTATGATTATGCAAGATGTATGCCAAAGTAGTTGGCTAGCTTCCGCAATGGATTAGGAGCAGACGTGATCAGATTTGCATTCCCCAGCTATATTTGGCCATTACTAAAAAAAGTGTCCCGAAATTTTCAGATATTTCTCTTCGTATGCAGCTACCCTTTATCTGCATACCATACTTCAGCTTCCCCTCTTATTCTATCTGACCCATCTGCGGAGATTGAAGTATTAATACAGAAATCCGAAACTGCAATAAATAAGCACGATCCTGCAGCCATGAGGCCGCTGGCAGATAGTCTTTTCAATGGCAGCTTCGATTGGGTGAAAAGCTCGCTGACTCCGGTGTGGCAAGTTTCGCTGCTAAAGATTCCCTCTTCAGCGAATTCAGGGCAGCCATCACCGTATCTTGCTGTCTTCCACGCTTATCACACCTGCGAGAATGATGGAGATCACATTCACCAGGTTACACACACTCAGGAAGGCTGGAAATTTGGGAAAGAGATTCTTGAAACAGATACCTGCGGTTTTCAAATCAAGAATCATGATGCCGCCATCACCTTCGATCTATCCGGAAAAACGATACACTGTACCGATAAAATACTCATTGCGCGCAACGATTTGAGTAAAACCAGATTACTCCTCATGAGAATATCAGATGACATGCGCCTATCTCAGTTATTCACATCGGCCCATGATTCCTCTCTTATGGAGTATAGCCAGGCGGGAGGAGTCGTTGCTGTGGTGGCTCCCGAACAAAATATCCTTGAACTCACTATGGTTTATAGTGGGAAAGCAGATCACAAACAGAGCGATTATATTAGAGACAATGAACTCACATTGAACTCCTACTGGCTTCCGCACATAGCCAGACTGCCCGCTTCTGCTGACATCACGGTATCTGTGCCAGCAGGATGGATTCCCATTGCGCAGGGAGATCTGATACTACAGAAAAAAAATACAGATGGGTCATCTACCACGACGTTTCACAACCAGGTGCCAGCGTGCTGCTACACTCTGGATGCAGGTAAATATACGATAACCACAAGAAAAAGTTCTGGGAAGACGCTTTCAACGTACATGCTCACTCCAAACGCCGAACTATCCATCAGGTGCCTCGATATTCTGGAAAAAGCAATGCTGTATTTCGAGAAAACTTTTGAGCCATATCCCTACAAATCTTATTCCATCGTGGAGACACAGGGAGCATTCCCTGGTGCGCTCGAAGCGTACTCTTTCGCTACTTATGGCCCGCGCACTCTCCCAGGCACGATAGTTCATGAACTCGCACACACATGGTGGGGTGGAATTGTACCCTGTGCCTATACTCGATCTATGCTGGATGAGTCGCTGGCGGAGTTCTCCGACAGTCTATATAAACAGAATGAATCGGCAATAGTACCAAAGCACGAATCACTACACCACCCTCTTATAAACCAACTTCGCAGTGAGGCTAGTACATCTCATGCTTTCTCAGGTGTCAGCCTCTTGAATGCGCATGAAACCTTCGATCCCTTCCAAAGCGCTGTCGGATATGGCAAGGGGTCGGTGGTTTTGGAGTTGTTAGATTCTTTGATTGGCAGAGATCGGATGCTGCGGTCACTTAAGAGCCTTGTTATGCATCATAATCCATACGCATCCATTGAATGGCCGGATCTCGAAGAGAAGGTGCACGAAGTTACGGGGATGGACTATAGATGGTTTTTTGAGCAGTGGGTGGAACGAACAGGATTTCCTTCAGTCCAGCTATCCAATATTCGATCAATCCAGATAGATGGTGAAATGGAAATCAACGGTGAGCTGGTACAAGACGGAAATCCATATCGATTAACGGTTCCACTCACTCTACAGGTGTTGAATGGTAATCTTCTGAAAACAGTCATTGAAGTGAAAAGTAAACGCACACCATTTACATTCCGAACAAATCTGCATCCTATCAAGCTGCAGATTGATCCTGATGCTGCAATTCCGCTATTCCCAACCACTCCATCACACCATGGTGTGAGTTCATTGGACTATATTTTTAAATAACGTGAGGTTTTTGCAAAAGTCTCAAAGTAGTTGAAAACCCTCACCCCCCGTCCCCCTCTCCCAAAAACAGGAGAGGGGGTGACAATGGCATGGGTTTTCAATATTATATCAGGTTTTGATCTTACTATAAGCGCATATCTCGCGAAATGGCAGACAGGCTACCCACAGTTTCAATCTCCCCCTCTCCTGTTTTTGGGAGAGGGGGTCGGGGGTTGAGGGCTGAAATATGCGTTTACAATGACTCTTGCAATTACCTCACGCGATTTTGATCGATTCCTAGGCGTTTATCGGAAGTGCAAAGAAGAATGTACTGCCTTTGCCGGGTTCGCTGGATACCCAGATGTGTCCGCCATGCGCTGCTACAGCGAGTTTGCAAAAAGTTAGTCCCAAACCTGTAGAGAGTTTCTTATTAGCTTCACTGGTATCTACCTGCCCGAATCTCTGAAATATCCTCTGCTGCTCAGCAATCGGAATTCCTTCCCCTGTGTCTTTCACGAAAAATAGTATATAATGTTTAACAATCTTGTCGATTACACTACTACTCTCTGCCAACTGTTCTGATTGAGAATGAATTTGCCAATCACCCATTTCCCGATCCTCAGAATTTACCAATCGCACCCCGACGGTAACCATCCCTCTGGCAGGAGTAAATTTCATTGCATTCCCAAGCAAATTTACTAGTACACGACTTACTAGTGGTTCATCCGCATTAAAAGTTGGTAGTTCCGGTTGGATTTCTATACTAATCGTCGCCGAGTCACTTTGGTTCACGCCTTTGACCTGTTTGATGGCGGAGTCGATCATGTTCGGTATTTGTATCGGCTCTCTTCGAACCTGCATTTCTCCCGCTTCCATTTTGGCAATATCCAGGAGTTCGTTGATGAGCTCCAACAGTCGATATCCGCTTTGAGTGCTCATAGTGACCATCTCTTTTTGCAGATCATCGAGTTTACCGAAGCTGTCATCCTGAAGCAGTTCGAGTGGGCCGAGGAGAGTGGTGAGTGGTGTTCTTAAATCGTGTACGAGCATCTCAGTCAGGTTTTCTCGCAAGCCTACCTGTCGTTCAAGTTCGCGGAAAGTCAGCGAAAGTTCGTCTTTCTGAACCTGAGCACGCGCCAAGGCGTAGAAAACTACTGAAAGCAGAATAACACTGCTAATACCTCCAAGTACAAGAGTAAGCAGCATGACACGGGCTTTGTCCGCAGTTTGTGCTGAGCGCGTATCTAGAAGTCGATTCTCCTCCGCCTTCATGTTCGAAACTGTGGTTCGAATCTCATCCATTTCTCTCTCGCCCTGACCATCAGCAACAAACTTGGCGGCAGCTTCGAGCCCCGATTTGCGGCGCAGTTCGATTACTTTCTTGCTGTTTGCGAGTTTAAATCGGATATGGACTTCGAGAACCGCCACACGTGATTTTTGAGCGGTATTATCGTTTACAAGAGCGTTTAGAGGCTGTAGATGCCCTTCTGTACGTTTGACTCCCGCATAGTAGGGCTCCAGATATGCATTATCGCCTGTAATGACAAATCCGCGAGTGCCTATCTCCACATCTTTTACCATGGAGACGATACTTTCAAGTTCACTCAGTACCTGATATGAGTGAGTAACCGATTGATTGTGGTTGAGGAGGTGTTGTGTATTGTAATAGGAGACGGTGGCGTTGATTGCCAGCAGTAGAAGTACACTACAGAATCCCGTTAGAAGCTTGCTTTTCCGACTCCATCGCATTGCAGATTGGCGTTCCTTTAAATCGAATTACTAAATTTCCACTTTCGTGTTAAATACTGGTATGAAAATACATCCGATGATCAAGATAGTATCTAAGACTAACCGGATGAGGATTGTCACAGTTCACCTTTTTTATCATTCCATATTAACAAGGTGAATTTGCGGAGGAGATTCTAACTATTTGGATGCGTGAACTATAGATTTCGACAGGTTGGTTCGAGATTCCTCTTACCACAACCCAGCACAGGCGCAGCGTAATGGCATTTCTTTGCAATATGTGTAATTTGAGCGACGAATTAATGGGGTTGGCAGGTTCGCGGCATATCCTCTGATACGTTGTCAGTTAAATAAAATATGAAGGATTTTAGCGCGAATTTAATAAACTTTAAATACCTGTTAATGCTGTAAATATCAAGGAGCAACTCGTAATGAACCCATTCGATCTCATAAAAGCGCTGCTGAGTAATCTAGCGCCGGACAAATGGATTGTTTCTGTGAACACAGTTCGAAAAGGTCCGGTGAAGCGCACCTGTTCGAAGTTGGAAGGAACCAATATTCTGGTAGATTTTGAATATGAGGATACTGGAAAAGTACATAAGCTGGAAGGGACGATACCTCTGGTAAATGCCGGCGCTCCGGGCGGGAATGATCAATTCAAGTTCGATGGTAAGGATGTGGTGCATGATGATTTCGTTTTATCGAATCGTGTCGTTTTTCCATCGGGGATCATTCTTGTGGTGGAGTTCAAATTTTTGCTTGCCGGCCAGGAGATGCGTATTCGATTTGATGGACGGTTAGCTTAAATATATTGAGGCAGTTGCAAAAGTCGTAAAAATCTCACAATTGCCCTCTCCTTGCCTAACCCCCCGGCCCCCTTCCCTGACCACGCAAACGATAAAGCAGTTTGAGTTAGGGAAGGGGGAGAATTAATGATGAAGATACCCCCTTCCCTCCGAGGTACGAAGGAATCAGGGAAGGGGGCAGGGGGTTAGGCAAAAACTGTGATCTTTGGACTTTTGCAATTACCTCTATTATTTGGAGGTACGATAATGTCGATTAAATGGGAGTTTCTGGGTAAACAGGAGTTGGAAGAGTGGAAGGAATCTGCTCTTAGAATTTGGCGTACGTCTGTCCCTGGTGGGTGGCTTATGCTCACATACTTTGGTTGTACTGGAACGCAGAGTTTCTATCCAGATCCTGATCATATCTGGACAGGAAGCACTACTGATGGGGCAGATTATCTTCTGCGCCCTGCACAAATTGAAGTTGGAACACCTGCTAATCAACTGTTGAGAGCAGATTCGGAAAATGAGCGAGAAAGAAAACGTATGGAAAGTTGAACACTAGAACTGATTGGATGAAATGGAGAAGCCATGAATCTTCGTGTACACAATACTCTTTTGTGCGGCATGATATTTTTGATTTGTTCAGGGGCAAGCTGGGGGGAAACCGCTGTAAAGCAGTTGACTTATCACGGATGGCAAGGGGCGTATCATATAGAGAATGGAACCGTCGAGCTTGTGTACGTTCCTCAGATTGGCCGAATCATGCGCTATGCGTATCTAGGTGGGCCAAATATGCTTTGGGAGAACTCGCTGCTTTCCGGGCAGAAAATCTCTGAAGAGAGTGCGGCGAAAGAGTGGCCGAACTATGGCGGTGACAAACTCTGGCCAGCGCCGCAGTCAAGGTGGGGCTGGCCGCCTGATCCTATCCTGGATAGCGGTAGTGCGAAGGTGACAATCTCCCCTGATCAACATCTGTTGGTGACCGGGCAAGCTAGCACAAAATCTGGTGTACGATTTACACGGGACATCGCTTTGGACGCATCTGGCACTGGTGTCACGATCAAGAATACCATGACGAATACCAGTGATAAACCTTTAGAGTGGTCGGTATGGGAAATCACACAAGTGAACGACCCCGATTCAACGAGCATGCCGCTCAATACAGCGGGTCACTTTGCACAAGGTTACCATGTATTCTCCGACGGAGGTGCCCAGCCTGGAATACTGGAGGTTGTGAACGAAGAGGTGATACTGCGAAGAAGTAAAACGCAGTCATTCAAGATTGGCGGCGATTCACCTCTAGTCTGGCTGCAAGCTGACAAAGGTGGTTATCACATTCAGGTTTCTGCAGCTTACGAAGCAGGTGGGAACTACCCTGATGATGGTTGTGGGGTTGAGATATACACGAATGGGGATCCGCTGAAATATGTGGAACTGGAGCTGCTCAGCCCGATACGAACCATTGCACCTCACGAGTCATCCAAATTTACAACCTATTGGAAACTCAGAGTGCGGAAAACCCCAAACAAATAGTCCGATTGGCTCCAATTCGAAGTGATAAATTTTGTGCCCTCACCGCCGTCCACTCCTGTTTTGGGCAAGGGCAAGGGGCGAGGGCAATTGGTCAGAACTACTTTGTTTTATCAAAACGTGCAAGATTTCTACGCGCCAGAGCATTATTGGGGTCTACCCAGATCGCCTTTCGATAGCTGGCCAGCGCGAGTTTCATTTCACCATTTAACTCGTATGCTACTCCAAGATTGTTTATCGCATCCGAAAATTGAGGGTTTGCTGCAACAGCCTTTTTGAAGTAGTCGATCGCTGCTGTAAGCTGCTTCTGCTTTTGCGCGCATAACCCCAGCCCATTCAGAGCTTCTGAGTTATCCGGACTATCCTGTAAAGAGAGCGTATACCTCTGCTGGGCCTTACTTATACTCTCTGTATCTCCACTGCGATAGTATCTGGCAGCCAGCGACCGGCGAACTGCAGCTAGCCCCCGTCCCTTCCTGCCATTTTTCTCAGCGGCTTCCAGAGCGTCGGTGGCGGCCACATCATCCCCTTTTTTCATCAGAGCGGAACTTAGATCCAGCCAGGCAAACATATCTGTTGGATTGATTTTAGTGATGGAAGCGAATGTGTTCGCTGCATCGCTAAATTTGCCCTGCCGAAACTGGCAAAGCCCTAATGCCCGCAAGGCTGGCCTGCTTTCGGGACGCAGGGTTACCGCTTTTTTCAGTGCCGTTTCTGCCGACGACTCTCTTCCGAGTCTCACGAAAGTAAGTCCTAAATTATACGGTGCATCAAACTGTGTCGGTGCGATAGCAGACGCCTTTTCAAACTGGGAAGCTGCTTCCAGATCCGATCCTATATCGAATAGTATCTCGCCGTAAGCCTCCCTGATCTGATAGTTATTTGAATTTAGATCGCTCGCCTTCAGCAGGGCTGATCGCGCCGAGGTCCAGATCGGTTTTGCAATAGCATTGCCGTTTGTGGGATGGCTCTTAACGGTTTCCCTTGCCCACTGCTGACTGACTAACCCCAAATTAAGCCAGAAAATTGCATTTTTTGGGGCTAAACGTGCGGCGCGCTCATACGATTCTGCAGAAGATTCGAAGTTGCCATCAGCCTGCAAAGCATATCCAAGCCCATCCTGGATATATGCATCTTGAGGGTTCAGCAGAGCGGCATGTTTATAAGATTCGATGGCATTCGGAACTCTTTTCAGCTTAATATAGACACTGCCAAGATTGTAGTAAGCGTCCGCAGATCGAGGCTGAAGTTTAGCAACGGTTTTGAACTCTCGCACAGCATCCTCATAGCGTTTGAGTCCATCGTAGACATTACCCAGATTAAGATGCGCGTCCGCTGATCCAGGAGATAGCTGAGCAGCGCTCTCCAGTGGTTCGAGTGCCTCAGAATACTTGCGCTGCTGGAGATTAATAAACCCAATCCAGTAGAGCGCTGCGGAATCGTTGGGAGCAAGTTTACGTGCCGTTGCAAACTCTTCCAAAGCAGCATCGTTCTTCTTCACTTTAAAAAGAGAGATGCCCTTATCAAAGTGAGTTTTGGCATCATCTGCCTTGGCAACCATTGCCAGCACGCATAGCAGAATGAGTGTCGTTAAAGAACTGATCGATTTTGAAATATTTATGGCTGTTTCAATTCGCTCATGGGATTGGGGAAATTTTCTAGACATAACATCAAACTCCAAACAGTGTAAAATATTATCTTTAAAGCTGCAAACTGTGAGCACACAGAAAAATAAAATCAGGTTTTAAGCTCGATTATGTTTCGCCGTTGTGGCTGAAGATTCCTGTGCCAGCACACGGGCGCCGCGTTGATAGGTGAAATAAGCCCATGCCCACTGGAACATCACCAGGAAGCGATTTCGGAAACCAATGAGATACAATATGTGGATCACAATCCACATCAACCATGCCAGAACACCCGCTATACGGATGTTAAAAGCGTCTACAATAGCGAATCGGCGTCCTACAGTCGCTAGATTGCCTTTGTCCAGATAGTGAAACGGGGGAGGAGGCGATTTAGAAATTAGACGATTGAGAATTACTTTTGCGGCGTATCTGCCTTGCTGCATCGCTGCAGGTGCGACACCGGGCAGCTGCTTACCGTTCTGAAGGAATGCTGCTGTATCCCCTAGTACGAAGATTTCCGGATGCCCTTGCACGCTCATATCCTTTTCAACTATTACTCTTCCTGTTTTGTCGCACTCAGTATCCAGCCATACACCAGCGGGAGATGCCTGAACACCTGCAGTCCAGATAACATTGTGGGAATCTATGCGTTTTCCGTTCGCCACCACACCCTCAGCATCGATCTTTTCCACGCGAGTGCCTGTCATAATTTCGACACGCATGTTTTCGAGCCGACTCTGCGCCGCATCTGAAAGTTTTTTTGGAAATGAGCTGAGGATACTCGGCCCGGCTTCGATCAGAACTACGCGTGCCATACTTGTATCGATTTTTCTAAAATCCTGTGCAAGCGCGTACTGGG
The DNA here is from genome assembly GCA_025352825.1 of Chthonomonadaceae bacterium. Lineage (GTDB taxonomy): Bacteria > Armatimonadota > Chthonomonadetes > Chthonomonadales > Chthonomonadaceae > JANXSG01. Next base: position 12,840 of record JANXSG010000051.1, on the reverse strand, counting down.
ATAGCTCTGCAATAGCTCCCGACATTTCGACTCCCGTTGGCCCAGCGCCGACGAGTATGAAGGTCATCAAACTTTGCTGCACTTCTTTATCAGATTCTCTTTCAGCCTGCTCAAAACTGCGCAGAATCCTGCTGCGAATAACGATGGCATCCGGTAGTGTTTTAAGCCCGGGCGCGTAATCTTCCCATTCTGGATGGCCAAAGTAGCTATCTCGCGAACCGGTTGCAATAATAAGTGTATCGTAGCGAATTTGGTCATCCGCTAACAGCACGGTATGTTCTGACTTATTCACTCCAATCACTTCCGCCATGACGACGGTGGTATTCGACTGCTTTCTGAGCACAGATCGGATTGGGGCGGCAATATCCGCGGATGAGAGGCCTGCCGTGGCGACTTGATATAGAAGAGGCTGGAACAGATGGTGATTGGTGCGATCTATCAACGTGATTTGTACGGGAGCATGCCTGAGGGCAATAGCCGCATTCAGCCCACCGAACCCCCCTCCGACAATGACTACTTGGTGCATTCTCATTCATATCTCCTGATACTACTGTTTTGACCTATAGAGATTTCTGCCCATCCTAAGAAGAACCATCCCGCAGAAAACATAAAGAAGCGCCGTAAGGTGACCCTGAAAAAAACCGAAAATACCACCGATAAGCCAAAGACAGCCTACGCCGAAAATAAAATATCCCCATATTTTTTTGGAAGTCATTCACATCCTCGAACAAAACATATTCTAACAGCTAAATATATTTCTCATCTTATGATAGCACACCTATTACTTCGAGTTTTGGATTTCGGATTTCCAGCAAATAATATAAACATGTCAGCGGGTTTAATTGGACATTAATATTACGTTATGAACACAAAGATATCTTCATAGCCCTAACAGATGGAGGATTTATGTGTTGTGGAATATTCCACTTGCACTGGACGAGATATTGTAGTATCATTTGGTACCCTTTAAATTCCGGATATAAAGCATTTCAGATCGTTGTATACTGTCGAGATGATCACGGCGCTATCACAATGCCTTGTACCATCTACTACCTCTCTAGGAGATATTTCAATGTCAAAGTGGATTTTAGTAGTAACGATGTTGTTGGCACTTGCAAACAATTCTATTGCAAGGCAAGCGCAACATTTTGAGCCAGACAAGGCAAAAGAACTCAACATAGAACTGTTTATTGCTATTCGAACGCACGATTTTACTGCAGAGAAGCAGATATTGGCTAAAGGCGCAGATGTACATATGCGGAACTGGCTGAACATGACTCCACTAATGTTTGCCTCCATAATAGGAGACCGCAAATCCGTGGATATCCTGCTAAATGCTGGGGCTAGACTCGATGACGGCGGCATATATGACACTGCGGCAACTATGGCGGCGAATAGCCTGCACGGAGATCTGGCGGTCTATCTCATGAGCAGGGGAGCAAAATGGAATGGCGTAAGAGTCGATGGCATGGATATGCTGATGATAGCTGCTAATAACGGACAGACTGACCTGATGGACACTCTGCTAAAGCGAGGAGCGAAGGTTAACGCGGCAGATCGTGATGGAGCAACTCCACTTATCTATGCGGCACGTATGGGGCAAGTCGAATCTGCACGACGACTGATTAATAAGGGCGCAGCCGTGGATATTGCCGACTCCCATGGGCGAACACCACTGATGTACGCTTCCATGAACGGAAATTCGGAGGTGGTAGATCTGCTCCTACGCAGTCATTCGGGAGTAAATCTAAAAGATCGAAAAGGCGCTACTCCACTTCTTCTTAATGCAAGATATAGCGGTGAATCTGCCATCGTGCGAAGCCTCATTCGTGCCGGTGCAGACTGTAACGTTCGGGATAGCAGTGGTAAATCTGCTGCCACTTTGGCGAGCTCAAGGGGCTATATGGAAGCTGCTCAGATATTGCAAGCTCAGAGTAAACTCTCTGGCAAGCAGGCAGCAATCGAAACTCCTCTCTCCATCAAACTAGCTGTGCAGGATAGTGTCGTGATGCTTCAGACAGGAGTGAAGGTGTTTAATGAAAAGACTCCTTGCGTTTCGTGTCATCATCAGGGTTTAGGGGTGATGGCTTTGGGGATGGCGCTTCGAAATGGATACAAAGTGGACATGTCTGTATTTGGATCGAATATGAAGCGAATAGCTGACGACGGCAAAGAGATGGGCGCTCAAGTGCACGCCGGACTGCAAAATGAAAAAGCAGCAAAGCTGGTCACTCCGGAAGATATAGGCGACTATGCCATTGGAACGGGCTATATCCTTGGGGGAATGATATCAGCAGGCGTCCCAAGCAACCCAGGGTTTGGCGAAGCGGCTCAGTTCCTCGTGAAAGACCAGGATAGTGATGGGCACTGGGGATATGGCGCGGACAGGGTTCCCATTCAATCGAGTTATTTCACCACCACAGCTCTTGTACTGCAAATTATAGACACGTATGGTGATCGCCAAAATCTTGCACCATCTATCGAGAAAGCAAGAACTTGGCTAATGAATACTCCGGTACGAAATTCGGAAGATCGAGCTGCGAAGGTTTTAGGCTTGCACTGGTCCAGAGCGCCAAAGTCGGATATAGCGAAAAGCGCTGGTGAACTTGTAGCTGCTCAAAGGCCCGATGGAGGGTGGGCTCCGATAGATACTCTAAAAAGCGATGCTTACGCCACTGGCATGGCTCTTTCCGCACTCCGATTGTCTGGTGCAGTTGGTGCAAACGATCCAGTATTTCAAAAGGGTGTCCAGTATCTACTACGGACTCAGGATGAAGATGGATCGTGGTACGTAAACAAGCGTGCCGCGTCTCTCAACGTCTACTTCGATGCAGGTTTTCCGCATGGAGAGTCCCAGTACATCTCATTTGGAGCGACCTGCTGGGCGACTATGGCGCTACTTCAGGCAGAAGAACCAGCTAAAACAGCATCTCGCTGAGACAACTTAGAATCGAAGTTTCCCGAAGTACTGTTTTTGAGAGGGATTTTACAAACAGTACAGTTTCAGGGTAAAATACGGTATCGGAAACAAGTGGAAATCCGACAACATAGCAGATCGAAGGCAAATTGCGAACTAGAAACGCTGTCGGATGATCATAGTAACCAGGAGAAGAAATGAGCCATCGCATTAAGGGCCGGCATAAACCGCGCCATCATATTCATGCTGTAAAACCTAACTTTTCAAGTGTCCTCAAGCCTTTTCGCATTGCAGTTGAAGAGGTGGTTGAAACCCCGGCGGCCGAAAAAAAAGAGGCTGCTAAAAAGGCAGATACTTTGCAGGCTGAACCCGCATCTGTATAATTATAACGATTGCCTACACCCATTATTGCCTGAACTCGGATTAAACGGATTAAGTGATATTCATGATAGTATTACGAATATCGTATATCATGCCTGCTAAACAGATATGTCAATATTTAGAATAATCGATGTGATTAGGGTCTCTTGATCATGAAAATCATTTAATCCGAGTTCAGACAAAATGACGTAAGGTAAGTCATAATTCCACCTTACATAACAGCCTCTCGAGGTGCTGAATGCGCCGTATCTCTCCCCTCATACTTCTGTTTCTTTGTCAATATAGTCATGTATTTGCTTACGGTGTAGAGGGTCATCGAATCGTAGGTAAGGTGGCCGATTTCCGACTTAAGTCCGCACATGCAAAGGAAAATGTTCGAAGTCTGCTGCTCGAAGTCCATGCCGAATCTCTCGGGGACATTGCCAACTGGGCCGATGAAGTAAAATATCAGCGTGTTCCCAAGCCTGATGATGATTCAGAAACTATCGCCTTTATCAATGAACATCCAAAAGCAGATACTGGCCCATGGCACTATGTAGACCTGCCGCCTGGCACCAAACGTTATGATCCTTCCACCCTTCCCACTTTCGTTCGCTCAAATGATATCGTCCATATCCTTCAGCACTGCATCTACCGTCTACAGGGCAAGACTGAACCAGATTTCCCCATCTCCGAAGTGAACGCCCTGCGTATGTTGGTTCATCTTGCGGGTGATATCCACCAGCCGTTTCATGTGGCGAGCGGATTTATTGATGAAAGCCAACGTGATCCTGCGATGTGGATTGTCACCGATCCCGTTAGAGCCACGAAGCTGCATGATGACGCTGGTGGAAATCGCCTAATACTTCCTTCAAAGAAAAATATCCACATGGTTTTCGATGTCGATCTTGTTCGGTCAGCAGTGGGAAAATTCACCGACAGAGACACGGCTATTAAGCTATCAAAAATACGTGTTAAAAATACCGGGCACATGCTTGGGGAACCCGAAACTTGGCCAGCGCAATGGGCAGTTGATACTCTCACAGAGGGGCGAAAAGTATACAAATCGATTCGAATAACATCCAAAAGATCCGAGACAGAACGTCCTTCCAGATGGAATATTGTTGAACTGCCTACACCAGAAAAGTTTGAACAGGCGAACATAATCATGACTTCCAGACAGTTGGCGAAAGCTGGCGCTCGACTTGCCGCGGTATTAGATACTATTTGGCCGGACTAAATGTATTTTAAGGAGGCTGTGCAGAAAATGCTTTTTGCCATTCTATCGTTACTAATGGTTTTAGCTCCTGGCAAGGAGGATACCGATTCACTCCTATATCAGATTGCAGCAGGCGTACCGGTCGAGATAATAAGAGTGAACCTTGCCAGCCCTCATGTTCAAATTGGTGTGACTGTAGCGAAGGGGATGCCTCACGGCGCAGAAAGTTTTCAACGTCTACTCTCTCGATCAGGAGCAACAGCAGCGATAAATGGCGCGTATTTCTCTAAATCGACACTTGAACCCATCGGCGATATTGTAATCGGAGGCATAATGGTCTGCCGTGGATGGATGGGGACTGCTCTCTCTATTACAAAAGATAAACAGGTATCGATTAAGCGTGTGCGGCGTGGATTTGGAGAAAACTGGGCAGGCTATGAGACTGTACTGGCATGCGGGCCGGCTTTAGTTCTGAACGGCAAAGTTGATATAAAAGCAGAAGAGGAAGGCTTTCAGGATCCGCATATAATGGGCTCCACCCAAAGAATGGGTGTGGGTGTGACCGATGACAACCACCTTCTCCTGGTTCACGCCCGCACCGGTGTTACTTTTGCAAAATGGGCCGTTGTAATGCTCGCTCTCCATTGCAGGGACGCGATGAATCTGGATGCAGGAGCTTCAATTGCCATGAACTATCGCGGCCATACACTTCATTCACCCGGGCGAGAGTTGACTAATATTCTTGGTATCTATGTCGATAAATCCCCTCCGAAACCCGAGATTCTTGCAGCGCTCGATCAGCCATCCAACAAGCTGCCACCGCCAATGCCAATTCCAGCAGATTCATCAGCTGTAGATGCTGTTACCATTAATCTCTGCTCCGAATCCCTTGGTCGGGCTACGGAATGGTGCCCGGTAACCGTTAAGAGAAAAGTCTCCCGAAAAAAATTACCACACTTCTGCACAGTGCATCATGCCCCTTCTTGATGCATGATTATTGATTTATGCACACTGCAATCAGAAGACCGGGCACTGAAGAGGATGAGACGCGGCACTATAGTACCGGTCTGGATTTGCGACGCCCATCTCCGATCGCTAGGCTTCCTGCATGGGCTGAATATTTTCAAATCAATGCATTCCCGCCCGCAGGGCGGTCGGCCGCAGGCCTCCCAGACGGGTACTTCAGTGCCTGGCACTTTGAATGGATAGTATACTGAATACTTTCACAACCCCTGAAGTACCACCCTAAACGTACATAATTGTTACTAAAGCAGGACATTCGACCTCATTCAACGTAATCTCTGTTCAAGTGGATTCATGGCATGTCAGGATTTAGAGGTTAATGCGGAATGAAAGACGAGTTCGAACAGCAGGAGTGGTTCAAGTTTGGAATGGCGGCTACGCTGATGAAGCAGTACTCTTCTGATCAGCGTACGTTTTTCGAACTATTGGCGCAGATGTTGGAAGGGCTGCTGCCGGACGAAGCTTCTATCGCACGGCACGGTGGTTTTTTTGCTAAAAAAACAGTGCGCAAGATCGTAGTGACTCTCGGCGAAAATAGGTACACCCTGGAAGACCCGGGACGCGGCCAGCTGCAGTCATCACGCACACACATAGTTCGCGGCATTGCCTTGAAGACCGAATCTATCCCTGTACAGGACTGGCTGGCAGAGCTAGGAACTTCATTGGACGAACGGGCGCGTGCCAGCGGCGCCGCCCGCGAAGCTCTAGCACGTTTGCTGGGATGAGATATAGAAAGCGATACGCACTATGCGACTATTCGGATTAGGCGGTTCCGCGGAGAGCGACGCAGCGAAACAGCGCCGGGAGGCCAGCGAACGCAGCCTGGAGCAGGGTGGCCTCCCTCTCAACGCGATCGATCGGCTGCATGAACAGGCTTCTCGCCAGGGAACGCCCGGGCATATATTTACCAGCGATTTGAGCGTGAACGAACTCGTGCTGACTCATCAAGCGGGTTATGAACCGCTTGGTCAGGTAATGGGCAGCTCGGTCTATCATGTTGGATGGCAGCAGCTTCCGATGTGGAGCGGCAGTTCCGGTGAACTCGAAGTTATGACACAGGCATTCTATAAGGCACGCCATCTGGCGATAGGGCGACTCCAGCAGGAAGCTGCTCTGCTGGGCGCAACCGGCGTGGTAGGAGTACGACTGGAACGCAACGAGTATGAGTGGGGTGAAGGCATGCTGGAGTTCGCGGCCATCGGTACGGCGATCCGCGAAACAGGAGCGCCGCCCAATAATAATGTTCCATTTGTCAGCGATCTTTCCGGCGAAGATTTCTGGATGTTACGGCAGTCTGGGTTTCAGCCTGTCGGTTTCGCAGTTGGCAACTGCACCTACTATTGTGTTCCCACATGGAGCACTCAAAATGCTACAAGCGGCGGTTTTTTTGGCGGCGCCTGGCAGAACCAGGAGCTTGCCGACTACACCCAATCGCTCTATAACGCGCGCGAACTAGCTATGTCCCGGATGGAGCAAGAAGGGCTATCGGTAGGCGCGGTTGGAATAGTCGGGGCGGACATTACTGTCGAAGCGCATCCACGCGAAGTCGGTTCCGAAAATAACCGCCGCATCGATATGATGTACCATTTTACTGCTATCGGAACAGCGATTGCGCCATACACCGGCCGGTGGCCTATATTCAAAGTATTGAATACAGTTTCACTTGCATAGAGAGGAGACCACCCATGCCATATACACCCGGTTCCGAAGAAGGGCTTCCAGCTTCAGCCCGTATGCGGCTTAACAGTATGCGGGGAGGCGACGGCAAACGCTCCCTGTTCACCAGCGACCTTTCAGTAAATGAGTTTTTGCTTGTCCGCGAAGCTGGGTTCGATCCGGTCGGTTTGGTGATGGGGAGTTCCATCTACCATATCGGTTTCCAGATGGCGAGTTATAATCAGAATCAGGAGTTGGAAGTGCTGACCCAGGCGATGTATCATGCTCGAGAACTAGCAATGACGCGCATGGAAGAGGAAGCAGATGTTCTGGGCGCAGATGGCATAGTCGGTGTTCGCCTCGAAGTGACGCGTTATGAGTGGGGCGAAAATCTGGCGGAGTTCATGGCGGTTGGCACGGCCATCAAGCACAGACAGGGCGAGCATTTTCGTACACCCGACAATCGCCCCTTTACCTCCGATCTAAGCGGTCAGGATTTCTGGACTCTTCTCAAAGCCGGCTATCGCCCGATATCGCTAGTCATGGGAACGTGCGTCTATCACGTCGCGCATCAGGGATTGAAGCAATGGTTCAAACAGGTCGGACAGAACATCGAGATGCAGAACTATACTCAAGCTCTCTACGATGCCCGCGAACTTGCTCTCTCCCGTATGCAGGCCGAAGCGGAGGCAGAGCAAGCGGAGGGTATAGTTGGGGCGCAAGTACAGGAGAGTAGCCACGGCTGGGGAAGCCATGTCATCGAATATTTCGCGATTGGTACTGCCGTCGCCCCCATCGCAACCGATCATAAAATCATAGAACCGACGCTCATTCTTCCTCTAAATGGTTGATAGATTGTCTTTATACCGAGCCTCAATTCCCATTTCCCGAATCTGCTGGATATGGGAATTCCTTTCTTTAATTTCTACAACAATTCGTACAACCTTGTTCATGCAACCATTATAAAGAAAGAAGGAACGAGCCGCCAACAACTCGAAAGATAAGCCATTGTGAGATATCTCCAGAGCTTTACAGCCTGATTGAGGGACATGCTTGTCAAGGAGTACTAATTATGCAAACCTGGGGACGAATTACTTTCGATGCAGGATTGATGGGTGGAAAACCATGTCTGCGCGGCCTAAGAGTCACTGTAGGAGCGATCGTCGGCCTAGTAGCTTCGGGATATAGTAGAGAGGATATCCTAAAGGCTTATCCCTATCTGGAAGAGGAGGATATCCAAGCTGCTCTAGAATACGCCGCATGGCGATCTGGCGAAGCTGATCTTCCCTTGGAAGCCGCCTGATATATCATGAGAATTCTGATCGACATGAATTTATCACCTATTTGGGTAGATGTGTTGCTAGCAGAAGGATGGGAGGTCAGGCACTGGTCACACGTTGGTCTGCCAGATGCACCTGATATTGAAATCATGCAATGGGCACTGACTAATGACTATATCGTTTTTACGCATGATCTTGATTTTAGCGCTCTGTTGGCGGCATCTAATGCCGCTGGTCCGAGTGTAATTCAGATTCGTGCTCAGAATACCATGCCGGCAACAATGAGCGCGATTGTTATATCAGGATTAAGGCAATTCAGCGATCTGCTGACTCAGGGGGCACTTTTACTTATAGAGCCGCACCGCAAGCGAGCGAGAATACTACCCCTTCGTACGTCTGACGATATGGAAAATTGATTCTACACGAATGATAATAGGCCTTACATTTCTACCCATGGGCGATCTGGTCGAAATCTGCCAGATCGCCTTTTTCAAATTTAACGAGAAAAGAATACCGAGTTATGGGAATGATGATGAGAGGGCAGACTCAAGGCCCGACACGACCTCTTAAGCGCGAGACTGTGGGGCGGGTCACACGATCCTTTGCGCCTTACAAATTACAGCTATTTTGGACAGCGTTAGCGGTTCTATCCTCAGCGGCTCTTGGGCTCGTATCTCCTTTCTTCTTACAGATCATCATAAATAAGGGGCTTCTTGGTCACGACATGAACGTGATCATGAAATATACCCTCTACACGATATTGGCAACTCTAGGCAGTACTGTTCTGGCGCTGGGCTATGGATATATGAGCAGCGTGGTGGGTCAGCGTATTATGCGCGATCTTCGAAACGACCTCTACATACATCTTCAGGGGATGTCGCTAAAATTCTTCACAAATACTAAAACAGGCGAAATACAGTCCCGACTCGTGAGTGATGTGGGCGGCGTACAGTCGGTGGTCAGCGATACGGCAGCGAATGTACTTTCAAACGTCACCACCGTACTCTCCACGCTTATTGCTATGATTTATATGGATTGGCGGCTCACTCTTCTCTCGGTAGGTGTATTGCCGATTTTTGCGGGGCTTGGGTCTAAGGTAGGAAGCTACGCTCGGGATATTCGAACCACTGTCCAGACGCAAATGGCTGAACTCAACGCCACCATGCAGGAGACATTGTCTGTTTCTGGTGTGCTGCTGACCAAAACGAGTGGCAGAAACGCGATGACACTCAGCCATTTTGAAAAGGAGAATGAAGCGCTCACACAGTCACAGATCAAGATAGCGATGATTATGCGTGCCTTTTTCTATCTGATCGGAATGACTTTTTCGATTACTCCTGCGCTGGTCTACTGGCTGGCAGGATATATGGTGGTGAGCCGGGGCGACACGCATCTCACTATTGGTGCAATCGTCGCTTTCACATCTCTGCAAGCCCGTCTGTTTTTCCCGCTCACAAACCTGTTGAACGTTCAGGTGGAAGTGATGAGCGCCTTCGCACTTTTCGACCGCATCTTCGAATACCTCGATATGAAACAGGATATTGTCGACTCTCCCAACGCGATAAAGCTTAATCCAGGTGAAGTTCGAGGAGAGGTGCTCTTTGAAGTTGTGTCCTTTCGATACAACGAGACCAGCAAATCACCTACGATTGAGGATGTTTCTTTCGATGCGAAACCTGGAAGCCTGGTCGCTTTAGTCGGGCCGTCCGGCGCCGGCAAAACCACACTCACCTATCTGATCCCGCGGCTGTATGATGTCGAGTCAGGAAAAGTATGTATAGATGGTCACGATGTTCGTGAGATCCAGATCGATTCACTGGCAGGATTGATTGGCGTGGTGACGCAGGAGACCTATCTGGTACATAACACGATCCGCGAAAACCTGAGATATGGAAAACCGGATGCGACAGACGAAGAACTGGTAGCGGCAGCAAGCGCAGCCGCAATTCATGAGCATATCGCATCTCTGCCAGAAGGGTACGACACGGTGGTTGGGGAGCGGGGATACAAGCTGTCCGGCGGTGAAAAACAGCGGGTTGCGATTGCCCGCGCGATCCTTAAAAATCCACGTATCTTAATCCTGGATGAGGCGACCTCTGCACTGGATACACAGTCTGAGCGATTAATTCAATCGGCTCTATCACAGTTGATGGTGGGAAGAACCACATTCGCCATAGCCCATCGTCTATCCACCATTTTGGCAGCAGACCTGATCCTGGTTATCGAGGACGGCAGAATTGTCGAACGCGGGAAGCATAGTGAACTGCTTGCGAAAAATGGCGCATACGCCAGCCTCTACGCCGCCCAGTTCGAAGATTGAAAGACTTCCATCATGAAGAATTATATTCTCGTCCTGATGATTTTTACAGTTCATTTATAACCAATATATAGTCCCCACCAAACTGTTAATTCAGTTCAATCACTTTTGCGCGACCTTGTGTTTCAAGCAGTCTGCCTGCTTCACGAACAAACTTGTGATGTGTAAATAGAAGTACCTGTGTAGTTTGTCCTAATTCAGCCAACAGGTTCATTGTCGCTTCTGTTCGGTCATCGTCGAAATGCACTAATAAATTATCAGCGATAAAGGGAAGAGGTTCAGTTTTCTTACAGTAGTCCTCTACACTTGCCAATCTGAATGCCAGAAAAAGTTGATCCCTAGTGCCTTCACTAAGCAAACTAATCGCGACCTGATGACCACCATTACGAATCACCACCACCACTGGAATACCATTGTCATCTAGATCAGTAGAAATACCTTCAAATGCTCTACACGTAGCAAGCGAGAAAAGTTCGCCAGCGCGTAATAAAAGTGGATTCTTCTGTTCTTTGCGGATCCGTTGCAACGCCTCAGAAATCAAGTTCCGAGCAAGATTCAGTTCCAAATAATTGCTTACAATATCCCGAAGTCTGTTTGCTGCGGCTTCTTTCTGGCTAACTGCATGATTGAAACCTATATCATTGTCAAAATTGTTCAGAATACTAAATCGCTCCTGCTCTACTCTAACTGCTGTTTCAATCTCAACATCAAGCTCCGATTCTTCCATGTGTAGATTTGCGATCATGGTTTGAATTTCGGTCAGATTGTGGTCTCCCAGATCTTCTCGCAGCTTTTCGATCGGTAGTTGATCGCCTGCAGATAGAATTTGAGTTTGAGTGAATTGGCGTTCCTCGCGTACCTTTTCTCTGTTTTCCACATTTTTTACTATCGTCTTGAGATCGCCGACCTCACAATCGGCTCTTCTACTCAGTTCAGCGATTTGTTCAGAGCTATCTCGCGCGCTCTTTTCATATAATTCATGTGTAGGCTTTAACGCTAATACTTGCTGCTCCAAATCACGGCGGATTTTGGACGTTGTTTTTGCCTCTTCCAATCTAGTACCGATGATGTGAGCGGCCACAACAGGATCTTCCGGCAAACTCGATTTAAGTTCCTCCGGCAAATTACTAATCATCTCCAGGAGAGTAAGTTCTTTTCGGTCCATTGTAATTAATCGTTTTTTGGTAAGGCTGATAGCTTCTAAAACGCCTGATGCAGATGCCCATCGTCGAGCTGTTCGTTGAGCAATCTCCAATGAAACACTGTTATTAAGATGAAGTTTCCGAATGATAGTATTCCATTGTGATTGCCAATTTATCTTCTCAGCATTCAATCGATTTAAATCATTCTCGGCGTTTACCAAATCGTTACGTGTATCATCCAAGACCTTTACATCAGACCGATAATCCGCGTAAATTGCTTCATGATTACTTATCCGTTCCTGGACAGCAATCACACGAGCATTAACTGTTGTCGGGTGAACCGCACAAGAGAGGCGTAATTCAGCAAGAGATAATCGCTCAAGATCAGTTGCTAGATCACTCATATCTCTCGTTAATTCACTTTCCCTCACTTCGATTTGCTCGTGACGCACAAGGATTTTCTCGCTCTCTTGTATCACTCGTAGTTGATGATCTAGGTCGTCATGGATTAATGCAGCATTGGGCCATATCTCAACCCAATGCTGCATAAAATTGGCAAGGTTTATCTCAATCCTAGTGATCTCATCCGACAAAGAATATAGGAATGCTTTATGTTCCACTAGCTCTCGTTCAGCAGTGAACAAGTCAGTGACGCGTTGTGCCTCAGATGATTTGCGGTCGGCTAGTGTTATGATTGCTTAATACCCTTATACTAGGTATAATGATTCCATCCTGCTTTAGAGGTTGTCATCATGCCACGTAAGGCTTCTCTGATTGAGCTATCACCCATCGAAATTTCTGAACTTACCACTATGGCACGCTCTACCTCGCTCGACTATCGATACGTTCAGCGAGCGAAGGTTATTATCTTTTGGCACGAAGGTATCAGCATCGATGAAACCAGAATTCGTTTAGATATGAGCCGC
>JANXSG010000044.1 GCA_025352825.1 Chthonomonadaceae bacterium | reverse complement strand
ATGGATATGTTTGGGGAAGATGAAAACATTGGAAAAGCCCAGGATATAGCTATCCCCGATCTGCCAGAGTTTCCACGAGATCAGATACTCGGTTTTGAACGGGAGCTGCTAGGATTGTATATCTCCGAGCATCCGCTGCAGACATATATTCCACGCTTTGAGCGTTCAAATGCTGTCCGCGTGATCGACCTTTCCGGTATGGCGGATAGGCAGGAGATCCAGGTGGGAGGTATTATTACTTCCGTGAAGCCATTCACTGCAAAAAAGAGCGGGGAACCGATGTGTTTTTTCACTCTCGAAGACATGACAGGTTCCGTTGCTTGTACCATTTTTCCGCACGTTTTTGAAAGCCAGAAACAGCACATAGGGAAAGATAAGGTTGTGCTGTTGCGCGGAAAGGCGAGTCATCGAGATCGCATGCGCGATGATGAAGAAGGCGGGCATATCGTCGAAATCCTCGTCGACGAAGTGACACCGCTGGGAAGTGGCGCTTCGAATGCCAATTCAGGGCCGCATACAATACACATTCGACTCGATGAGACCAAAAGGCATGCGTTCAGATTTGTGCATGAAACATTGGAACAGCACCGAGGAAATGGAGAAGCGCAGGAAGTGCGGCTTCATGTATTGGATAGAGGGCAGAATCATACGTTGAAGACGCCTATGCTGGCCGAGTATACGGAGTCTTTCCGCTCTGCGATTGAACGACTTCTGGGAAAACAAACAGTGTGGGTAGAGTAGAGATTTTTTCCCCTCTCCCCCTGAACCCCTCTCCCAAAAACAGGAGAAAGGGAACACAAATCATTGGTTTCCACACGTTTATGGTATTTAGAAATAGTAATGTGAATTCAAATTTAACATTTTTAATAAACCTCATGCTTGAATCTCCCCTCTCCTGTTTTTGGGAGAGGGGTCGGGGGTGAGGGCAAAATTAAGGAGATCCTTGTGGACGTTGATCCAATGCAGATGCTTGACAACGATGATGATGCCGAGAATCATGCAGAAAACAGAAAAAGTAAACTGAATAACTGGGTGGCAATCATGGTTGCCATTCTTGCTACATTTATGGGTATCGGTAAAGTTAAGGACGATAATATTGTACAGGCGATGCAGCAGGCACAGGCAAAATCGATAGATGGCTGGAACTGGTACCAGGCGAAAAAAGGAAGGCTTCAGGCGGCACAAGCTGAACTTGATAATATTACAATTCAATCTGCTATGCCAGTTTCTAGCGCTTCTAATGTAATAAAAATGAAGTTAGAGAAGTATAAAAGTCTTGTTGCTAAGCTGACTACCGAACTCCCAGGGCTTGAAAAGGATGCAAAAGGATACGATACTCAGTACGATCAGTTAAATTTTCATGATGATCAGTTCGATCTTTCTGATGCACTACTGGCGATATCCATCTCACTATTCGCTGTCACCTCGCTTACTCAGAAGCGCTGGCTATTCGCTTTAGCAATGTTTCCCACTGTGTTTGGAGTCTTATTCGGTCTCGCGGGGCTTTTTAATCTTAAAATCCACTCGGATCTATTCGCCAGGCTGCTTGGTACTTGATCAATGGATAGGAGTTTGAACTATGAAAATTGAGGCAGGCAGTAAGCTGGTTATGATTGGTGATTCGATCACGGATTGCGATCGGGCAACGCCGATTGGAGAGGGACTGTTTCAGGCAGTTGGAAAAGGATACGTCGCGAATGTCGACGCACTTCTCGGAACGATCTATCCGGAACGAGGAATACGAGTAGTAAATATGGGTTCGAGCGGAAACACTGTACGCGATCTGAAGGCGCGATGGCAGTCAGATGTGATCGATTTGAAACCAGACTGGCTGTCAGTCATGATTGGGGATAATGATGTCTGGCGTCAATTCGATTCACCTCTTCAAAAAGAGTCGCATGTATGCTTAGAGGAGTACACTGCAACGCTGGATGAACTGGTAGCGAATACGAATTCCCTTGTAAAAGGGATCGTACTCATGTCTCCTTTTTATATTGAGCCAAATCCGTCCGATATGATGCGTGCACAGATGGATAGGTATGTCGCTGCAGTACGGGAAATATCCAGTAAATATCAGACGATTTTTGTAGATACCCAGAGCGCTTTCAATGACGCACTGAAGACCTTCTACCCGGCGACACTCAGCTGGGATCGTGTACACCCCGGCCATATAGGCAGCATGATCATCGCGCGAGCATTTCTGAATGCTGTTGGTTTTGAATGGATCTAGTTCAAATATTGACGCGGTACTTTAGTGCCGGGACTATTTCATCTCTGCTCTCAGCGCTTTAACACGCTCGATATCTACCGAATTTTCAACTATTCTATCCTTTTTGAGGCTTGTACCGACTATTGCTCCATTTGCATATTGTAGAAGATTGTGGGCGGTAGAGATGTTGAAGCCGCTTCCAACAAGGATAGGTGTTTTCGGGACTGCATTCCGAACTGCTTTTAAATCAGCTAATGAAGTCTCTGATCCGGTTGCGACTCCGCTCACAATGATTGCATCTGCCAATCCTCTATGAACTGCATCTCGAGCGGCGTCGCCGATGTTTCCTCCCCCAAGCTGTGTGGCATGTTTGACGAATACATCCGCACAGATCGCGACATCGGCATTTAGTTCCTTGCGAAGGGTTACTATTTCACGCGCCGCGCCGTGGATAATCCCCTGATCGGTAACGGCAACTCCGACAAAGACATTCACGCGTACAAACTGTGCCTTGCAGATATGAGCAATAGAGAGCGCGCCAACAGCATCGTTTCGAAGTACATTCACACCAATCGGGATAGATACCGTTTTTCGTATTTCAGCAACAGCTAAAGACATCCCAATGATAATATGTCGCGCGACAGTACCAGAAGCAAAAGGAACATCAAAAAAGTTTTCTATCATGAGAGCAGATGCTCCTCCAGCTTCGAGAGCTATCGCATCGTTCATGGCAAAACTTATGGTATCATCCAATCCATAGCTTGATTCCAGCACACTGCCTGGTAACGCTTTCAGGTGAACCATACCAATGAGTGGCTTCTGTTCCCAAAATGATGAAGTGAGCCCTCCCCAATCTCTGTGTATCAAATTCAATTCCCCCCACCTCAAGAAATCATGCGAAGATAGTAGCATGAATAATCATCATAAATGTAGAACTTAAAAAAAATATTCGTAATCAGACAATATATGGAGTTTTGAAAATCTATGAGTCGGATCCAAACGAGATTTGTGCAGATGGATCCCGATCAACCAGATCCTGAAATTCTTGCAGAGGCAGCAGCAGCTATTCTCCGGGGCGAGATTGTGGCATTTCCGACGGAGACAGTATATGGACTAGGAGCCAACGCTCTGGATTCAAAGGCGGTTGAAGGAATTTTCCGTGCAAAAGGGCGGCCATCCCATAATCCGCTGATCGTACATGTAGGTTCCATTGAATCGGCACAGTCCTTAACTTCCGACTGGCCCAATTACGCCGATAAGCTAGCCGCTTCTTTCTGGCCGGGACCACTAACTCTGGTGCTATGGAAAAATGATATGGTTCCGTATATTGTCACAGCAGGAAATCCTACGGTTGCGATTCGAATACCTGCTCATCCTATTGCACTCGGGTTGATCAGAGCAGCTCGGGTTCCGATAGCCGCGCCGAGTGCAAACCGATCTGAGCAGTTGTCGCCGACACTCGCCAGCCATGTTCTGGAAGGACTAAATGGACGTATAAATATGATCCTGGATGGCGGCCCGACAAGTAGGGGATTAGAGTCGACCGTTATTGATCTTACATCGGAATTACCTAAGATCCTGCGCCCCGGATTAATCACTCCCGGGGTGCTAGAATCTGTGATTGGGCCAATTATGCGATCAAGAATGGATGCGCCGGTAAATTCTAACGAATCGCTTCCATCACCCGGAATGATGCTCAGGCACTATGCACCAAAAGCACGACTGGAAATATCTGCATCGAATAGTTCCGAACGTATCCGACTCTTAGCTTCTTCGGGAGAAAGTGTAGGATGGCTCACTCTGGAATCCTGCCGTACGATAGAGGGATGTATTATAAGAAAATTACCCCAGAATGCTCAGGAATATGCCCACTACCTCTACGCTGCGCTTCACGAACTTGATGGATACAGCCTCTCTGTAATTGTAGTAGATGCCGTTCCCGAGGGCGAGGAGTGGGATGCAGTACGAGATCGAATTTCTAGAGCTGCATATGTTAAGGATTAGATTGGGTTTTCAGTATTAAAAAAAATAACTTTATATATGCAGAGGTAATTGCCAAAGTTTCAAAGTAGTTAAAAACTCGTTTACGCCCTCACCCCGTCCCCCTCTCCCAAAAACAGGAGAGGGGGTGACTAAGGCGTCGGTTTTTCAATAGTATTTGAGTTATTGATCTAAATATAAGTATAAATCTCACGAAATGCGAGACTGTAAACCAACAATTTAAAGTCACCCCCTCTCCTGTGTTTTGGGAGAAGGGGTAGGGGGTGAGGGCTGAAATATGCGTGTAAATCCGATTTTTGAAATTACCTCTACATTGTTCTTGTTCCTACTATTGACATCTCTTTCCGCAGGCGCGATGAGAGCGGAAAAAGTATCAATTCGTGTAGCAGCTGCAGCGGACTTAACAGATGCATTCAAGGAGGTTGCGGAACTGTTTACCAGGAGGACCGGTTGTAAAATAGAACTTATTTTCGGAGCATCTGGACAATTAACTCAGCAGATCGAACATGGGGCTCCATACGATGTTTTTGCTTCTGCTAGCAACTCCTATATTCAGCAGCTAACTTCGAAAAAGCTCACAATATCAGATACTGATAAAATATATGCTATAGGCAGTTTGGTGGTGTGGATTCCAGCAGAAAGCAAACTTTCGATCAAGAAAATTTCGGATCTCAACTCAGAATCCATATACCACATTTCAATCGCGAACCCGCAGCATGCACCGTATGGAAAAGCAGCTGTCGAAGCATTGAAAAAAGCAGGAATTTACACGGCAATTACGCCAAAACTGGTCTACGGTGAGAATGTACGCCAAGCATTTCAGTTTGCTCAGACAGGGAACGCGGAAGCAGCTATTGTTTCTGCATCGATGGGGAGCGGGAAGGGAAAAAAATTACCCATCCCTGTAAATCTCTATCGTCCGATTGAACAGAGTGTGGCTGTTCTCTGCAGCACTCGGCACGAAAAAGAAGCGCGGAGTTTTACTAAGTTTTTGCAGAGCGTGGAGGGAAAGTCTGTTCTCAAGAGATACAGTTTCCGCTTTCCACCAGAAAAGAAGCAGAAGATTTCCCGCTGAGTTCTTCTCATCATGACTGATTTATCCCCACTATTTATCTCCCTGAAGGTTTCGATTGCTGCCACTGTACTCACCATCATTATCGGACTGCCATCCGCTTACTTCTTAGCAAAAAAGAGAATTCCAATACGCCCTGTTTGGGAAGGTATAACACTGCTTCCGATGGTACTCCCGCCTACAGTGATGGGCTACTATCTGCTGGTTGTATTCGGAAAAACAAATGCAATTGGAAAAGTTATCCATACAGTGTTAGGCATAGATCTCGTTTTTACCTGGCAGGGTGCCTCGTTAGCAGCGTGTATCGTGAGTATTCCTATGTTCATTCGAACCGCCCAGACAGGGATTGCAGGGGTAGGCAGCGAGTTTCTGGATGCCGCGCGCGAAATGGGAGCCACGGAGTTCCAAACATTTCGATGGATTATTGCTCCACTGGCAATGCCATCGCTATTGGCTGGCCTCGGGCTTGCCTTTGCACGGGCGCTGGGGGATTTTGGGGCGACCCTGATGATTGCAGGAAATATTCCTGGGCTTACTCAGACAATGCCGCTTGCAGTTTACGATGCCGTCTCATCTGGTGATGATAAGACCGCGTTATTCTATGTGATAATGCTTTCAGCGGTCTGTATGGTGGCAGCGGTAGGGGCTTCACTTCTCACACGCCCTCAGAATTGAATTGGTGAACTGCTATTTCTGCTGTCGCTCGTACAAGCGCCTAAGACCGTCGAGAGTTACCAACTGATCTACGGTTTCGATGGTCTTACTCTCCTTTGATATCAATTCAGCCAGACCTCCCGTCGCAATTACTCTCGCATTACCGCCCAACTCTTCTCTCATTCTGTCCACCATTGCGTCTGTCTGTCCGGCATATCCGAATACCAGCCCGCTCTGCATGGCATGAACGGTGTTGGTACCGATTGCGAAAGGAGGTGCCACCAGTTCCACACGATAGAGGCGCGCCGCCTGCTTGAAGAGGGCATCCATGGAGATTCCAATTCCGGGGATGATGGCGCCGCCTAGATAATCACCGTTATCCCCGACTGCATCGAACGTGGTAGCGGTACCGAAATCCACGACAATCGACGGCCCACCATATTTTGCGAAAGCTCCCACAGCGTTGCATAGGCGGTCCGCACCCACATCAGAAGCAGGCTGATATTTGATATCAAATCCTAAATTAATCTTGGAGCTAACGATGAATGGTTCCGAATGAAAATACTTTAAAGATAGATCCGTAAGCGTCTCGCTCATCGTCGGGACAACGCTTGAAATGGCGATGTTATCAATCTCACTCAGTGCAATTCCCATATGCTCAAGCAGGTGCTTTACCAGCATTCCGTGTTCATCCGTGGTTCGGTCTCTATCCGTGCGAATACGCCAGTTACCGGAGAGAACTGCGTTATCTCCAGTCCCAGAATAGACTCCTAACACCACATTGGTATTGCCCACATCTATTGCTAAAAGCACCCCAGTACTCCTCATCTAACAGCCGAACGGCCTGCCTTTAGATTTGGCAGACCGTTGGAATTTATCTCATGCAAGAAGCCGCTGCTATGCCGGTTCCGGTCGTAATCGAGTCTGTATTCTTGGCGGCTCAGGATCCACTGCAGCATCCAATCCAGATGTTGGAGGTGGAGAGGGAGGCGGCAGCATAAGCCCTTGAATTATCTGCTCGCCGGTAGCCTCATCGTTCAGAAGAGCGAGAAACTCTTCTCTGGTCAGTGTCTCTTTGACCAGCAATATCTCGGCAATCTCATCCATCTTCGGTCGGAATTCGGTTAGAATTTGCCGAGCGCGCTCGTAGCCCTGGTCAATGAATGCGCGTACTTCTTCATCTATCGCGCGCGCCACATCCTCACTATAGTCTCTGTCTTCCATGATGTCTCGGCCCAGAAATGGATTACCATGCCGCTTTCCAAGGCGTACCATACCCAGCCGGTCGCTCATACCATATTCGCAGACCATTGCCCGTGCAATATTGGTGGCGCCGTCCAGATCACTGACCGCCCCGGTGGTGACATCACCAAATACCAGCTCTTCAGCCACTCGCCCACCCAGGTACGATGTAATGTCATCCAGCATATCCTGCTTGGTTCTGAGGCTTTCCTCTTTTGGAAGATACCAGGTAGCGCCCCCGCTCATACCTCTTGGAATTACCGTGATCTTGTACACCGGATCGGCATTTGGGATCTTCGCGGCTACAATGGCATGTCCTAATTCGTGGAAGGCCACTACCCTCAGTTTTCGCACGCTGTTCATTCGTGTTTTACGTTCTGGGCCCATTAGCACACGATCACGAGCCTCATCAAACTCAGACATACTAATTTTGCTCTTGTCACGTCGTGCGGCTAGGATGGCGGCTTCGTTTACAACGTTCATGATATCTGCGCCTGTAAAGCCAGGAGTCAGCTTTGCAAGTGTATCCACGTTTATATCGTCTTCGGTGGGCTTACCTCGGAGATGCACATTGAAAATAGCCTTTCTACCTATGACATCCGGAGCATCTACCACTACTCTTCTATCGAATCTGCCAGGTCGAAGCAGTGCGGGATCCAGTACATCAGGTCGGTTTGTTGCCGCAATCATAATGACACCAGCATTAGGGTCAAAACCGTCCATCTCAACCAGAAGTTGATTAAGAGTCTGCTCACGCTCGTCGTGACCTCCGCCAAGACCTGCGCCGCGCTGTCTTCCGACTGCATCGATCTCATCAATAAAAATGAGTGATGGCCGGTTGCTCTTGGCAGTGTCGAATAGATCACGAACTCGGCTCGCCCCAACTCCTACAAACATCTCGACAAAGTCGGAACCGGATATATGAAAGAACGGAACACCTGCTTCACCCGCTACGGCGCGTGCGAGCATCGTCTTTCCACAACCAGGGGGTCCTAACAGGAGGACACCTTTAGGTATCTTAGCTCCTAGCGCCTGAAACTTCTTGGCATTCTTAAGAAACTCCACTATCTCCTGCAGCTCTTGTTTGGCCTCTTCTACGCCTGCCACCTCATCGAAAGTAATCTTGGGTACAGAATCGGTGAGTCGTTTTGCACGGCTTCGCCCAAAATTGAGAGCCTGGTTTCCACCAGACTGAGCTTGGCGTACAAAGAAGAGCCAGAATATAGTTAAAAAAACCACAGGCAGCAACACCATGGTGAGCAGTGTCTGCATGCCATCACTTAAAATGGGACGCTTGTACTCAAAATTAATACTCTGTTGGTGTAATTTTTCTCCCAGACTAGCTCTGGCTTCCTGAGAATCTGGCAGCACTACCGAGAACTGCTTACTCTCTCCATTCGATCCGGGTGCGCTGCGATACTGACCAATAAGTTCGTCTTTCTGAAAGACAACACGCTCAATAGACTTCGCGTTAGTCTGAACTTTCTCGAGGAAGTTGTAATAAGTGAGCGATTCTGTTGTTCCATTTAATCCGCGCAACATATTAGAACTAAACACAACGATCAGCAGAGCAATAATAATCAGTAGTACTACGATGCGAGTACCATTATTCCCAGTCTTCAAATCGACCTCCTCCTGTACTGCACAGATGCATTACAGGCTGTTTCACAATGCTATATTATAACATAACTTTAAAAGTTATCCGGTACTCATACTCGTTTGATGACTATTTAAAACTCATCCTGCTCACTATACAAGACTGAAATTAATCTGGGCACTGATGAATCGAGATAGTAAGAAAGCCGCCTGGTTCATTATCATTCATGTCTGCTGTCATCGATTTCAAGACCAGATCGCAGTGCACTAATGTTCCGATTAACAGAGTTATACTACTATTGGCATCTGTGATTATTGGAATAGTCATCCTCACAGATCTCGGAATTTTGCAGTCTGTGAAAATATCTTGAACTTTCTTCGTACCGTTCAAGCCATAAGGCCTTAATCTATCCCCTGCATGCCAGCTTCGTATTTTTAAGGGTAGAGATATACTGTTGGCCTTAAATATGTAGGAGCAACTTTGTGCGAATAATGCTTCTTTGGCTTCTCCGTATGTTTGGAATAACTGCGTAGTGACGGTGCATTTCGATTCTCGCAGGAATATCTCCGCAGGTGCGGGAAGAATATATCTCCACGGCACTAATTCACTCTCATTAGACTTCCTGAAAATATGGATAACTTGGCCATTCGAATTGATAACGACGTGCTCCCCATGAAAGATGGGAAGCATTCGCGAAGTATGAGATATGCTGCAGAGCGCGTATGCCAGGTTATTTGTTATTTCAAATGAGATATCTACCAAACCTCCACGCACATATTTCATTGCCCCTCGAACGACCCTTCGTCGAATCGGAAGATCAAGGCTCTCAAATTTTGAGCAAGAAATGGATATACTGGACGGCAGTGAAATTTCCACTATATCTCGAAGCGCCTCCTCAGCTAGTGTGTCTAGATATGCAGACTCCTCCTCTGCAATCAATGCGAGCCTCAACAGTGCACTATTTACTTCTTGATTGTAGTACGTCCTGAGGTATGGCAGCAGTTCCGCTCGAGTACGATTACGCAAATACTCTAGTTTAGTATTGGTAGAATCGATACGGGGTTGCAGGTTATTTACCTTGCAATAGTTTGTGGTTTCTGCTCTGGAGTGTTCGATGAGAGGCCGTGTAATTGGTAGATCTACCGATGGAAGTCCACGTAAACCGGCGAGGCCAGTTCCCCGGAAGAGATTGTGCAGCATTGTCTCAATTCTATCATCTAGCGTATGGGCAATAAGGATTCTATCCGCGTCAGTCTCTTTCGCGATTTGTTTTAGCGCCTCATGCCTGGCCTTACGTGCGGCCTCCTGCGAAGAGAGATGCAGACGCTTCTTCATCGCAGGGACGTCAATTTTAATGATCCTGTACTCGATACCGAGTTTTACAGCAAGATCGCGTACATAATCAGTGTCAGCATCGGACTCTTCACCTCGAAACGAATGGTTGATGTGTGCTGCTATCAGAGTGCATCCCAAAACATGACATTGAGTATGAAGTGCATGCAGTAGCGCAACTGAGTCCTGCCCGCCTGAAACACCAATGAGAAGTTTCATACCGGCTGAAAACATCTCATATTTCGAGATTGTATCTATCATTTTTACTGTGAAATCACAGGTCTCGTTCATAACCAATAATGTACCCTGTTCAATTCAGGAATGTTTATCTCCAACGATCAGCAGATTAGCATATATAATCTGGAATGTTTAGAATCTCATGATTCAACCAGGAATTCAGGAATGAGGGAAGTCAGGAATCATCATAGACCACCCGAGCAAGATATTTAAGAAAAAGCACATTCTTTCCTGTCTTCCTTTATTCCTGTCTTCCTGCTTGAATCATATCAAGTCTTGCTGAGCAGTTCTACAATGTTTGCATGCCCCCTCGATTGTGCTGCTTGAATAGCTGTTTCACCATAAGGATCGGAGCTGTTTCGATCACCACCTGCTGCCAACAAATCCTTCAGTTCATCGATCATTCCTAGTTTTGCGGCTGTGTAGATATCACCTGCCGGCGCGCCGAACTCCCGCAATAGGTCGAACGTTAGCGATGTTTCCCACTGTTTCCCGGGAAATCTAGCGGCATACCCCAGGGGAGTTACCTCTACGGTTTCATCAGGCTTATCGTAGGCAGATGGGAGTTTTGCACGTACTGTAAGATCGGCGCCGCTCTCGATAAGAAACCTCGCCGTATCCAGAGCATAGTCGAAGTGCTGTGTGACGGCGTGATAGATCGGGGTCTGGCCGCCAACTCCATCGTTATCGATCATCGCCGTTGCGTTCACGTCAGCACCATTCGAGACGAGCAGTTTTGCTGCCAGAAGATCTCCGTACTCTGTGGCCACATGGAGCAGTGTACAGCCCTTCAGTGTTAAATTCCTAGCTCCGGTAGAGCCGTAGTATAATTCTGGAAATCGCTGATGAACCAAGTCAGGATCAGCATCTATCGACTCTTTAAGCAGGTCTAAGCGCCCACGATGGATGAACATGCTTGGAAATGCGCTGTATTGTCCTGTTCCTCCAGCATTTATGAGCAGATCGATACATTCACTCTGATTCCTGCTTCGCGAATAGGTGCCGATTACCATATCTAGGGGAGAGCCCCAATCGTTTTCCGCTTCGCAGTGTGGATTCGGATCTGCCCCGTGATCTAGAAGCCACTTGAGCCCAACCGGATTTACTGTCTCACAGGGAGCAAGGATGATGGGGTAGTTGCCATTCCAGTGAGCATTTACATCAGCCCCGTAAGAGAGAAGCAGTTCCATCATGGGTATTCGCCCCCCATTTAGAGCTGCCCGCATGAGAGGGCTGTCGCCGAGCTCATGGATATCAGCGCCGGCTGAAATCAAGAAACGTGCAATCTCAAGTCGATCCACTGTAGGAGGAGTTGCCGGCCCACGACATTCTGCAGCCCATGTTAGCGGCCCTTGTTTGGCATAACCGATGGGAGCCTGAATAAGTTCTGGATTTCCACGGATGAGCTGTTTGACAAGCGCTACATCGTTTGCATCGATTGCAGATTTCAACTTTCCATGCAGGGGAATACTGTCGATGTAGGCTTTTAGTTTCGGCCAGCTTGGATAGCCATATTCTCGCGCAAGTACAATTTGGGCATCGGCGAGGTTAAGAGGTGAGTTAAAGACATCTTTAAGAGTGGTTTTCTCAAACTCGGGGTGACTCTCAATAAATCGATTTGCGGCTTCTGGATAGCCCACCTTTAACGATTTGAGCAGTTCCTTGGCCTGGTTCTTGAACTGCTCCAGGTTTGGAGAGTCGGGAAGGGGTTTGGTCATGATGACCTCCTTTCATTAAGGCCTGTCGTTCGCTTATTCAGGCTGAAAGAAGGTTAGCTGATCTGGAAAATTATAAAGTTGGGCTCGGCCCTTTCCGCGGACATGGTGGCGGACTTCGTGGCACAATATTATTATATCAGAAAGTCTTGAATTTATCAAGTGAATATATTGTCAATCATTATGAGCTGTTTGAAGGCAGAACCAATAGGAGGATGCGACGAAATAAATTTCTTCGCTTGTGGCGTTCCGCCGTTTGTGCTTCGCACATATTTTCTCGTTAACCCGTCCTAAGGACAGAAAGCCGGAGGCTACCAGTGAAGAAATTCATTTCGTCGCGAATACCACTTGCGTTTATTTTGAACGCAAGTTAACTTCAAAGGTACTAACGAGCTGTTTGAAGGCGTTGATCGGCAGGATTATTTACCTCTGTAACAGAACACAGAGATCAGACAAACTATATCTGAGGAGCGAAAGATGTTATTGCAAGGAAAAGTCGTACTGGTTACCGGCGGTGCACGCGGGCTGGGAGTGAATATTTCAAAAGTTTTGGCAAGGGAAGGCGCTAAGGTAGCTGTGAACTACTCTGCTAGTCGTGAAAAATCCGAGAAGGTAGTTAAGGATATTCGTGAAGCGGGTGGCGACGCGGAAGCATTCCAGGCCGATGTTCGGGATTTCGATCAAGTTCAGAAGATGACCTCTGAGATTCTTGCTCGATTCTCCCGACTAGATGGAGTAGTGAATAACGCGATTGGAGGAAAACAGAACGGCCCGCTATCGGAAGCCACTTCTGCCGACTTTGCAAACTCATTTGATTTTGGATGCCAGGCTGTAGTGAACACGATCAAAGCAGCGCGGCCGATAATGAAGGAACAGGGTGGTGGCCGCATAGTCAATATCGTTACCGAAATCTGGAATATGGCTCCGGCGGGCTGGGCGATCTATATGGCCGGTAAAGGAGCTATGGTTGGCCTTTCCAGGTCGCTGGCAGTCGAGTTGGGACCAGAAAATATCACGGTGAATATGGTCGCTCCAGGCTGGATGGCCGATGAAAAAGTCGACACAGAGTCGGAAGATTCGAAATCTTTCGCAAAATCCATTCCTCTTCGAGTGCACGGAAGCGCTGACGAGATTGGTAATGGCTGTGTTTTCTTTCTGAGCGGCCTCGCGAACTATGTAACAGGCGCTTACCTGCCTGTTACAGGCGGTAGAATCACGCAGGCGGGACTATAGGATGTAAATCATTTGGGTCATAACACCGTGGATTGGCTTGTGGTACAATAAGCATAATCTTAGTAAGAGTTCACGCGAGACCGCCAATGCCATTTGACTAGCTTTTCAAGGAACTCCTGCACGCTTTCTTTCGTGAATTCCTTGAACTGTTCTATCCCAATATTGCTGCTCGCCTCGACTTTAATCGTGTGACATTCCTGGATAAGGAACTATTCACCGATCTGCCTGAAGGCAGTCAGCGGGAACCTGACGTAGTTGCTCAGGTGTATACTTTGGAAGGTGAACCAGAATTAATTCTGCTCCATGTGGAGATACAATCAAAGCGAGATCGCGAGTTTTCGTATTGGATGTACGAATATTACGCTTTACTTTGGTTAAGGGTCAAAATACCTATATTTCCAGTAGCGCTCTATCTCTCTCCAGGTGCTGGTGGTCTGACAGAAGAGGTTTACAAAGCAAGCCTTTTCGAAAAAGATATTCTAACATTCAATTATTCAGTAGTTGGTCTGCCGGACTTGCTGGCAGATGATTATTTGACTTCGGGAAACCCGCTCGGAGCAAGTCTTAGTTCGATGATGAAACCGAGTAAATTTGGCAGGCAGGCTCAGAAGTATCAGACTTTATTACAACTATCGACTAGCCCGATGGATCCAGCTAGAAAGTCGCTGTTGGCATTTTTGGTAGAATCCAACTTAACCTTGAGTCAAAGCGATGAAGCCGAGTATAAAAAGCTGTCTATTCGCGGAGACATTGGGAAGGCATATGAGATGATAAATGTCGATGAACTTTTTCGAGAACACTATAAAAGTATATACGAGAAACGGGGTTTAGAACAAGGCATAGAACAAGGCATCCGGAAAGGGCTTTTGCAAGGCGAGCGTAATATCATGCTGAAATTACTGACCCAAAAATTTGGAGAAATTCCGGATAGTGTCGTAAAGAAAATTGAGGCGATTGATTCCGAAGTCGAATTGGAAAACCTTTCAAAAAGTATCCTTGATGCAAAGACTTTAGCAGATATGAGACTATAACCTGCCTTTGATAAGATCTAACGATATGGATATAGCAAAGAATTGTATTTGAATGAAATAGTGTACGAGAGTAGATAAGATGTCCAGTGATATACGGCAAGAGCTGCAAAAACGAATACTGATACTTGATGGCGCAATGGGAACGATGATCCAGCTTCACAAGTTTGTGGAGGCGGACTATCGCGGTGAGCGGTTCAAGGATCATACCTCCGACCTCAAAAATAATAATGAAGCGCTAATGCTCGTGCGCCCTGATGTAATAGAGGACATTCATCGGGAGTACCTCGAAGCGGGCGCGGATATCATCGAGACCAACACCTTCAATGCGAACTCCATTTCGATGGCAGATTTCGGGCTAGAGGGCATAGTTCGCGAGATGAATATAGAGGCGGCACGCATAGCACGCCATGCCTGCGATGCGTTCAGCACTCCTGAAAAGCCGCGGTTTGTGGCAGGCGCTCTCGGGCCTTGTACACGCTCAGCGTCGGTCGTCGTCGATTCGGATCGGCCTGCGTATCGTGGAGTGACCTATGATCAGCTCGAAGGCTCCTACTACGAGCAGGCAAAGGCGCTTCTTGATGGCGGCGTCGATCTTCTGCTGTGTGAAACAACCTTCGATACTCTCAATCTGAAAGCAGCGCTTTTCGCTATACAGCGGCTTTTCGATGAGGGCGCGCGTATTGTCCCGTTGATGGCTTCACTCACCATTACCGATCTTGCCGGCGGCAATCTATCCGGTCAGAATCTAGAGGCCATGTGGAACTCCATCTCTCATGCGCCGCTGCTCAGCGTCGGCCTGAACTGTGCGCTTGGGCCTGATCTGATGAGACCGTTTATCGAAGAGCTTTCCGGAATCGCTCCCATCTATATTAGCGCTTATCCGAACGCTGGCCTGCCTAATCCCCTTTCCGAGACAGGCTTCGATCTGACGCCATCGGATATGGCTCCTATGATGAAAGATTGGGCTGCAAACGGCTGGCTGAATATTGTAGGTGGATGCTGCGGCACAACTCCTGCGCATATTCGCGCCATTGCGAACGCAGTCGCCGAATTCGCTCCCAGAGTGCCTTCGGTTGTTGATCCCTACCTGCGGCTTAGCGGAACTCAAGCGTTTACGGTTCGCCCAGACACGAATTTCATCAACGTAGGCGAGAGAACGAACGTTACGGGATCGCCGAAGTTCGCAAAGATGATCCTGGCGGGCAATTTTGAAGAGGCTCTCAGTGTTGCTCAGCAGCAGGTGGATAGCGGCGCCCAGTTAATAGATATCAACATGGACGAAGGTCTGCTAGATGGTGAAGCCGCCATGACCACGTTTATGAATCTGATTCAAGGCGAACCCAACATCACTGTCCCGATCATGCTTGACAGTTCGAAATGGTGTATACTCGAAGCTGGGCTCAAATGCAGCGTGGGTAAGGGCGTTGTCAATTCGATCAGTATGAAAGAGGGCGAAGCCAAGTTTATCGAGCAGGCAAAGTTAGTCCGACGATATGGATCTGCGGTTATAGTCATGGCATTCGATGAGGAAGGCCAGGCCGATACTATCGCAAGAAAAGTCTCGATCTGCACAAGGGCTTATAATATTCTGACCAATCAGGTGGGGTTCCCTCCGCAGGATATCATTTTCGATCCGAATATTCTGACGGTTGCTACAGGTATCGAGGAGCACAACAACTACGCTGTCAACTTCATCGAGGCTACTCGGCAGATCAAAGCAACTCTCCCGCTATGCAAAGTGAGCGGTGGAGTGAGCAACATCTCGTTCTCGTTCCGCGGCAACAACCCCGTTCGTGAAGCTATGCACTCTGCCTTTTTATATCACGCAATTCAGGCTGGGATGGATATGGGCATCGTCAATGCGGGACAGTTGGCGGTCTACGAAGAGATTCCAAAAGATCTTCTGGAACTCGTGGAAGACGTGCTGCTGAATCGCCGCCCAGACTCTACCGAACGTCTCTTGAACTTCGCGGATGGTGTGAAACAGCAGGGAAAAGTCCAGGTGAAGGATGAAGCCTGGCGTTCTGGAACCGTCGAAGAACGGCTTTCCCACTCTCTTATAAAAGGCTTGACTGACTATATCGAAGTTGACACCGAGGAAGCGCGACAGAAATATGCACGCCCTCTGGAGGTCATCGAAGGTCCGCTGATGGCAGGGATGAGTATTGTCGGCGATCTTTTCGGGTCTGGCAAGATGTTTCTGCCTCAGGTCGTGAAGAGCGCTCGCGTCATGAAGAAAGCGGTTGCGGTTCTACTGCCTTACATGGAAGCGGAAAAGCTGGCAGTTGCTGCTGCGGGCGGTGAAACCAGAGCGCAGGGCAAGATCGTTATGGCGACCGTAAAGGGTGATGTCCATGATATCGGTAAAAATATTGTGGGCGTCGTTCTGGGCTGTAATAACTACGAGGTGATCGATCTTGGAGTGATGGTTTCGTGCGACAAGATACTGAAGACGGCACGGGAAGTTGGAGCCCACATCATCGGTCTGAGTGGTTTGATTACGCCTTCATTGGAAGAGATGGCGCATGTTGCGAAGGAGATGGAACGCGAAGGATTTGACATCCCGCTGCTTATCGGGGGCGCTACGACCAGCAGGGCACACACGGCGATAAAGATCGCTCAAGGATACAAGCACCCTGTAGTTCATGTACTGGATGCGTCTCGTGCGGTGGGCGTTGTCAGCAAGCTGCTAAGCCCGGAGCTTCGAACAGCGTTTGCCGAAAATAACCGATGCGAACAGGCTCAGCTTCGTGAAACGTATGCTGCCCGACAAAAAGAGAAGGCGATGATCACACTGGCGGAGGCACGAAGACGCCGTCATCAGATCGATTGGGCGACAACGGAAATCGCGGTTCCCGAATGCCTCGGTGTAACGGTTTTGGACGAGTATCCACTGGATGAGCTAGTCCCATATATCGACTGGACACCATTTTTCCACACCTGGGAGCTTGCGGGACGGTATCCTGCTATATTCGAGGACGAGGTGGTGGGGGAGCATGCCCAAAAGGTGTTCGATGAGGCGCAGGAGCTGCTAAAGGAGATCGTTGCTGACAAACAGCTTCACGCCAGTGGTGTTTATGGGCTGTTTCCAGCGAATGCGATTGGTCATGATATCGAACTCTACACGGATGACACTCGCAGCGAACGTCTTACTATTCTGCATACTTTGAGACAGCAGGTAGATAAAGGCGCAGATACGGTGAACTACGCACTGGCGGATTTCGTGGCTCCGAAGGAGAGCGGCCGGGCAGATTACGTGGGGGCTTTCGCGGTGACAACCGGGCACGGTCTGGCAGAAATTACCCGGCGATTCCGAGCTAACAATGATGACTATAATGCCATCATGGCAGAAGCGCTGGCGGATCGACTGGTAGAGGCGTTTGCGGAAAAACTGCATAAAATTGTTCGTGATAAGTGGGGATACGGCACGCAGGAGAATCTTTCCACGGATGATCTGATCCGAGAGCGGTACCGCGGCATTCGGCCTGCGCCCGGCTATCCTGCCTGCCCGGATCACACAGAAAAAGCGACTCTCTTCGCCCTGCTGGATGCAACGAACAACACGGGCATTTCGCTAACCGAGAGTTTTGCAATGAACCCCGGAAGTTCGATTAGCGGTTTCTACTTCGCACATCCCGAATCGCGATATTTCCCTGTGGGTAAAATACTTAAAGATCAGGTGGGTGAGTATGCCGAGCGCAAGGGAATGGATTTGAGCGAAGTTGAACGCTGGCTCGCTCCCAATCTTAATTATGATGTGTAGAGAAGTGGATCATTTGGGTGATATATCTACTACCAATGGTAAAGAATGTCTGCCCATGCTCGGTGGTCTGTATAATCGTTTCCGAACTCGTCAAGTACCTCGCCGATAAGCTCAGTAAATCGGTGGCGCCCTGGCTCACCGAGCCATGCAAGAGTATTGGAAATAAAGTTATCCGCTGGAAGCAGATAAATATTATGTCCTGCAGAATATTCGTGGTCTGCTTTCAGCTGAACTTCAGTACCGGATGTCATCGGTGTTGCTCGAACTAGAAATATCAGTTCCCAGACTTGAGCCAAACGGGAGCTTAATATCTTATCTTCCAGAAGCTCAAGTGTAGGGGTGACATCTTTAACCTCAACCGCTAGTAAAGTACGTCCGTTTTTACGGCATTCTATATCCGCCGGTCGCCGGCCAGGCGCGTCGGCAGCGTTAATCGCTCCGCTGCTAACCTCGTCATATATGCCCCAATGATCCCCGATGTGCGAAGAAGTGCAATACAGACTGCATGCAATCGTCTGCCGCCTGTTTTAGGAATCAAGTATTCTCGTATATGTTCCATGAGTACCGGATGGCTAATTCGTTGAGGCACCGCGTATTGAATAGTCAGTTCCTCAATCAACCGCCGCATTTCAAGAAGCACCTGATCAAGTAGGCTGCAAACATATTCCGGATCGTCATTTGTTTCAACTCCATCCATAATCTCGCAAAGCGAATCCCAGAGTAATTTGTCTGCTTGTTGTTCGCGGTACTGAGGGGAAAGTCCAGGCAGCCGAAGTGGATTGTTAACATATGGATCGCCAGACGATCCTAATGGTGATCCATTTTGTCGGTTTAAGGGAACAACAACGTGTTTGGCAACATCGCGGGCGTTGAATGTATGTCCGTCGCCTTCACGAAGCTGAAACGCATGGCTGTCACGCGTAGGGTCTGCTTGTTTTGCCAGTAGTTGTGTCGGAAGGAAAAATCTAAATGAAGAGGATTTTCCCTTTGGTGCACGAAGTAGATTACGAATTATGCCAGAACTATTTGCAAGAATGTCCAATGATATATCATCTCGCTCTAAGACAGCCTGCCATCGCTGAATAAGTATATTTCTACATCTCGTGTGAAAAGGGCTTAGTCGCACTGTTATTCACTTAACCCATCAATAGTGTAGTTCGTCCAAAGAGCTTCCTGCCGGATTTGCTTAATAGAATGACACATCCGTTCAGGGGCTAGGTTGCAAGCCCAATCACTGTATAGTTCTTCCATAAGAGCGCATTTATACTACGATAAAGCAACCTTCCCTTTAACCGAGCGAAGCACTTTTGCAAGGTCTCGGTGCTGTGTGTCAGTCATTTCGAAGCCATACGCCTTTGAGTCACCTCTGCTCTCGTGCGGATATGGCGGATCACAGTAGAATAGGGTATTTGGGCTATCATAAGCTCGGATAACTTCTACGGCTTTACGATTGTCAATCTGAACTCGTAATAGACGCGCAGCAATATCGACAAGATCATAACTACTACCGAGCCATCGTGAAACGGCTCCGCTCATTCCTCGGCGGCTGGTATTGCGACACGTTGCCCACCGACCAGGAGAGGCCGTTTGTGCAAGTCCTGTGCGCGTTTGTCGAGCGCGTACATAAAACCGGCGGGCACGTTCAAAATCGTTAACTCCTTCTAAAGATTCGCGAGTTGCAAGGACAAGCTCTTCGCGGCTGAATGGAGTTAGAGCAATTGCCTCTACTAGCGAATCGCGTTAGGTACGGATCACTCGAAAGAAGTTCACTACTTCGCCGTCGAGATCATTATATGTTTCAACTGGAGATGGTGAACGGTTTATAAGAACAGCAGCAGATCCTCCAAACGGTTCATAGTAGTGGTTGCTCTCAGGTAAAAGCGGTAGAAGCCATCCGAGGTGAGAATATTTGCCTCCATACCATCCAAACGCGATGTTTTTGCCATTGCGCCCGCGGCGCCCAATTGACAGTTCTTCTGCCACTAACTGATGAAAGTCACTCTCGTCATTGGTTGGTAATTGAGGACTCATAGTTTGCACACCGTCTATATCTTCTTGGATTTGTAGGGTTGTCTGTAAATCTGGCATTGAACTCTGCCTCGGTTAATACGCCTGGTTACCCTCTGCATTTATAAAACCATATAAACATTTCTTAGTGGCTAAAGCTGATATCCAAAATCGGGGACACAGCGCTTCTTGGTTCACAATACAATTAGTTGAGATACGATTCGAACCACTTCTGAAGGGGAAGAAAATATCTTCAACTTATGCAATCAGTGTTAAGTTGATTGCATTTACGTAGACATTATACCACCTGTATTATAGTATGTCAACTACTTATAAAGCAAATTTGAGCTTCATTTTTCATTACTTTTCATAGTACATATTCTCTCTTTTAGACAAATTTCCTCTTGTATATGCGGTATCATCACGTTCACCTATCGAGGTACGGGCAATTTGTAAGAGAGAGGGTCAGATGCCAAACCTCAATCCAGGTGGAATGAGATAATGCACTCTTCCTCGGCCAGGAGGGTGTTGAACTGGTTTCTGTCGAACGTTCGGGGCAGTTCAACGCGCAGGTGCATCAGTCTTCTTGCATTCATCGGGTCGGTTGGTTTCGAGTCTCCGGCAGGTTCTGAACGAACACCAAAGACAGTGATCCCTTTCGAACTCAGCAGATCAAGCAGGCGTGCAGGGCCGTGATCAGTTTCGCGGACTTCCAATTCCAGTCGAGAACTGGTTGGTTTGAATTTTAGCATCTTTTCGAGCTGGGTGAGAAGCAGAAGAGTTACCATTACAACTATGGTTGCCATAATACCGAGTTCGCCCAGATGCGGACTGGCGCCTATCGATATTCCAATTCCCGCCACAGCCCATATACTCGCAGCAGTCGTCAGGCCATGAACGTTTACACCCTCCCGCATGATAGTTCCGGCACCTAGAAACCCAATCCCCGAAACGATCTGCGCCGCAATATGCCCTGGATCACCCCTATTTCCGCCGCGGACACCCATCCCTATCTCCACTGAAGTCATGGTGATGATTGTCGAACCAACACAGACCAGTATGTGAGTGCGAAGGCCGGCGGCGTTTCCATGATACTGACGTTCCAGGCCGATCAACCCGCCGCACAGCATTGCAATTAAGAGTGCAAAAAGTCTGCCCGACAACGAAAGCATATCTATATGAATACCGAAGAAACTTTCTGAAGGCATATGGGTTTCCTCTCCAAATCCGGGAGTTGAAAACACCCGGGACGAATTCAAACGATTCCGGGGGTTTTCAACCCCCTTCTAGTAAAACAAGCGTCTTTCAAGCGCCATGCGTTTTAATCGGTTCCCATCTGAAAGACGGCTGTTTTTTAAAGGCAGGGATTTTCAATCTCTGCAACAAAACTCTTTCCTATCAGTAGAATCCTTATTGTTCTGAAAGACGGCTGTTTTTAAAGGCGGGGATTTTCAATCTCTGCAACAAATACTCTTTCCTAACAGTAGAATCCTTATTGTAGTGTGAAATAGTTGTTAAAGCGGGCAGTTCCTATGAATATAGTGCATGCAACAGAAGCGTATGAGAAGTGGCTGGCGAGTTTTACTCCGCTCATTGAACACGATATCGCGCTCAAACACCAGATCATGGCCAAAAACCCGTTTGAACTGCTGCGTGCAACTTTTTATAGATGGTCTCAAGTGTGGCCGAAGGTGTGTGGTGAAGCAGCGGAAGCGCCATCAGTCTTGGCAGTGGGAGATCTGCACGTCGAAAACTTCGGCTCATGGCGGGATTCGGAAGGGCGACTAATATGGGGAGTGAACGATTTTGATGAGGCGTGCCATCTGCCGTATACAAACGACCTGATACGACTTGCAGCGAGTGCAGTTCTGGCTATTGAAGCGGATCATCTTAAACTAACTGTACAGGATGCTTGTGATACAATACTTTCGGGATATCACGACTCCATTCATGCCGGTGGTAAGGCATTTGTCCTGGCAGAAGAGAATCCATTACTGAGAACGATGGCAACAGGTTCGCTGCCAGACCCCGTGATCTTTTGGAAAAAAATGCAAAATCTTCCGCTGGTAAAGAAGGCTATTCCGGAGAGCGCACGGGCAGCAATCGAACATGTACTGCCTGAGATTAACCTCCCTTACGATGTCCGGCACCGAATCGCTGGATTGGGAAATCTGGGACGGCCGAGATATGTCGCATTGGCAAATTGGAAGGGCGGAATGATCGCGCGGGAAGCCAAAGCTCTGGTGCCGCCCGGCAGCGAATTTCTCTCTTCCTCACCTCAAGATAGTGAGATCTACTACCAGGCAGCTATAGACCGAGCGGTGAGGTGCAAAGATCCGTTCGTTACTCTGCAGGGACAATGGATATTGCGCCGACTGGCTCCCGACTGTTCCCGTATCGAGCTGACATCGCTTGCCAACGAGCGAGATGAGGCTCATCTGCTCACCTCCATGGGCTGGGAGACGGCAAACATCCACCTCGGCAGCGATACGGTAATCCAGGAAGTCATCAAAGATTTGAGCAGCCGGAAAAAGAGCTGGCTCAGGAAATCTGCCGCACTGATGGCGGAGAGTGTCCGAAACGACTGGACAGTCTGGCGGAATCATCTATCTTAGTTGAATCAATCCGGTATAATCCGGAGGAAGCTGCAGTGAAATTCTGAGAGCGCTGCCTACTGCCTGTGCGGGAATTTCTTTTCCGGAGATAAGTTCCGTTGCATGGATTTCACGGCCCATCTGCCCAATCGACAGCAAATCGATGTTTAGTAAGGTTTTCTGAGGAGTATCCTTCGGATTGCAGACAGTAAAGAATTTTGTCCCGTAGCGTTCCACCCATACCGCTTCATTGGAGGAGCGCGCATGAGTGACAGGCTCCCAGCCCGCTGCAGAGATAAGTGAGACCAGCGGTATATACTTCTTGAAAAGAGCACGGTCGCGATTGTACCATGCGGGATTCTCCCAGTACGGGCTGCTGGCTGCATCCACACTGAACATACTAGGGAAGACCCCGTAGAACATGCTTCTCTGCATATACTTCTCAACCATATCCACTGTGAACTTATCGAAATTAGTATTCTGAAGCAGAAGATAGGGCTTCTGATTGCTCAGTGTGCGCCGCAGATCGAATATCTCATCGCTGTTGGGAGTATATTGCCCCTTATCATCCAGCCAGTTCACCTCAATTCCCATGACATCCAACACCGAAGAAAATATCGAAAACTGAATGGGCGTGCTGTTGGCGAATAGCAGCTTTCCCCGGTTGTGCAGGTCGTCCCGCAGGTAACGAGCGAACATATGGGTCGCATACCACTGCGGAATGCATGGGCGCCGGCTGTCTGTGTCGAACGTGATGGGGTAGGGGCAGGCCGCAATGTTCGATAGCCGGTAGTCCTGATTGTCCGACCAGGATTCAACGGAGTCGAGATACTCGCCATCCTGTTCACCACGCGCAGGAATCGTCTTGCGGGCATACATCGCGTCAGCCTTCTCCGCTGAGTATGAGATCGAGGCTTTCGTAGGTTTATCCGGTGTGGAGGGAAGCTCCGGATTGGGATTCAGCGTGAAGACAGCTCCATTCGCCCACGGTTCATTCCTGAATTCGAGATTGAAGCGCCCGTTAGGGTCTGTTGTACCGCTGTTTATCGTTGCGCGTGCCTCCATCTGGTGATTAGGTTTTCCTGGCTCATCTCCAGCAGCAGCTTCGCTAGATTCCGCCATTTTATTCAGCAGATGGATGGCGTTTTCATACGTTCGCGGCATGGAAGGAGGCATCGACATCCAGAAACTCATCGGTTCCGTATATCGAAAACTGAGGATTCCCTGCATATCGTCGCTCTTGATACTGTTGTCACCTTCATGGTATGCGAAATGGAAGTCTTGAACGTTTTGCACGGTTGCTGGATCCGTGAAAGGCAACCAGATACCATCTTTTTTTGCCTTTCGGTCATAATTAGGTGCATTCAGCTTATAGAATTTGGAGGCGGCTGATCGGAATCCCCAGGCTGCTTCACTGCCGGACATCCCTGAAATCCGACACCGAAATCTCGCATTACGCGCTGGCCATGCCGATGTTTTACTGGTGAGGGCAAAATCCCAAGCTATAACGAACTGACGCTGAGCACTGTTGTAGAAGATGCGGTATACACTCGGCCAGTCCATCTGATTCGAGATCATTATTCCTTCGGATGGAGAAGTGATCGAGGCAAATGGATATAACGATATCCCCCCTGTCGCTCCAACATTCACGCGAGTTTGATTGGTGTACTCCCTGCCGGACGTGATCTTTTCGCTTATGCGGATATCCTGTCCCCAGTTCCAGCCTATGGCGTCAACTGGAATTGCAAAATAGACCGTGACTGCCCGATCTCGTTTCGCGGTATCGGTCACTTCGCCATCGACAATAATTGCGTCCACTTTCGTCTTGACATTCGCGCTAAAGGTAAGCTGCATATCTTTGACGCTTCCGTAAATGTTGTATCCGCCGATTTTAGAGGGAACCATGCTGCCATGCATCGGAACGACGGTGATTCCATCTATAGCATCCCGAACAAAGAACCCACCGTTGGTCTTAGTAGCGCTCTCTTGCTTACCGGTTTTTACTCTAACAATATCGCCCTGCTTGTTCCAGGAGAGTGTCAGTCCACCGGCGGAGGAGGTATCCAACACGGATGGACTGTGGGCTGTAGGTTCGAAGGATATGTTCTGACTGTCGAAAAGTCGTTCACCCGCGAGTTGCGTAGCTGATATATCGTCGAACCATGCAACCCCTGTATGATTTCGCAGAAGACAGTACAAGGTAAGTGATTTTATGGGTTTAGCAGGGAGCACAAGAATTTGTCGGCGTTCCCAGTCGTGGGTTCCAGTGGAAAACGGCGCTGTCAATCCCCATAATGTAGTACCGTCGGTATACGTAAGATCGATATAAAGGGAATAATCGGTGTTTTTGGTGCCGCTCACATTTTGAGCACGGCTCCAGCCGACGATCTGTAAAGGAGTAGCGCGGGATTGATTGAGTTTTAGCTCGACAGTAGCGCCTTTTTTCTGGCTAAGTGCGTTGCTGAAACATCGTATGCTCAAACCGCCGTTTCGATGCTGATTTTGATCCATCTCGTAGCCCGATTCGAATGGATTCCATCCGGACGCGGTCTCCCCGTCACCCTTTTCGAAACCGCCGTTTTGAAGCACTTCGGAAGTAACTTCTGCCCCAACACTGCGGACGGTGACAGGTATAAAAAGCGTGAAAGCAGTAAGAGTTAACAGAAATCTCGTAATGGAAATTTGAATTCGGGGCATGAGTTGTATCCTATCCTGGTAGAGCCAGTACCAAGCAAAATAAGAATATGTAATACAGATGAGGTAATTGCAAGAGTCTCAAAGTAAAAGAAACACTCAAAGTCCTCACCCCCCGGCCCCCTCTCCTGAAGCTTCGGGAGAGGGGGAGTAGTATTCATTTGTATGCTGTTTCCCACAAAATGGGAAAACTATGCGAGATTAGAGGTAATTGCAAAAGTCGATAGTTATTGTAATATCGTCAATTTTTTTCACCTAACCCCCGGGCGCCTTCCCTGCACACGCAAACGATAAAGCAGTTTGCTTTAGGGAAGGGGGAGAATTAACGATCAAGATTCCCCCTTCCCTCCGAGTTACGAGGGAATCAGGGAAGGGGGACAGGGGGTTAAGTAAAAAAAATAATAGTAAATTGTGAACTCTATGACTTTTGTAATTACCTCATTAGTTACTAAATTTGAAGGAATACAGAAAATCCCTTGCTCTCGCTCCCCCTCTCCCTTGCGAGCTATCGAGCAGCCTGGGAGAGGGGGCCGGGGGTTGAGGTAATAGATGTCTCGATTCTGTTGCCTGCTTAAATTTTGTAAGAGTCTCCTATGCAGATCTACTCATTATGTTAGGTTGAAATCATTCTCTTTGCGAGAATATCGGTGATGATGGAAGAACGGCCCAGAAAATCTCCCATAAAAAACTCTACATCGGGATGGCGGAGGGATCCTTCACTGAGGAGCGTCGGGAGATCTTTGACTACATGCTTCCCCGTATGCAGAAAATATGGAACTACGAGAATTTTCTTTACTCCCGTCGCAGCGCACAGGTCTATAGCTGCAGGGATGGACGGTTCGTTACACTCCAAAAAACCTTGTTGTACATGCGCAAAAAGTGCACTCGCTTTTATCTCTTCTAGAATCTCGAAAAACTGATCATTCGCGGAAGCTGTTGGGCTTCCGTGGACGAGAGCAAGAAGCGCCGCATCCTCCAGTGAATTCGAGCGTGCGTCAACTTGTCGTTCACCATTAAGTGGTGAGGAGGATATGAGTTTGGGGCATCCCGACGGAGGGTATAGTGGACAGCTTTCCAGCATTCTGCAGGATTGAAGCGCTCTGTCTCTATCTTCATACCAAAACTCTTTTGGCCGTGCCCGTGCAGCGCTCTCAACGATGGCCGATGCTAAAGCTTGATTATAGCCAATGGGTTCCGCTGTCACGAACTCTAACTCTGGATATTGAAGTTTCGCTTCATTTACCGATTTTGGGAGTGCTGTGTTAACGAAATAGCCTGGTGCAAGAAAGTAGGGTAACACCGTTATTCGAGTGGCTCCACGCTCTGCACAAGCAGTTACTGCCTGAAGAAACGACGGTTCACTGTAGTTTAAAAACCCGATCTCGATAATAGGCGCCAGGTTTCTATTGCTCAGACGTTCTGCATGGATTTTCAGGGTTTCGCCAACTCCGCATAGAAGTGAGCCATGAGAGAAAAGTACGATTGCTTCCAAAATTTCACTTTCATTTAATATATACACGAATGCTGGATAAAACGAGAGTATCTATACCGCCAGTAGTTCCAGCTTGTTGCCGCTCGCCGCTTCAACCACCGCGTGCAGACTTCCACCATGGCTATCCATCGTCACCACTGCAATGAATCCCTTCGTAGTCAGATGCCAGAGAGCTTCTGGAACACCCATCTCCTCCAGAAATTCGACACCGGTTACATCTGTGAATTTTTCGGCGTAAAACTGCGCGGCTCCTCCGATTGCGTTAAGGTAGACAGCACCATACTCTTTTAACCCTGCAAGGGTTTTCATGCCCATCCCGCCTTTGCCTATGACAGCGCGCACGCCGAATTTGCGTAGAATATCTGCCTGGTAGGGCTCTTCTCGGATACTTGTGGTTGGTCCAGCAGCCTTTACAATCCATTTCCCCGCATCGTCTTTCAGCATTACAGGCCCACAATGATAGAGCGCTGCTCCGTGCAAGTCGACGGGGGAATCGTGAGTTGAAAGGTACTTATGGAGTGCATCCCTACCAGTATACATTGGCCCATTCAGGATAACGACGTCTCCCACTTTAAGCTGTCGAACATCTTCTTCAGAGAGAGGTGTATTAAAAGTGAACTCTCGCCCTGTGGTAGGGATACCTTCCGCACCGGCAAGATTTTCAGGATTCTCGTCGCGGAACTGCCAGCTGTTGATCGCTCCCGTAACCGGGTCTAGCCGCACTCCAAGGCGGCGGAAAGCCCAGCATTCGTAGGCTACAGAGACAAAGAAAGAGGCCGGCAGTCGGTTTATTGCTCCTGTTTTACAGCCTAGCAGGGTCACATCCCCGCCAAAACCCATCGTGCCAATTCCCAGGGAGTCAGCATGTGCCATCACGCGCCTCTCGATTTCTGCAAGAGCCGGATTGGGGTTCACATCCTCGACGTCGCGAAACAGTTGATCTTTCGCTGCAGCATATCCGCTAGTTCGATCCCCACCAATGCCAACACCTAGAAATCCTGCGCTGCAGCCCTGTCCCTGTGCCTGCCATATCGAGTGCATAATACATTTATAGACGCCTTCGAGATCACGCCCTGCGGTTCCCACATGCTCCAGTTCAGCAGGCAGCGAGTATTGGATATTCTTATTCTCGCAGCCTCCGCCCTTGAGCAGCAGTTTGATCTCAATTTCATCCTCTTCCCACTGATCGAAATGGATAACAGGGGTTCCCGGCCCAATATTCAGTCCAGAGTTCTTTCCTGTAATACTATCCACGGAATTCGGACGCAGTTTACCTCGGCGCGTAGCTTCCTCGACGGATGCAATAATCTCTCTACGGATCACAATCTGGTTAACCCCAACCGGTGTATGCACAATAAAGGTGGGCATACCTGTGTCCTGACAGATAGGGGAGACGTTTCGCTCCGCCATATCTATATTGAGGTTGATAATTTGAAGCGCCTGATCAGCCTGAGTGCCTTTTTTTTCCTTTGAACTGGCCCGTTTCATCGCCTTACGCACATCAGCGGGAAGGTTGGTAGCCGTTTCAGTAATGAGCGCGAGAATGCTTTCGCCTAACTGGTTCATCTAATAATTCCTTGGATTGATAAATGTTATGAGATTCACACACACCATACTAATACTACCTGTAACTTGCTGGAAATTCAAGCCCTCACCCCCCTGGAGGGTGGGTCAAAAGTCTCTTTCGGACTGTAAATGGGCTAAAAGTCGCTATTTTTCAATGGCAGATCAGCGTCAAAAAAATCTTCATCGCTTGTATGGGCATTGTAGAGCGTTTTTTTTCAATCGAAAATTTCAGAAAGACTTTTGACCCGCCCTCCCTACCCCCTCTCCCGAAGCTTCGGGAGAGGGGGAGTAGTAATCATATGTATCCTGTTTCCTACCAAGTGGTAAACCGATTGGGATTAGTTTAAGCTTGAAGGAATACAGTAAATCCCTTACTCTAGCTCTCCCTCTCCCGAAGCTTCGGGAGAGGGAGCCGGGGGGTGAGGGCTTGTTCGAGAATCAAATCCACGCTTTACCTAGTATTACAAGAGGAGTCCATCCTTATTGTAACGAACTTGTATCCATTATCTACAAGGATACTTACTATTAGAAATTAGGTATTTGAAAGGAACTCATATTGATCCGCTTTGTTAAAACTATCGCTATTTCCTATATAATGCTGCTTACAGCCACGACGTCTTTTGCGCAGAATTCAGTTCCAGTTCAAGATACTCCCTATATGCAGGATTACCACGAGGCATATCTACTTTCTACTCCAGCCGAAAACGATGTTCGTTCGATTGTTTTAGATGCTCAGCAGAGAGTCTGGGCAGGAACTGGCGCAGGTGTACGCTATCTTGAGAACGGAAAGTGGAAAACTCCTCCAGGCGGAGCTGAAATTGGGCCGGTGAATTCGATGTTCGTAGATTCGACCGGTAAGATATGGGGCGGAGGCTGGGATGGCCTTTATTCCGTTACCATGGATCAGGTTTTGCCCACAAGCCTGGGGCACACCCCTATTGGAGTAGTACACGGGCGAGTAGGTTCTGATGGTAAAGAGTCGCTGTTCGCAGGCGGACCCGATGGTATCTGGAGACTCGGCAAAAGTGGATGGGCAAAGATAAAAGGCAGATGGCATCCCGTAATCCGGGCTTTGATGCCTACTGATGATAACCAGCTGCTGATCGGGACTCCCAGCGGGCTCTATGCTCAGTCTCTAGATCAGCTCGCTTCTGTCTCAAAACGTTTAGGTAAGCCGGATGTCCTTCTAAGCAGCAATATAAATGCGCTCACGATGGATGCTCAAGGTGATCTCTGGATTGGTTCCACTGGCGGGCTGGACCACTATCACGGACTTCAAAGAGTCAATTCTCTTTCCTCTCCGCAGAAGATTCCAAACAGAAACGCACGCGCTATCTCACAGGGGCCGGACGGGCGGCTATGGGTAGCGACAAAATTAGGTGTAGTTCGGTGGGATGGCAAAAGCTGGAGTCTTCGCCATAGCCGCAGATGGCTGCAGAGCGACGATGCAAGAGACGTTGTGGTGGCAAAAGACGGCACTGGCTGGGTGGCAACATCCGCAGGTGTCGACTCTATTCGAAGCAAGAAGATGACACTGGAGGAGAAGGCAGCCTACTACGATGCAATTCTTCGCAAACGCCATATTCGACCACCAGGCTTAGTCGGCCCGACTATGCTTGATAAGCAGGGCGATCTCTCCTCAACCTGGATCATCGATGACGATAACGATGGCGAGCACACCGGGATGTACTGCGCGGCAGAGTCTTTCCGCTACGCTGTAACGCACGATCCACAAGCGCAGGAGTATGCAAAAGAGGCGTTTCATGCACTGGAACTTCTGCAGTCTGTCACCAGTACCAATTATTTCATCGCGAGAACTGTTGTTCCAATGGGTACCGAGCCGAAAAATGAGAAGGATCGAACCTTCACACCTATTGAGATTTCCGACACACACCGCACTGATCCGCGTGAACGTATTCTCAACAAAAGATGGCTGCCTAGTAAAGATGGCAAGTGGCTTTTCAAGATCGATACCAGTTCCGATGAAGTGGATGGGCACATGTGCGGCTTCTCCACCTACTACGACCTGGCGGCAGATGAGGCTGAAAAGAAGCGAATTGCCAAACAGGTGGACATTCTGATTGGCGGTATTGTCGATCACGGATATCTGCTGGTGGATATGGATGGCAAACCGACACGGTGGGGGAACTGGTCACCTGAGTCTTTGAATAGCGATCCGGTTTGGAACGAGGAGCGGCCAGGAAACTCCCTGGAGATGCTGGCTTATCTTGGAGTCGCTTTTCATCAGACGGGTAATCCACGCTATCTGAAGGCATCACGTGATCTCATCGATAATCACGGATATGCACAAAACGCGATGGATACCAATTTCGCTACGCCCGCAGAGCATACTCATATTGTCGATGAATTATTAGGCGATATATACCCTTCGTTCATGGAGCACATGATCGATCCGGCGTTGAAAGAGACTTATCAGAAGAGCATACAGAATTGGTATAAGTCTTGCAGCAGGGATAACATCCCTTACTATGATTTTGTTTACAACAAATTCTCCGGTAAATCGTCTCCACTGGAACCAGGAGTAAACCATCTTCGCGAATGGCCGTTGAATCTTATCGAATGGACTGTTGACAGCTCCAAACGTGAGGATATCGAGCTGGATCTGACGCCTGGGCTGGATGAAGGTTTCATTAAGAATGTACTTCCTCGTTCTGAAATGGGGCTGGTGATGTGGGATCAGGAGCCTTACCACATCACCATCGGCCTTAACGGGATGCGAGAAGATAAACCGATGGACTGGCTTCTGGCGTACTGGATGGGTAGATACTATGGATTCATTTCAGCGCCCATAAAATAGTGGAAAGATCAATCGATATTTTTATAAACTGCACAGAGAGGGGATGTATGTGCTCCCAAATAAGTCGAATGATAGAATGAAGTTAACTATTGCGCATAGGGATGAAACCGAAATATCTGCGGCAGGATCAGTTGATAGAATGAGTTTCTAAACTGAAAATATTGATAAATACGATCCTGAAAAGGCGGCAAAATTAATCGAATTAAGAGAATTATTAGTTAAAATCGATCCCAAATTTTTGGTTAAGCTGGAGAAGGCGTTTCATAGTATTAACGAAAACAGTATCAAGTGGGCCGCTAGAACCGAGAAAAGAAAGGCGACTATCGCACTCAAAAAGGCCCTCATGGAGAAATCAAAATCTGAATCTATGGTGGAGAGTTCAAATTTTGAAGCGGTACAGGAGAAGCCACAACCTGATGCTTCTGTACAGGTGCTACTATCTCTGTTTGACCCTGGTTCAAATTCAGAATAGTTCAATTTATCCAGGTGCATACCCTCAGTTAGGTCGATGCTCCCGCAAACCTGGTGTGAGTGATGTCTGGACAGGATATGTCTTTCGTTGAGTCATACGCCGAAGAAGTTGTAGGTACGCATGTTGAGTGCAAGGCTGAGAAGACCCCAAATGGAACCCATAACACAGTCTCCGAG
Organism: Chthonomonadaceae bacterium; assembly: GCA_025352825.1. Classification (GTDB taxonomy): domain Bacteria; phylum Armatimonadota; class Chthonomonadetes; order Chthonomonadales; family Chthonomonadaceae; genus JANXSG01. The sequence continues at coordinate 6,724 of JANXSG010000044.1, read as the reverse complement.
TATTAAACCCAGGAAAAAGGGCAGAAGCATTCGATAGATTCGCAGGCCGCCGTAGTGCATCGTCAGCCCCTTGCATATCCACGCGATGAAGAGTGGCAGCCAAACGATGTTGATAGCCCATGCTGAGGATACTGCGAATCCGATGGGATGAAAAGGGAAACCTGGTATATCCTGCCGAAGCGCCATCAGGGCCAGCGTCAGCAGCAGTCCTGCTCCGAGTGCGATTGTACCGCCGGTGTTCGAATGAGCATCCAGCATCCCTCCATTCCAGCTTACCATTCTTTCGTAGCTCTCTCTGGCAAAGTGAGTTCCTGCATTCCATTTAGCCGATGCCCCTAACTGATACGCCTGATGTTCGTATGCCCAAAATGTACTGAGAGCACCTAAAACCGTCGTAAACAGAATCACGCCGAACATCCTTCTCGCATCAATTTGACTCGATTTAGCCATCTGCATACTTTCCAGTGCAATTGGCATCGTATCGTTGCTGCGTGAATATGTAAGTGGATAGCTGAGCGATAGAAACGCAAGATCATTTTGACGAAAACTGGAGGTTCCGAGTACACGTGTCATGATGTTGTCTGGCCCCATAAACGAGAAATCGTGGATCGGCGCGCCAAGTTCCGTTCTGATACGTGTCACGACGGTCAGGAATGCAAGATATAGTGCGAAAAACATGATCGCGACCCAGATGGCAACCTTCATCGCCAATGCGAATAACAGCAGCCCGATCAAGCCGATAGCGATTGCAATAAGAGCAGTCTTATCGGAGAGGGCTTCTGTATATGAATTCGGATTATGCGTTTTGGCAGTTTCTGTGATTCTGCCGAATGCTGAGCGCAAGATAACTGCATAAGTCTTACGTCCTGACCACAGGTAGTAGCAGAAAAGCCCCACTACAGACCCGAATCCCTGTTCCCTTATAAACGGAAAATCCGGACGGGTATCCCACGCCATCGCATTGGAGATGATCATCTGGGCTTTCCAGAAAAAGTAGAAGAACCAGCATGAAAAGATCAGATCAAGCGGAAGAAGATAACCCAGACCTATTGCGATTGGGTAGAGAGTAACTGGAAACCAGCCGATTGCACTCCACGGTTTTACAGTGAAAAGCGGCTGGAGATCAATAATTCCCAGAGGAAGCGGCCGCATGACAGGGTAAAGAAATGCGAGACCATTGTAGAGGTTCAAGCCCGCTGCGACTATAAATCCCGACCACATCAACCTGTTATGAAAAAGCGGACTGCCGCTGCCTCCCTCAGTCATCTGCATCGGCAGCCAAGTGATCGGGAATGTCAACCGCTCATGATCTGCCCACTGGCGTCGTACCAACACATTCACGCAGTATGCTACCATGAGAATCAGGCTGAAGAGTAGTGTCCATGCCAGAATAGGGGTCATCCATGCATGCAGAATTTCAGGTCGATAGAATGAACTGTTGCCAAGATAGTGCCCTCGCAGTATCTCTGTATTTCTAATAACCATCCAATCTGGGAAAGATTTAGAAAACGCATCCCATCCTTTTTCCGGAGTGCCGAACCAGGCGCCATGCCCAATCATACCAATAGCGATATTTAATCCGGACTGGCCTGCCATGCCTGTGGAGATCGTGAGCATGGTATAGATGGTTAGCATCTCTCCCTGGTGCAATGCGCTATGCGGTACATATCGGCGAAGCAGAGAATTCAGCCCCATCAACACAAAAAGGATAAAAATGGTATTTGCAAACAGCGAGACCAGTGAAGGGTATGGCCCGAACATCACCTCTTCCATACGCAGAACCCAAAACGCATTGATCGGAGTTAGTATCGATCCAATTAGAACTGCTCTACATGTGACTCCCTTTCGTGGTAGTGTCGATAGAGCAGGCATATGCTTTTCTGCAGACGGATTGGATAGGCTATTTTCGGCTCTTCGCATAGAGGACTTCTAATCATATCAACCGTTGATCAAGGAGTAATCACAGCCTTGACGACTCTGCGTTCTTCTACGTCAAGCAGCGCTTGTTCTACTTCTTCCAGGCCATATCGCTTGGATATGAGAGATTCCCAATGGTACCGCGCGTTAAAACGATCTAATATGGACATTGCGCGATATACATGCGAGAAATCGGAGCCCCAGCAGCCTCGAATTTCAAGATGTTTTTTATTAATATGGATATGTGGATTGAGAGCTACATCCCCGTGATCCGTATACTGGCCAACGACTACGTAGCGGCCAGCATCTCGCACGAGCTCACACCCCTCCAGAACAGCATCAGGATTACCGCTTGCTTCGATCACAATATCTGGCCCTCTGCCACCTGTCATTTCCAGTATTGCCTTGGCACGCTCCTGCTTAGCTGTTTCTATTACATCTGCCGTCCAGTCAGCTCCCATCCTCTTGGCAGTCTCAAGTCGCAGTTCTGGTGAGCCGATAACACCGACCCATCCTGCGCCACTTAGAGCAGCAAGGGCACATGCGCTTAAGCCGACCGGGCCACTTCCTTGAATGAGCACCCTGTCGCCCAGTTTGATCTGAGCGAGCTCAATAGCGTGTACTGCAGTGGGAAGTCCGCATCCGGCACCAATCCAGGTATCCGGAGACACGTTTGCAGTGAGAGGCAGAATTCTGGTTCCAGGCTTGAGATAGATATACTCCGACCACCCGCCTCCAAGTCCAGGAAGATCCTCTGCGCCAAATGTTATTCCATACACACGACGTTCCGAGCAGCGCGTGGAAGCCTTCGCAACCAGACAGTACCAGCAGGCTCCGCAAGTGCCATGTACATCCAGGAAGGTGACTATCTCTCCTTCCGAAAGCGGATTGCCATCAACATCGCGAACAGTCCCCTGCTGCCCTGCAATTTCTCCCACACTCACATGGCCGGGTATGAGAGGATAGGGGACGCCCGCCAGACGTCCGTGCCAGAGATGCACATCCGTTCCACAAACCTCAGAAGCAATGGTCTTGAGAAGGACGGCCCCATCCTCCAATTTGGGAATTTTGTAGTTTCGAACATCAGGAGCTTTATCAGGAAATGGGAGAACGGCTGCGCGAGAAGTTTCAGGAATTGACATCGAATATCGTTGCACTCCAGTCGAATGATATTATAAAATGGGGATTGATATACGTTCAAGGCAATTATACTAAGAGTTCCGCCCGTTGTCAAATTATTTAGGTTAGGTATACTCACAGCAAGTATCGACCCAAATCTAGAGATTATGGAAAGCTAATGATCATCATTCTTTTCGTGTCTAAATGTCTGTTAAATTCAACAAAGACATATTAAAATACATATTTATTGCAAAAAATACTATTCATATAAAAAAAGTAAAATTAGCTGTCTCTCTCAATTTGAATAATATGTATTCGATATCTGGTAGAAATAGATTAATAAGTTTTAAGTTAAGTTATTGTATAGATTTGTTTTCCAGTATCATTTTATGTCAGAATACAGTAAATTGCTCGTACGTATACCCATACAATTTGAAATAAAAAAATATTTGTCTCGAATCAAACGACTTGGCACGCTTTGTGCATAACTCAACACTGTGCTAAACTTGGTGTATCGCTCTGGGAGAAGTATAGCTGATTTATATAGCCCCATTCCCTAGCATGTACTTTTTTGTATTTATGTGAAATCAATCCTTATTACATAAAACAGCACTCTTTAGGTTGATAAACCATTCGTTTTTTTCTAGTTCCACACGACAGGGCAGTTATATAATCAACTATAGTTTAAGGATATTTTCTGTTCAACAGATATTCTTTCCGATAGTTTCGAGCTGTGCTATCGTGATAGATAAGGCTTAGGGAAAGGGTTTGCCCTCGCATAATTGTGTCGATGATCTGGCTGAAATAATCTTATAATTGTTTATACAAAGGTGAAAGTGAAGAGATGCAAGTATCCACTTCAGGAACTCCGCGAGATATCCAAAACAGTAATGTCTATCGAAGCGGTACAGATACGCGGCGAAAGAAGACACGTTCGACAAACAAAAGTTTCCCCTGGAAAAGTCTTACTGTTGCTATTATTTCTATTTGCATTGGTATCGGAATAGGCGCGCTTATTTCGAGACAACGTGCCAAGTCACGCGATGTCATCATGGCGATTAATGGGAACATCATTACTAAAGATGACTTTTTCGCGCAGATGGAACGTGCAGCGGGTCAGCAAGTGATGCGCAAAATGATCAATGACGAACTCTACGTTCAATTTGCGAAGCAAAAAGGAGTTGCTCCTTCGGAATCCGAGATACTTAAAGCCTACAAAGGATTGAATACTGCTTCCGATAAAAAATCAGATGTACCTTCGCCTGAAGTGCACCGAACCCTTCAGGTCAGTCTTTCCGAAGCAGCAGTTATCAACAAAGGTGTTACGGTTACTGATGCTGAAGTTCGCCATTTCTACGATCAAAATATTGACTCGAAGAATTCGAAAGCGCTGTACTACCATCCGTCCAGTATGCGGATTGCAGTAATCGTGACATCTAGCGAAGCGAAATGCAATGCGGCTTTGTCGGAAATGGCCAAGGGCATGAGTTTCGGTGAAGCAGCGAAGAAATACAGCGAGGACTCGAGTAAGACTAATGGCGGTTTGCTTCCGCCCATTCTGAGAACTACGCAAGGATCACCTAAAATTCCTGAACTGGAGAATGCAGTATTTGGACTTAAAGTAGGTGGCCAGCTAGGGCCCCAGAAGTTTGCTGGAAAATGGTGGATCATCCACTCACTGGACAAAAAGCAGGAGATGACTCAACCTTTTGATAAAGTTAAGGAGCAGTCCCGAATGGGTGCACTACTGGCCAAGGGGCTGCCTCAAAACGCAAAGCAGACGCAAAAAGACTTTGCTGATTTTCAGAAAAAGGCCAATATTCAGGCTTTCTGGAAACAATATGAAGTGACACCGAATACCAAATAGGTGTTTGATAAGTTTGATAGCTAAATATTCAGGTATTTTATTTAATAAAAATTATCACTGATCTTATTCTATCTTGATGTACCCCAAGCCTTGACGTTTGAAATGCATTGTAGCAAATTAAACTGGATTCTTGGCCTATTCTATCTTTACGCCGGAGGCCGCATGCGGATCTGTGTTATAAACGAGTTCTTCTATCCAGATAATACAGGTGGAACAGGAGCTGTTCTCTCGGATTTATCACGTCATCTACTGAAAAATTATCCTGATGTACAAATTGACGTAGTAACGAGCAGAAATTTATATAGATCGAATCAACCTCTGCCACACCTAGAGGATTGGTGCGGCGTTTGTATTCATCGATTGCAGACACCGCGATCTAATACGCCCTCACTTCCTGGCAGGTTATTTGCCAATGTTGCCTTTAGTTTTGCCGCTCTCTTTAGGATGTTGCGACTGGGTAAATTCGATGTAGTTTTGGTGGGAACGGCACCGCCTACCACGCCGATGGCAGCACAGATTTATAAAAAATTGACGAAAACTCCCTTCGTCTATATAACGTATGATCTCGAACCTGACCGTGCAATTGTTCTGGGTATTGTGCCCAAGAGTAACTGGGCAGTCAAACAGATTGCTAAAGTTCAGTATCGCTGGCTGTATTCTGCCAGCAAAGTAGTGGTGCTTGGGCGATGCATGCGGGAGTATATTAACAAAAATTACAGATTGAAGTTAGATGATATCGCTGTAATTCCTATCGGTTTTGATACAGAAAAAGTCCGCTCGCTAAATAAACAGACCCGATTCCGCAGAGAGCATGAGATTACTGGATTTGTAGCGCTCTATGCAGGTAATTTCGGGCGATACCATAATTTCGATACACTTCTGGATGCTGCAAGCGAGCTGCGTGATACCGATAAAAATATTCAATTTGTGCTGGTGGGGGATGGTGCGCAAGGTGCTAATATCGCGAAGAGAGTTGCTGCGGAGAAATTGCATAATGTTCATGTCTACCCCTTTGTACCTGAAGAAGAGTTCGAAGACCTTATTGCTTCTGCTGATGTTTCTATAGTGACGCTGGAGCAAGGAATGGAAGGGCTTTGTGTTCCGAGTAAACTCTACAGTACCATGGCCGCGGGGCGGGCGATCATTGCTATTATCGACGCGCATTCCGAAGTAGCCCGTGTGGTGGAAGAAGCAAACTGCGGAGTAAACCTGGAGCCTGGAGACTCTGCAGGTCTGGTGCATGCATTGCGCAGGCTTTCGAGTGATCCAGCAGAGGTCGAAAGAATGGGCCGCAATGCCCGCTGTACTCTGGAAGCGGAGTACTCCACTGCCAGGATAGCGCATCAGTATTATCAAGTTTTTTGTGAGATTACCAACACGGCTCCTGAGAAGATTGGAGTGGAACTAAGAAGTGAGAGTTGGGCACATCATGCAGCTGCCAATTCTTCATATAGTTCGGATGTCGAATCGGATATTGATGTCGAGAAAGTGCCTTCCAGTTAAAGATTAAAGCATGTCTCAAGAAGAAATTTCTAACATCGGTTCGGCACATGTGCCAGAAATGCCTACTTTTCGTGATATCACGGCAGCCATAAAAAAATGGCCGCCTGTTACTTATATCTACTTGGCAAGCCTGGCATTAATTGCTGTGCCTATCTTATGGCTGGCTGCCGATGCCTGGCTCCATGACGAGAACCAGGCACACGGTATTTTTATTATACCTATTGCGGTGTTTTTGCTCTGGATTCAACGAGACACTATCCAGAAGGCGGCGCCTAAACCTTCCGCTTGGGGACTGCTTCCTTTAGGTTTGGGGCTGTT
>JANXSG010000227.1 GCA_025352825.1 Chthonomonadaceae bacterium | reverse complement strand
GGCTGAAGCTCTTGTTCTCGATAGGGTTTTACCAGATATGCCAGCACGCCCGCTCGGTTTGCCTGCTCTATAATGGGAACATCACTAAATGCTGTGAGAAGAATGACCGGGCACAGGCGCTCTTTGTTAATAATCTGGGCTGCTTCGAGACCAGTCATTCGTGGCATCATAATATCAAGAATGGCTAGATCCGGCTTAAGGCTTCTTGCGAGATAACAGGCTGTCTCTCCATTTTCGGCTTCGGCCACCACTTCATGGCCTAAGGCTTCCAGCATCGAACGTAGATCGAGCCTGAGCACTGAGTCGTCGTCAGCGATTAATATCCGGGCCTGTTGCATCGAGTAACTTTCTAAGTGCCTGCACCATTGCAGTGTCAACCTATTCCAAACTCATCAATACTTATCATTGAGAGTTTGGAGATTACGCCTGGCTTCACTGCGCAAACGTGGAAGTGAATTTGAGTGTGCTGATTATATCAGAATCGCGCATGATTGTCAATTGTAACCGGCATAGAATATAGGTTGTCGGCGGCTGAAAGTGGACTTAACTACTTCAGTGAATGGGTTTGACTTCTGCATTCTGGAAGGATATAATATCGTCTAGATTGTTTTCTTACTATTAATAAAGGTGGTGTAGAGATGGCATCGGTGGAAGAAGCAAAGCAGACGATGGCGATGAACCTGGCAGAGAAAACGGGCAGATCGCTGGAGGAGTGGGTAGCAATTACCCGGCAGACAGGTTTAGCCAAGCATGGCGAGTTCATGAAATATCTCAAGGGTGAGCACTCTCTCTCACACGGCTACGCCAATTTTATTGCTCTTGAATCTCTTGCGGCAGCAGAACCAGAAGATCAGCAGGCTCTCGATCTGGTGACTAAGCAGTACGCCGGAGATAAGCTGGCGCTGCGACCGATCTACGAGGCTATATTGGAAAAGATCAACTCATTTGGCGACGATATTGAGATTTCACCGAAGAAAGCGTATGTCAGCATCCGAAGGAAAAAGCAGTTCTGTATCATTCAGCCATCGACTTCTAGACGCCTTGACATCGGAATCAATCTCAAAAATATTTCACCTACAGATCGGCTGGAGCCCTCTGGCAGTTTTAACGCAATGGTCAGTCATAGAGTTAGAATGCATAGCATTTCTGACTTGGATGATGAACTGCTTGGATGGCTGAAACTAGCGTACGAGGAAGCCTGAAAACATTTGACTTCATTTACAACATATCTTACAATTACAATCTGTTGATTTATTGAATCGATTATATGTGGGATATATCGCTCGACTGATGTCTGGGAAAAGAAAAAATGTAATCTGCGGAAATCTGCGTAATCTGCGGATAAATATTCTGAGGACTCAACTCTAAAACAAAAATCTTCGCTCAAAGCTTAAATACATTCTCATCCGCAGATATACGCAGATTTTGGTGGTCAAACTAATTACATTTCTTGTCAAACTAAACCACAACTACCTCAACTCGTGCGGTGCATCCTAGTTCTATGGTAGAGCCGGTGTATCGAGGAGCAGATTCACGGCATATACTCTTCGAAGCCTTCTGGTGTTTCATCGAAATCAGGCGCAATGGAAACGATCATGTCTTTCATGCTTCCACGCTTTGCGTACCCCGAAACCGAAGACAGTGACGTTAGACGAGCTATTGGGCGCTGATTATCCGTCAGTAAAATTTCATCATTTTCACCTAACGACCGTATAGCCTTAGCCAACGATTCTGAAACCTCATTTAGCGCAACCTCTACCATTACTCGGCGTCCTCCATTTCTGGAATATTTACATTATACCATAGCATGAAATTACGGTTCGCCGTGTATCCATCTCGCTCCTCATCTCCCTCACCCTCCATCAGCGCGTTCTCAGCCCATTCCTGTGAGCCAATATTTTTCCATTGGCTGAATAACTCATTTATTACATTTCTGGAATGCCTCGTAAGTATACTTTGACACGCTCTGTGTGATATAATCGCGAGAGCATTGTAATTATACTAGATTATTGTTAGAAGGAGCCTGGTGCATGAGTTTCACTATTGAAGAGGTCGTTGCCCGCGAGATATTAGACTCGCGCGGAAACCCCACCGTCGAAGTCGATGTCTATCTCGAGGATGGAACCATGGGGCGCGCAGCCGTGCCCTCTGGAGCCGCCACCGGAGCGCATGAAGCAGTGGAACTCCGCGATGGCGTATGTCGGTATTCGTTAGAGATTCCGTTCACATCTGATATGAGTATAATGTTATAGAAATTCTTGCCAGGGATTTATAGATGCTTATCCGCGCTGAACTAGAATCAAAACGAGAAGAGATACTCAAACTGGCAGGTCGCTACGGGGCATCGAACTTGCGACTATTTGGCTCGGTCGCAAGAGGGGATGATAATGAGAATAGCGATGTGGATATCTTGCTGCTTCTTGAACCGGGGCGCAGCCTGTTGGATCATGCGGCGCTAAAGATCGAACTGGAGACTCTGCTTGGCCGATCCGTCGATATCGCAACAGAAAAAGGCTTGAAACCGAAATTCCGAGATCGAATACTTCATGAGGCTATTCCACTTTGAGGAGTGTTAAAGACTGCCTCAGTATTCCGCAATAGTCTGACTATATAGCCACCAATACCATCCCGACTTCGCTTATTGGTTCTGGAATCGGATCGCCATGCCGATGCAGACCTTCCAGGTGAAATTCGAGCGCTTCACGATACAGTCGCTCAGTCTCTGCCTTCGTTTTCCCAGTAGCTGCGCAGCCTGGCACACAGGGAAATGGCTATTTCAAGGAAGATAATGTTTGTAATGGAGCTAAGTAGGAAGTGGCAAAATTATCCACATCTTAGTATTCGTCTTCGTTTGATACACAATACAATTGGCATAAACATTATGATTGTTGCTGCAAGCGAACTTCTCCCGATTTCAGGTACTGCATCAGACGCTATAGCCATACCGATCGGAGTGATCAATCCTTGAGCGAATAGACTAGAGCTTCCATTAGGCAAATCTTTGTATATTTCACCATCACCGGAGTCGGTAACGAAAAGATTCCCCTGATCATTGAATGCAAGACCTGAGGATGTCCTTTGATCAGCAGAAAAACCGAAAGGTGTTTCAGTTCCATCAGGCGTTACCTTTTGCACGCCTAGCCCTGTTCCGGTCGCTACATACAGATTACCCTGAGAGTCGAAAGCAAATTTATATGGTGTATATAAATCATGGCTGCTTGCAAAAAGGGAGGGTATTCCAGAATTGCTAACTTTCCAAATCATCCCACTGGTTGGATCATTATACTCGGATGTACCATAATAAAATGTTCCATTGGCATTGAAGGCAATAGCATCAGGGCGGTCAATCCCAGAAAGGTAGGTACTGACTGTTCCATTAGGAGCTATTTTCTTTATGGATCCGCCGAAAAAGTCGCTGACATATAAATTGCCATTATGATCAAAAGCTAAATCCCATGGATAGACGAAACCTGTTGCATATGTACTTATTACACCGGCAGATGTAATCTTTTCAATAGCATGATCACCTAATACAGATACATATAAGTTACCCGCCCGATCGAAAGTAAGATCCTGAGCATTATTTAATCCGGTGACAAATGTGCTTATCGTACCTGTCGATGAAATTCGACTGATCGTCGTACCTCCATGATCATTAATTACATATAAAGTTGAAGCAGCAGCCGGAATATGTCTCGGGCAGATACAGGACAGTATACAGCATAACAATACTAAAATCCGACGACAAAATTTTGACATCATAATCCTTCTCCCATCGCATGAAACTCTACAGCGTGACAATTCATCATAGGGAACTAGCTTTTCTCAATCTTTTCCCGCCATACGGGAACCGATTTAGCAATCATACTTGAACAAGATTGTTGTTATAATTACCTGTCTGCAATAATCATACCATATCAAAAGTCAAACAAGTATATTATTCATAATAACCTTTCTCAGTTGTGATTGAATGTGACTCAGTGAACTCATATTGATATACTGGATTTTTAGTTGACTAAGCGAAAATTAAACTATTATTCTGGTTAAGGAATTCATTGATAGAACTGTTGTAGTAATATCTAGCCAGTTAATCTAGATTCTTTATTGATTTTGCAAATTAGTATGTGAGTCTAAATAATCCTCAATCTGTCTATGCGACAACTGGTAAACATAAATCTGCAGAAAGTCAACAAAAGTATGATCTCCGTACATTATAACATTTATACTACTCACCGATTATTTTCAGAACAGGAAAGTCGGCTTAACATTTGTTCCCACTTCATTTTTTAGAGCTCGGATAGCCTCGTAAGTTTACTTTGAGACGCTCTGTGTGATATAATCGCGGGAGGATTGTAACTATTATAGATGATTGATATAAGGAGCCTGGTGCATGAGTTTCACTATTGAAGAGGTAGTTGCCCG
>JANXSG010000206.1 GCA_025352825.1 Chthonomonadaceae bacterium | reverse complement strand
GATGCATGAATATCGGGCCGCCCGCAAGTGTCTTTCTGCCGCCGTATTCCACTTCGTTCCGCTTCCAGCCTTTCCACGAATCGACTCCAAGTGGATGTTCAGGTTCTCCCATCGCGAGCAGATAGAGAGTCATGAGCTCGCAGTAGTTTTCCCAGTTGCTTGCAATAAAGCCTTTTTCGGAGTTCCAGCCCAAAGATACCACCATTTTGTTTGGCGTTAAACCGCCATTGGTGCGCATCCATTGCCAGTCCATCCGATGATAAATCTCGTTCGCGAGCTTTTCGACCTCTGTTCCATTCCAGTACTGTGCGGCTTCCAGTGCGCCAATAACAAGAAGCGTGGTGTCGATGGAGGATAGCTCACAGCTCCAAACGCGCTCACCTGTTCTTTTATCGATAAAGTGGTAGTAGAAGCCGTGTACGCAAGCGAGTTTATCGTGTACGAATTTTAGTGTGATCAAAGCACGGTCGTAGGCAGTCTGTTTCTCGATCCAGTGATGCTCCACTGCGATAGGAAGGGCGGCCAGTGCATAGCCAGTGCTTGCAATACTTGCGACCGTGAAAGCATCTTCTCCGAATGTATTTTTCGCGCGATCGTTGGTTAGCCCGGTTGCGGGATCGGATCTCTCCCAGAAGAATAGAAAGGCTCGATGCTGGATCTCATCCAGGAGCTGCGTATCTTTAAGCGGTACAGAAGTCTGCGGCTGAAGTGATGTCGCAGCGTGTGAGTATGGAGATCCGAGGAGTATCGATATAATACCAAGGATTGCTGTGAAGCTTTTATGTATTCGCGAACTCCATCTCATTTGAGATTGTCTTTTAGGCAAAGTGATCATTCCTCATGATGATAATAATTAAATATTTTAGATGTATTTCTAAAGTCGGATGTATATGCTTATTTCAGCCCTCACCCCCCGCCCCCTCTCCCAAAAACAGGAGAGGGGGAGCTTAAAATCATTGGTTTTCTATCTCCCACTTCGTGGTATATGTGTATATATTAAGATCGAAACTTTATATAATATTGATAAACTGATGCCATAGTCACCCCCTCTCCTGTTTTTGGGAGAGGGGCGGGGGTGAGGGCATTTAGCGTTTTTCAACGATTTCCCGTATACTGCAATTACCTCATTTGATGAAAGAGTTATCGAGGTGAAATGGATGTCAATGATTTGGTATTCGGGTTAATAATGTAAGATCGGTCTGCAGCCACAGCAGAAAAATGAGTGACCTTCAAATCCGGCCATCGAATATCTATTGAATCGATTGCAGTATTCGATCCGATTCCAAAATGAACTACTGGAGCATTTGTCGAGAGGTAGGTTCCACTTGCACGCACTTCGGAGATCTGCTTTTTGGCACCGGTTGAGATAGTTACGCGTGCGCCGACGGCGTCACTCCCATTCTCTCGACGCAAACATCTTAAATTCAGCCAATGATTGGTATTCGGGCTATCGTTATGCATCAAAAGAGGTGCGCCTTCATCATCGACAATAAGCATATCCTCACGGCCATCGCCATCATAATCGCCGATAGCTACTCCTCTGCCAACAATTTTCCGCGCGAAATCTGGTCCTGCAATGTTGCTTATATCCTCGAAATGGCCACCGGTATTTCTGAAAATAAGTGTGGGTTGTGCATAAGTTTGGCCACGATCAGTAAGATCAACCTGCGGTACAACGTGCCCATTTGTCATCACGATATCCAGCATACTATCGTTGTCGGCATCGATAAATGCACCCCCAAAGGTTAGTGAACGAACCGATGCCGCCCCAATCCCGGAGGGATAGCTCATTTGAGAAAAAGATGTCCCATCATTATGAAATAGAGACTTTGGCTGCGCAACAAAATCTGTGACTAGCAGATCAAACCGGCCATCTCCATCATAATCACCCCAATCAACTCCCATTCCTGCAGGGACAGCGCCGTTTGCATTGAACGCAACCCCATACTCAACAGCAACGCTTTTGAACTTTCCATGTCCTCCATTGAGAAATAGATCCCCTTGCAGCTGGTCATTCGCTACATAGAGATCAGTCTTACCATCATTGTTGAAATCACAAAACATAGCGGCTAAAGCATTTCCATGTGCGACACTGAGACCGGACTCCCTTGTGACATCTTTGAATCGTCCACCGCCGAGATTTCGGTAAAGTGAACCTTTCTGCGGCTTATAGTTCAAAGGGCCGCATGCCGTCAAGATATCTTTGCCATCGAGTGTGGTATAGTGGCATAGTTGGAGTGTATGGCTGTTGAACAACACATATCTGCAGACATAGAGATCAAGTCTGCCTGTGCCTTCGATATCTGCCCATACAGCGCTCGAATTCCACTCATCGGGGCTGTTCGCTTCTAGACCGGAATTTGAGGTGACATCGCGAAATGTTCCATTTGCTTCATTGTGATACAAAATATTTCGGCCATATCCCGAAACGAAAATATCCGGATACCCATCTCCATCGTAATCAGCAACTGCGCACCCCAACAACTGTGGCTTTCGAGGTGCGCCGGGAAATGCACGCTCTGTTACATCTTCAAAGGTTCCATCCCCGCGGTTCCGATAGAGCAGGCAGTGGTCATTACCTACGAGCAGTATATCCAGTTTGCCATCGCCATCAAAGTCGAGGAATGCACATCCATGACCAATTGTATCCAGTGCACTTAGTTTTTCCAGGGTTTTATGACCATAGCGGTAGGTTAACCCAGCAGACTGAGCGAGGTCATGAAATTGAATCGGAATGGATTTTTGAATTTGCCCGTCAGATTGCCGAAGTATTGATAGTGGTTTTTCTTGGTGTTTACAGCCGTTCATCAAGAAAAGTATCAGTATCCATATTGGAAATCGAAAATTGTGTGGCAAGTATATCACTTCTTACTCACGGGACGAAGTGCAGCAGTTCGGTCTTTTGCAAGCCCTTCTTCTGTCAGTTTTTCGTAAATTGCAGTTGCTTTTTTAGCCAGATCAGGTTTTCCAGCGCGAGCATAGCACTGTGAGAGGTATACATACGTGCTTCGATGTTCGGGTTCTAACCGAACCGAAAAATTGAGGTCCTCTATAGCGCCTGGAAAATTACGCTGCATCATACGTATTTGACCACGAATACGATAGGCAATGGCTGATGGGGCAGATTGCAAAGCTGTAGTTGTATAAGTTTCGGCGGAGGCCAGCCCTGATGGGGAGGGATCAGTCTGCATCAAAACGCCGCCAAGTCCGGTGAGAGCTTCCTGATCGTTAGGGTCAAGAGCTAGTACCGCCTGCAGCGCTTTCTTCGCTTCCGGTAGTCTTCCTGCATGGAGCGCCATATTACCAAAGGCGCGCTGTGTCAGTATATCATTGGGAGCGAGGGCAGCAGCATGTGATAGCGCATCGTAACTGCGGTAGTTCTCCCTGGCGCCTATCAGAAGCAAGCCTAGCCGCTGCCAGGCATCTGCATCTTTTGGATTTATCTGAGTAAGACGCTCAAATCCTTTTATTGCAGGCGCTAGATGGTGTTGCTGTGCATCGAGATTTGCAAGAGTGCGTAGTGCAGATATATCCGACGGATTTCGTTTGAGAGATTCATTGAGTAAATCTCGTGCTTCACTATCTCTGTGACCGGATACTGCAGCTATCCCCAGCAAGGCGTACACACGGGAGTCATTAGGTGCTATGCGCTTTGCTTGCTCCAGCACCGGGCTTGCGTCTTCCACTCGCTTTGCTTTCACCAGAACTTCAGCCCATGCAAGCTGAGCCTCGAGATCATGTGGATTATCGCGTGCTGTCTGTTCCAATACCATGGGATCCAGTCCTACAGATTGCGCATGTGTCCTAAGGTTATACCAGTATCCAAAGGCGAGAGCAAGCACTGCAATACTGCAGATAATTACTGCCATGCGTCGTTTCAAAACTTTAATGTATAAAATTCTGTCCTGTTGATCAGGATTGAGTGGAGCGGGCTCTCCGAAGAAAGATTTCGAAATGACAGTGGAGGGTTTGTCATTAGCAACTTCGGAATTATCAGCTGGATTATTTGAGTTCGAATCGATAGTATCCAAGCCTTAATTGTCATCCTCTGCTGAAAAGCCAAAATATATAAAGCTATTGGAGCAAGTATCCAACCTAATTTCCCCCACCACCTTGCATCTGTTGGCTGCCTCCCTGCATCTGCCTCATGCGTGCTTGTACTTGCTGATCAGCAGAGAGGCCTTTCATAGATTTGTCTGCACCAGGGACAGGCGGGGGCGCTGAGGCAGCTGGGGCGCTATTCATGAAATAGGCTGTAAGACCAAATACCACCAGTGCTACCGCACTGACAATTACTATAATTATAGGATTTACTTTTTGCTTCATAGAATTTCCTGTGAATTAACATATCGATTTTATATCGATATGATCAGTGCTCACCAATCGTCTATCTGGGCTGTCATACAATAGAGTTCATACTTCTAATTAAAAGAAGTATGAACTCTATTTAATCGATGCCAGTTGGATATTAATCGTTGGTCGGATAGGTGTCCATCTGGTTCGGAGCGGTATTCAGCCAGCTCCAGCCGCCGTCAGCCTGAGCTGCTGTATAGCTGTAGCGCCAGTCGTTTTCGTTGCGTCCTGTATCATCAACGAACGTAGCTCGCTGACTCTTATATTTCGCGTGGCTGTCCATATAGATCACATTACATGATTTCTTGGAGTGGCCGCTGCCCCAGCTCGATGCGCCGGGGAAGGAGTTAGAATCGCAGGCTGGGCCAGACGGTTCACAGTAGCTCAAGTATGGGCCGGTATCTGGCCAACCGTAGTGAGTCTCCAGGATAATCAGTTCCTGAGAAGGATATTGTAATCCAGAAAGTGGTTGTGGATATGACCCGCCATGCGTAGCTATCGCACTTGGAAGATTTTGCAAAAAGTCAGGAAGCCACATTGTATAACCGGCAGGATATTCCGGGCTCTCGATAGGAGTGCCTGGTGTCAGAGTATTGTTCGATATGAGCGTACCATGTTTTGCCGCATCATTACTTGGACATCTATACACAGCGGTGCTTTTAATGTACGGTACAAAATTTGATTTCCATGTTTTCTGGTAACCGACTCCATTAAAAGTTTCGTACTCGGATGGATCTGTTCCGCCATATCGCTCTGAAAGAACTTCATCATAATCCTGTGCATACATGAACATGGCCAGACCGATCTGTTTCATATTCGAAAGACAGGCGGTTTTACGGGCTTGCTCGCGTGCTTTTGCAAAAACAGGGAAAAGAATAGCGGCTAGTATCGCGATAATTGCGATGACGACGAGAAGCTCAATAAGTGTGAAACCTCTTCGTAACGGTGACTTCATTTGTTTTTCCTCCATTGGCAAATGGACTGCCGATGTTTAAAATTTGGGAAGCGAGTTGGATTATCTGCTTTTAGCAGTCTCGTCCCTTATATGCGAGCAACGATAGTAAACGAATTGGAAATCCTAATATCAGTATCCTGATATTGATAAATCTCAGATTATTGCTTAGGGATTGACTGTCTGTTTTCCTGAAAAGAGTGAATTTGCTCCGCAGGATTTACGAATGGTTAATTCCGGCGGGATGCGTATCTGAGTCTCTTCTGGTGTTGTCCCTCCTATCTTCTGTTTTAAAAGTGAAAGCGCTAAAGAAGCCATCTGGTAAATTGGCTGGCGGACGCTACTGAGCGGTGGATCGGTATGATCGCACAAAGGCGTGGAATCGAAGCCAATCACCGCAACATCGTCCGGAATTCTAAGCCCTATCCCCCTCAGACACTGCATCATCTGCATAGCGACATCGTCCGACCATGCAAAAATGGCGGTAGGCCGCTTTGAAGATGACTCGCGAAACAGATCGACGGTTCCACTGAAATCCGAGCCAGTAGATGGCAGCAAACGCTCCCATTCAACTTGAATATCCAGCCCTGCATCCCTCATAGCCTTCCGATAGCCGTTCCTGCGCTCTCTCCCAGAACCCGAAACCACAGGGCCAGCAAGATGGATAATGCGTTTATGCCCCAGCTTAATGAAATGCTCTGTGGCCATGCGCGCACCTAGCTCATTTTCGCAATCCACAAACCACTGATCTGGGTTCAGTGCATGCGTAAACATCAGCACCTCAGGAAACTCTTTGCGGTGAAGCTCTGCTGCCAGAGGGTCATCGACATCACGCAGCAACAGGGCGCCATCCACGCGTCCATCCGTCAGGTTGCGTACTTCCGCCTCAAGCTGTGTGATATTTGAG
>JANXSG010000065.1 GCA_025352825.1 Chthonomonadaceae bacterium | reverse complement strand
TCGTTCAATAATGCAAATCCGTAGGGTATAGTGGCGTCAGTATGATCTGTTGCACCGCCACTGAGATCGATCCAGTTCTGCCCCGGATCTTCGAGGCCGTTGGCTACACGAACGATGGTGCTATAAGGAGTTTCGTAAGTCAGGACTCCTGATTTTATTGCCGCGGGGATGGATAGTTTGAGGAGTTGGTGTTTCTCGTGCCAATCGATGGACAGTTTTACATCGATGCGTGATGAGTTGCGATGGAGAGTGAATTCCTGACGGGTTGCAGAGGCTCCCCAGGTTGTATCTACTCGTAAAACGGCTCTTGAGGCTCCCAGCTGCGTTACCTTAAACTTTGCATCCCCAAACCGGCCGATTTCTTCCCGCCAGGTCGGTATATCGTGTCCCCAGGTATCTCCTTTATCCTTCATCACGATAAGAGCGCAGGCATTGCCAGCCAGAGTTTCCACTTTATTCTTTTTGTCGAAAAGGCGTTTCAGTTCGCCTGACTTCTCATCGAATTCCAGTCTCCATTTGCTGTTTTCAAGCCAGTTATCGCCTGCCTGTGGAGCAAGTGCGTCCTCAACGTGTTTCGCTGTATCATCTTCCGGATTCGGCAGCAACCTGTAGACTCGGTATCCATGGGCAGGAATATCCGCTTCAAAGAATATGCGCGATCCACCACCGAAGATATCTGGGTCGGTATATTGAAAAGGAACTTGCTTTCCGGAATCGTCTACCAGAATATCACTCTCCTCTCCGCGCCATCCCCATTGAACTGCGATAGCATCTAAACGCTGCCATGAGGAGGGATTAAAGATCAGTATCGGGCGGCCTTTGCCTGCGGCAGTGGGAATAGTATCATCCACGCGTGTGTCGATTTGAGCCGCCATTCCCTGCAGCGCCGCGTTTTGAATTCGCGCAGCTATAGCAGTCGCTTCGCCCATCTGTTCGCGAGCATGATCATATGCCACCGGCAGACTCGTTCCAGCAAGGATATCGTGAAACTGGTTGAACAGAACCTGTTTCCATGCTCTTTCGAATTCAGCCGCAGGATAGTGCGTTCCGAGAGTGAGTGAAGCAATAGCGCTCCATCTCTCTGCCCGAAGAAGTCGATTCTCGGCGTGACGGTTGAGTCGTTTAATTTCCGAGTGAGTAACATAACATCCAGGCGCATGATGCTGGAGATCTTCGGTTACGGTGGGGAAATTCTTAGCATCCTCGGAAACAGACTGCGCAAATTTCTCGACAGTACTGAAATTAGCCTTGGGTCCCTCTTCAGCCTCATTGACGGAACGAATACTTGCAATATTTTCCTGCGTAGGGCCGCCTCCATGATTCCCGACCCCATAGAAGAATACAGAGTGCTTTAGCCCCATATCAAGTGCGGACTGTGCGGATGTGATTACCTCCTCCGCCATACTGTCGCCGCCTGTGCAGTAGTGCCCAACCGGAGGCCGAATAGCTAGGATGCGGCTGCCATCCGGCCCAACCCACCAGAAGTAAGGGCCAGGAAGTTCCTTTTCATGCCTGCCAGGCCGGAAGAAGCAGTAGGTTAAGAAGCCACTTTTCTGCAGAATCTGCGGAAGCCCGGAGTTATGTCCAAAAGTATCGGGGTTCCAGCCGGTAGTTACATCGACCCCAAATTTCTGTTTGAAATAACGCTTTCCGTAGAGCGCATGCCGCACGTAAGACTCGCCGCAGGGAATATTACAGTCCGGTTGTTCCCACCAGCCATTCACAATATGCCAGCGCCCCTCACGTACGTACTTTCTGATCTCCTCAAACATAGCGGGCGCGCACTCTTCTACCCACGCATATGTGGCGGCCTGACCTCGGCTGAAAATAAAGTCGTCACTATCAGCCAGCCTATCGAGCGCGGACTGGCATGTGGAGAGAGTTTCTGCATAACCCTCCTGCCACGGCCATCTCCATACAGGATCAATGTGGGCATTACCTACACAGTGAACCGTTATATTTGATAGTTCAGAAGTCATTAGTTGTCTGCACTCCTTGAAGTAATGTTATTTTTTGGGATTTGACGCGGCACTAAAGTACCGGTCTGGATTTGCGAAGCCCATCTCCGGTCGCTTAGGCTCCCTGCATGGGCTAACTATTGAATAAAATCAATTTCCACTACACTCCCTATTTGGAATTGTACTCCCGTTTTCATGATGCTGTTTTTGATTGTAAATGTATATACGAACTCGATCAATGTTTTCCACTTCGACACAGGATGCCCCGTACGAACCCTGCCATCTGAACGATTTTGCTAGATTGAACTCATGGTTAATTAGATGAGATGAAGATCCTTTTGACAACTGTGCTACCTGTGCAATGGCAAGTTTATCAGATAATCTTAATAAAACATGGACGTGATCTGGCATTCCATTTATTGCATATGCCGGGCATTGAATTTCCTGACACTTCTTTGCTATCGCCGCACGCAGCCTCTCTTCCCATTCAGCCTCAATTATTTGTTCTCTTTCCCAAGTCGACCATACATAATGAATGGCAACACTAATGTGTGATGTTTGCAATTAGATTAACTCCTTTGGAATCTATCTAAATAATTAGCCCATGCAGGGAGCCTAAGCGACCGGCGATGGGCTTCGCAAATCCAGACCGGTACTTTAGTGCCGCGTCAAATCGGCGGTCGCTCTGCTATGAACAGCCGGCTGTACTGGCCGCATAAGACCTCTTATTTTAGGCATTACCCAGTAGACCAGTGAGGTGAGAAGAATTGCCAGCACTGCGCCCATAATGACTTCACGCAGGGAGTGGATGCCTGCCTCAACTCGGCTCTGTGCAACCAGCACCGCCAGCAGAAGAGCGAGGAAGCCGGCTACAGGATTGTGCGCCGTGAAAAATATAATCATGGCCAGCAGAAATCCGATAGCGCTGTGCCCGCTCACAACTCCGCCACGCCACGGAGACCCTGTATTACTGAGCAGTTTGGTCATGATGACAATGAGGGTGAGCGCTACAATTCCGATTACAATAATCTGTGTGACATCCGGGGGCAGCTCAGTTGTCATTCTTGTGTGAATATCATCAAGTTTCTTGGGGCCAAAGAAAATCAGGACGCCTGCAATCACGGCGTTCATAGCGGCAATCAGCACCGCTCCAGCTGCTACATCCTTGGCTAATTTTGCCACCGGATTATAGCTCTCCGTCACCATGTCTACCACGGCTTCGATTGCGGTATTGATCATTTCAGAGACGATAACGAGCGAGATAGCAAATACAAGCACCAGCATCTGCTGATTATTCAAATTGAGGAGCATACCAGAGAGAAGGACAGCCGCCAAGGCGTAGAAATGGTAGCGCATGTGCTGCTGTGTGCGGAAGCAGTGCAGTATCCCTTCTTGAGCGTACTTAAAACCAATAACTGGGTTTCTGCGTTTTTGCAACAGTCGGCCTCCAAAAAAGGGCTATACTGAACTTCACAATCCTAAAGATTCAGAATAGCCTTTTCACGTTCTCGCATAAGATCCGCGCCATCATCTGTATCATCTTCATAACCCAGTAGATGCAGAATACCGTGCACCGTGAGTAGTTCAAGCTCCTGAATGAGCGAGACATGATGGATTTCGGCTTGTCGGGCAGCCGTATCTACAGATATGATGACATCACCGAGCAAAAGGGGAAGTTCGTCCACATCCGGAGGTGGCGGAAAACCTTCGATCTGATCCTGCTGAGCAAAAGAGAGCACATCGGTAGGTTTATCGAATCCGCGATAGTGGAGATTTAGTTCGTGGACGGTTGCATCATCCGTCAGAACCACGCTCACTTCGGATTCCGGAAATCCTTCTTCCTTTAGGAGGAAGAGCGCTGCCTGAAGGAGGGAGCTCGTTGGTATCTGAGTTGGGTGCATGTTCTGAAGAGTGACGGCCATACAAAACCTCTGATTCGAACATTGGTAATCCTAGCGGAGAACTGGATGTGTGTGTTTCTGGAGCTGCACTCGCCTGTAGGTTGAGGCGGCCTTCGCTGATGAACTCCATCGCCATGGCATTTGCAGTATCGACACTATTCGGATAGTCACGCTCTGCGGCAGCTTCCAACATCGTGACTGCGTTCGAGTCGAGCAGGCTCAGCTCTTCTGCAGAAATTCCGGTACTGGAAGATGAGTAGGAGAGTGCTGGCCGAATGCTGGAAAGAGTTTCCGATGGCTTTCTTCCTCCAGGCTTGGAAGATTTGGGATAGTCAATCCTGCTGTGCATCATGGCGGAGAGAACGTGCAAAAAGGCGTTCGAAATTCCCTTCATGTCTTTGAATGTCAGGTCGCATTCGTCGAGCTGTCCGTCTTCTATTTTTCCACGTATCACATCGTGAATCCTGGATTCTAATCGATCCTGGCTCGGTTTATCTATACTTCTGCATGCAGCTTCCACAGAATCAGCCAGCATAACAATAGCTGCTTCGCGGGTTTGCGGTTTTGGCCCAGGGTATCGGAATCGCTCTTCCAGCCCCGGAGGAGCTTCACTATTTCCACCACAGTCTGTTAGAGCTTGATGATAGAAATATCCAATGAGAGTCGTCCCGTGATGCTGTGCAATAATATCGCGTATCTCGACTGGCAGTTTATGTTCCGTGGCAAGATCGACGCCATCTCGTACATGAGCCGTAATGAAAAGTGCTGAGAGCGACGGACTGAGCCGGCAGTGTATATTTTCCCGGCGCTGGTTTTCGTAGAAGAACTCTGGGCGTTTCGTTTTACCTATATCGTGATAGTATCCACCAACTCTGCAAAGTAAGCTATCCGCCCCCACTATCTGCGCGCCCGCCTCTGCCAGCGATCCCACCATCATACTGTGTGCATAAGTACCGGGTGCAATAGCACAGAGATGAGTCAAAAGCGGCTTATCAGATGCGGATAACTCCAGAAGCGCAGTGTGGGTGAGAATTCCAAATGGCTTCTCCAGCATAAGCACACCAAACCAGTAGAGGAATGCTGCATACATTGCTGAACCGACTGCCCATGCTGAACCAGTTACCAGCTCTGCCAGTGAGTCACTGAGCAGCATGCCCAGCAGCCAAACCATGCCAAGACTGGTAGCCGCGAGACAAACCGTGGTCGCTAACAGATTGTTGGTTCGTCGAACGCTGCCTACTGTAACAATTCCCATAAGGCTGCTCATAAGAGTCATTACAGTGAACCTAATTTCATGATTCATGATCAGGCCAGACTGAACAGCAAGCAGTGAGACAACAAGTACAGCAAGATTTCTATCGATCAAAACACTTATGAGCATCCCTGCCGCTGCCACGCTCATCATACCCAGATATCCAAGCTGTCCGCTGGAGAAGGATAGGCCAAACATAGCAGCGCCAATTTTAAGCCCGAACACACCCAAACAAACAATCATAGTAAGCAGACTTAGCCTTCGGCGGTCGGCATAGAGGGCTGGAATTATGCGAGAGATGTAGAATACTACCAGAAGTACCATGGAGGCGACGATGGCGCATACTGCAATTCCTGTTGTTGGCTCAATACGTGGATTCAGCAAACCTAAAACCATAAACATATCAAGATGTTTCTGGGTCACCTTATCGCCAATACCAATTACTCTATCACCACGGACTATAAAATCGTATACTGGGTTCACTGCTCTCGCAGCGGCATCTAGCATTGCCTCAGTTTTGTGCCGGTTGTATATTCGGTTTGGACGAAGTGCAAGCTGCGATATTGGAATGAGCACGCTGGCATTCTGCGCAGATAGGGCAGCGTGCGCACCATTCACAATATCCTGCTTGGCATGTTCAAGATCATTAGTACCTTCTCTAATTTCTCGATCCATCGCTTCATCTACTAATCTCGTGGAGGTATCTCTTATCTTTTGAAGTATTGCTGGAGAGAGTGAAAGAAGATATCTAAATTGTGAGTCGGAGTAAGGCGCACCTGAACGTAATCGAAGGGATTCGACAATCTGTTTTTTCGCAGGAGATGATCGGCTGATCGAAGATTGATTCTGCTCAGTTCTGTCGAAAAATTCCTGAACTATACGATGTGCGTTGGCGTTACCAGAATCGTCTGTATCATAGACAGGTGTAACATGCTGCCGGGCTAACTGTCGTTGATTCGCAGTCTCAAGGCTGTTTATAAAACGCACCGACCGCGCTGCACGAACTTCACTGCTGCTGACATCTCCAAGACGCAAAGATATTTTATCCGGCAATAGGTGGACGGAAGTAAGCAGGGAGAGCGTAACCACTGCAGTAAAAAGGAGCCCAAGTTTTGGCCAATCCAGTTTTGAGGCTAGATGCTTATCTCCGTACTGAATATTGCGGAGTGCTTTTGTTCCAAGGGTTTTACTTCCTGAAATCCTGCGATACAGTTTATTAGTATATTTATTCATAATCGTCGAGCCAATCAGCCGACTGGATGCTCGCTATGCAAGGCTCTTATCGTTATAAAAGACCTCACGGGTAGACAATTGGCGATATTCGCTTAAGGTAGTGTGAATCGGAATAAGTTATCGGTTGAATCTTTATACATCCTCACGCTAGTAACGTTATCTCTCCGTTTCAATAACCTGTTTTAAGTATTATATCGAATATATTTATGGTTGTCAATGCGGATAGGTACAGTGAACTGGGCATTTTGATATTAATGGAATGTTTGCGTCTCGTAAATTGAAGCACGGTCACACCTGAGATTATGAAACATATTCCCGGTTTATGCGGTATACTATAAAGATTCATACTTTGTAGAAATGCCTCTAAATTTGAAGGATCGGATATGCTGAGATATCTAAATATGTTTGTTTTGATTGGCATCGCTCTGATTATCGTGAGTATTCTCGGATACGCCACAGGAAATAAATTCCTTACAGAGCCAGGACACCCCATCGATCCGGCGGGATCTTTGATATATTTAGGTGCCGGCATTATCATGATTATAAACGGTGTAGTCTCTGTTCGAACAGCATCGAATATTCCAGAAAAACAGCAATAGTTCGCTAATAGATCTGGATTAACTGACACATTTTGCAGTGATATTTTTTGGGGAGTGATAAAGAGAATGCGAAAGCCTGATTTGGAAGTGAGAGAAGTCGTCTGTTCTACAACGGGCAAACCCATGGCAAAAATACCGCTCTGGATGTCGGATGTGAACGTGAAATTTGTGAGTGAAGAGAGTAAACAGAAGAACTCAGCGGCTCCTGCGATGCTCAATATGGATCAGCTGAGACCAGCGAAAGTAATCTCTGCACAAAGTGATGAACTGAAGGGTATCGATGCAGTAGAACCTCTGCTGGATGATCCTGATGCAGAATTTGAAGATGTCGATGCTGAACTGGATGAAACAGAAGATATCGATGAAGAAGTAGAAGCCCTCTAATGATCGTCATTTGGGGAGCTTGAACCCGAAAGTGCTCCCCCTGCCATACTCGCTCTCTACTGTGACTTCACCGCCGTGCGTTTCAACAATATGTTTCACAATGGAGAGTCCTAATCCAGTTCCTCCTGACTGTCGGGATCGTGCCTTATCCACCCGGTAGAATCTCTCAAATAGTCTCGGAAGATCGGTACTTAAAATACCTATTCCTGTATCCTTTACCTCCACACATACCGCCCTTTCCGTTTCCCAAACTTTCAGAGTAACACTGCCTCCAACACCGGTATATTTGATGGCATTATCTATTAGATTAATGAGTACTTGTTCTAGTTGATCTCGATTACCATGCACTAGTAAAACTTCTGGCATAAGACTAGTAAGAGTTATATATGCGGGTACAGCCTGAAGCTGAAAGCGCTCTATTACATCTCGAAGCAAATTATTGAGAGGGAAAGCCGATCTCTCTGGCTCTGATGACTCCGCATGGGATAGAGTCAACAGATCTTCAAGCAGCCGCGTGAGTCTCTCAACTTCACCAACAATAAGATTCAAAAATCGCATAGAGATATTAGGATCGTGTACTCCTCCATCCTGCAGTGTCTCTGCCATAGCACGTATGGATGCCAGTGGAGTTCGGAGCTCATGCGATACATTGGCTACAAAATCACGGCGTATTGTTTCAAGCTGGCGGAGGCGGGTTAAATCCTCCAGCAGTACCAGAAAACGGCGATCATCGGGCCTTTGCGGAATTCCTGGAGGTGAGAACGGGAGGACACGCACCTGGAGAATTTTTTTTGGTGCGTCGCCAATCTGAATTTCCTGTTGATGCTGCTCACCAGTCTGCATGGTAAGTGTGAGCATACTCAGCAGTTCGTATGATAGAGTGACCCCGAGCGCGGACTTCCCTACAAAATTTTCTTCACGAACGCCAAGTATTTTACGTGCTGCTGCGTTGCCCTCTAGGATAGTCCTCCGGCTGTCAACGACCATAATACCGGTTTCAATAAGATCACGGATAAGTTCAAAAGATGTTTCTAACATAATGATTATTTAACTGGGCTATTGCAAATTACACAACGAAATCAATTTTACGGCTCAACCTCTGAATAGGTACTCGGACTCATGCCTGGAACTTATATCCTATTCCACGGATAGTCAGCAGCCGTTCTGGATGAGAGGGACTCGATTCTACTTTTTCCCTGAGCCAACGAATGTGAACATCGACGGTGCGCTCTTCCACATAGGCTTCAGAACCCCAGACTCTGTCCAGAAGGATTTGCCTGGAAAAAACCTGTCCAGGATGGTTCATGAGAAATCTGAGCAGTTCAAACTCTTTAGGGGAGAGAGATAGTAGTTGACCATTCAGTCGAACCTCATATCGAACAGGGTCGACGGAAAGATTTCCGGAAGATATGATGGCCTCATCTTGTGAGGTATCAGCAGAAGTTCGGCGAAGGACGCTTTTGACTCTCGCCATCAGCTCGCGCATGTTAAATGGCTTAACCACATAGTCATCAGCGCCGAGCTCCAGCCCCACCACCCTATCAGTCTCATCGGCTCTGGCTGTCATCATAATAATAGGGATGCTGCCCTGCTTGCGAAGCATTTTACAGATTTCGAATCCACTCGCTGATGGAAGCATAATATCCAACAGAATTAAACTTGGCGCATCCAAACGTACCGAAGCCAGGCACTGTTCTGCATCGGCAGCGGTCTCGACTATATATCCCTCTTTTCTTAAGCTATAAGCAACAGCCTCAACTATCGGCTGTTCGTCGTCCACCACTAAAACTTTAGTCACAGCAACGCCTTTCAATCTCACCTTCACTGCTCAGGCTTTGAGCGCGAGTTGTGTCAAACGGTCGAGAATTATATCCGCAGAAGCCACGTTGGTTGCGAGTGGGATATTGTGAATATCGCAAACTTTTAGAAGCGCCGATATATCTGGCTCATGGGGATGTGCTGTCAACGGGTCTCGAAGGAATACCATGGCTTTCACTCGTTCCGTAGCCACGAGAGCGCCAATCTGAAGATCGCCACCCTGAGGGCCGGATAGCATGGAGTGTACGACAAGCCCGGTTCTTTCGGTGATCAGCGATCCCGTGGTTCTGGTCGCCACTAGAAAGTCCTGATCAAGGAAGATCCGATGCCTCTCAACAAGAGAGATCATCTCTTCTTTTTTTGCATCATGGGCAATTAAAGCGATATAGCTATGTGAGTTGTTCATTCGGTTAGTTTCCAGACAATGCGTAAGATAAGGATTATGAAAGCATCAAAATATTATAGCATGTCGGCGCGTGCCTTAACGAAATCTTAACATTGCTTGCGGTATAATAGACACTCGTACCAATTTGACCAGGTCTCACCCCACCCTCCATGTCTCCCGTTGTTTTGCGAGAGAGAGCGTTGAATTATAGGGCATAACTATCCTAAATTTGTGGTGAAATGAAGTTTGTGTTTTAAAAGGACAGAATATTGGAAACCTGTACCGATAACTCCTCGTATGCTAATTCTGAGAACAGAGTCCGAAAATGAGAGATTTTTCTCTCTAAATTGTACTGAAAGCACAGTTCGAACATGCCACCCTATCATATTTCCAACATGCGACATGCAGCGAAATTCCCCGAAATTGCTTGCGGGATTTTGCTGGCTGGCGCTAGTTTAGTAATTCCGGCGTTTAAAGCTGGAGGCTCCGGCGTAGGCGCTCCTGTATCCAGCAGATCTATTTCTGCAGTGAAGCTGAGCGGGGATACTAAACCACCGATCATAGACGGTGATATAAATGATCCCGTCTGGAAGTTGGCCACAAATGCCGCCAATTTTGTGGATGTCGATTCTGGGAAACCCGTGGAAGATCAGACAGAAGCATTCATAGTCTACGATAACGATTATATCTATGTAGGCTTCAAATGCCACGATACAAAGCCAGATTCGATCATCGCCCGAGAGACTGTACGTGATGCTGATTTGGGAAATGATGATTCTGTGCGTTTCTTTCTCGAACCATTTCACTCTCAGAAATGGAACGATCAGGATACATTTATTGTGAATGCTAGAGGCACACAGCGTACTTTTTTAGCAGGAGGCCGAGCCAACAAGCTGGAATGGCAGGGTGATTGGATTGCCGCGACAAAGCGCACCAAAGATGGCTGGACTGCAGAAATGCGCATACCTTGGGGGATCATCTCCTATCCCAATATTAAAGCGCCTCAAAATATGGGGATCAATTTTAGGCGTTATCAGCCGCGTACCCATCGAACCTCTATCTGGAGTTGGCTTGGTCCGCAAGGATATTTAGAGTACGAGGGAATCTGGAAAGGGGTTCTTCCAGCGGAGAAGTCCTGGAAACCGCGTTTTTCGCTTCTCCCATATATCATGCCCAGTTCACAAATTAGTGGTGGACATAGCCAAACCAGATTGGGTCTGGATGCTCGCTTTCAGCCATCGCCAGAGATCACGGGTGTGGCCACGATCAATCCAGATTTCGCCAGCGTCGAAGGAGCTGTTGAAGGGATAGGTTTCACACGATCCGAAAGGTATGTTCCCGAAAAACGCCCATTCTTCCTTGAAGGCAGGGACAATCTCACCATGGGAAGAGAATATGCTCTGGGTTTATACTTCGATCCTGCTACGATTCAGAAAGTCGATACCGGGCTGAAAGCCTATGGCAAGATTAACCCAAAAACTACTTTAGGAGTAATGAGTACTACATCGTTTGGTCATGAAGCGAACTATGTTACTCGTATTCGGCATGAGATAAACGCTGCTTCTAGTGCAACCTTGATGATGATGCAGCATCTTGCCCCTGGTGAAGATAACTCTGTACTTGTTTTCTCACCGGAAATTCGAAAAGGAAAGTGGTCGAACAACGCGGAGATTGCACAAACCCTGGGAGTAGGAGCAGGCGGATTAGGATTTACGGATGCTTTCAACCTGGAGGATAAAAATCTATTCAGCACCATACGCTATCGACAGGTAGAAAACACATTTGTGGATCGGCTTGGATATATTCCTTTCACAGATTACAAGGGATGGTCTACTTACACCAATTGGTATTCAAACTGGTATCATGGCAATCTAAGGGGATTCTATTCGGATTTTTCTACAAACTACGACTGGCACATGGATGGCACTCCGTTCAGGCGTCAGTTCAATGTTGACCTTGGTTTCAATACGAAAAATGACAATAAATACGGTATTTTCGTTGGCGGTGGCAAGTTCGATCATGATAACGATTTCACATATGGTATTAGTGTGGGCGGAGGGGTATCAAATCGATTCAAACAATGGGGGCTCGATTTCACAACGGGCCGCCTAGGGAGCAGGCCGTTCACCTCGTATGGGCCTTCCTTTCGGACGCACATGTTCCGAAAACTAGATGTTTCGTTCTCGACATATGCCGAAACACACGATGGCTTTGTACAGCAGCACATACTCACGATGAACTATGAACTCAGCCCATACCGCTCGTGGGGTGGCCGTATGGTGATCGATAACGGCAATGTAAACGGCTATCTCTCCTATCATAATGCAGGCCAGGCGGGCACGGATACCTATTTTATCATCGGCGACCCGAATGCGCTCCGCTTCGTAAAAAAAGTGATGGTGAAGTTCGTTTTCGCACTATAGCCGAGGCAAACTTTGCAGATGTAACCATATGTAACTACCTTCAAAGTTAAATTGCGTTCGATTTGTATGCAATACCGATTACAAACGAGCAAACATCACATAATTAACGGTCTTTATTGGACCGGATTAACAAGATTCACAGGATTAATGCTGATCACAAAATTCTTATGCAGTTTTTGTGTTCAGGTCTTATCAGATAATCGAATCCTGTAAATCCTGATAATCCAGTCTAAAAAATCTTCCTCTTCGATATTCGATTAATTCAGGGCGTTAAAAAATCCGCCATTCACAGAGTGATTGGCGGATTTACTATTACATTGCTGGCTGTTACGATCGGCATACTCTTCTGCGGAGTAAGACTCCCAGACTAACCAGGCTCCCTGAGCATATAAACGCAATTGTGCCTGGCTCTGGAATGCTGACCGCATAGCCACTGGCAGTATTTATCACACCGAAATACTCCGTTGAGTTTGCTGCAAGAGTGAAATCGTAGCTGCCTGGAAGATCGAAGTCGTAAGTAAATGTTCCTCGAAACGCCAATGCGTAGGAGTATATACTGGCAACGGTTGTGAATTTATCATGAGGTATCCCATCCCATAGGATTAGTTTCGAAGTCGCGAGTGCATACCCTGAATCATTGTAGTTATAGAGAGCGCTGGTGGCCTGAGCCAAGGCCAAAACATATAACTCATAGTTTGTAGAGACAGCGATATCACTGCTGGTGTTGTTGGTAAACTTCAGCCCGGTGAAAAGCGCCGAATCTTTGGAAGAGCCTACACCAATTGGTGAGCTGCTGCCGTATGCTTCCGCGATGCTCCCATATCCGCCTTGATCCGTAAAGGTGTATCCATTCGTATCTGAGGAGCCAATTCCACTCATAAAAATGCTGGTTGTCTCGCCTTTTGTAAATGTACTGATGGTTAGATCGTCACTTGAAAGCGTATTGCTCTGCACTAACCCGCCGGCAAAGGCATCGTACATCGCCTGAGCTTTTGCAGAATTTACTCCGGAAAGCATCACAACGAGAGTGAGTGACAGCATGGCGAACGTGGTCAAGACAGATTTTCGGCAGTTGGAAATCATGATTCGGTTTCTCCTTAGAAAAATTACAGCTTAAGTGATAAGAGTAGTACATAGGAGTATCTTAAATTCACATACCTCTCAGAAAAATTCTTGCATTGCAGACATATATACCAGTGCAATTTTCATACCAATTCGGTAGTTGGGTAAAAAATAAATCAATAATCGTTAATGATTCGGTCTATTGTCAATATATTGATTCTTGCCGGTAACGAATCGAAATGTAGTGTATAGTAATCCTACGGCCAGAGATATGGCGAGCTCTTGATATGAATTAAGCTGAGTTCCAACTTACTAATAGGGATGATCTAAAAAGTCTATAAGCTACTTTTTTTTGACTTACGCCATTGGGGTCAGAAAGTTAGGAACAATTCACTCCCTGTAAACAAGCAGGAATTTTGGGATTAGAATTGACCATTTTTTATTTGTTCAGGTAGCCCTGCGAGGGCTGCACATCCAATCTAGGAGTCCATTCATGCTGCTTTTTACGATTCTTCTGCTCACCATATCACAGAGTGGCACTATTTTTTCAAACAGGGATGGTTTGCTAAAACGAGATGTAACCAATGAGCCTGCAGCGACTGAGAAACTGCTTAGAGAGTACAATTCGCTTCCTCCCGTGAAGTCACCCGCTTGGAGAAATCTGGAAACTTCGTGGACTTTTGCTCTAGGTGACCCAGGCGAAGGTTTAAATACTACCCTTGACAGCCTTCCCAAAATCCTGGAGCAGGTCATACTGCCACACAGGACGCTTCATGCCGACACTCCCTACTGGTATGTCACTGATGTAGATATTTCAGCCCCATCAGCGCTTGAGTTCGATGCGGACGATGGCGCACAACTATATGCTAATGGAAAAAGAATTCCGATTAGTGGCGATTCTTTTTATGTTCCACCCTCCAAGACAAAGACTCATCTTGTAGTGCGCGTTCTAAATAAAGCGCTGTACGGAGGGCTCGCTTCCGTTCGAATTACCGAAAAAGACGATTTCATCCGTTTCCGAAAGCAGATTGAATTTCGAAAAGAGCTGTCCGTTATCGTGCGAAAAACTCGCCTGCTAATTGCCCCGTCCGCAGCTCAGGTGGAAACGACATTGCAGGCAGTTCGAGCCGGAAGCATCCCCTCTCTGCATAAGGCACAGAAACTGCTCAGTCACCTCCCTCTCACTGTGGTCGGCCCGTATCTGCAAAACGCCACATCGAATCGAATTAGCATTGTGTGGGAGACTGACACCTTATGTAGTGCCAATGCTTTCGTGGAATGGGGTTTGAGAGATATACTATCGAGAAAATCGACCGCAGAAAGTGTTGGTAATCTTCACACAGTTCACCTGAAACAACTTAAGCCTGGTACCTCGTATTCCTATCGAGTGCATTCGGGACATGTAATTTCACCAACCTACAACTTCCGAACACTACCGGAGGACGGACCTTTTGAATTCTCAGTATGGTCAGATTCCCATGCGAACGAAGAGACGAAAGGCAATAACGATGTGTTTCGGCAGATTGTAGGTGCTATGAGACGCTTGCCAATCGATTTTGCTGTAGGCACCGGTGATCTCGTCGAGAATGGGCATCATTTAGAATCCTGGATAAATTTCTTCGAAGATGTCTCCCCTCTCGCACCGGAAATACCCATCATGCTGGTAGGTGGAAATCATGAATATGATGGATGCTTCGAGGATTTAAAGCCCGTCTATTTCGAGCGATATGCACGCAACCTCCCGAAACCTCACTACTTTGCCTGGACTGCAGGCAACTCTCGTTTTATCGCACTGGATCCTAATATCTACTTTCCAACGGGGATACCTGCCGGCTCTGACGAGTTTAGGTGGTTCATGAACGAGCTGGAATCATCGGAGTGGAAACGCGCAGCATGGCATTTCATATTCCTGCATCAACCGCCTTATTCGCAAGGATGGGCGGAGTATCACGGCGACATTCCTATCAGGGAACTGTTCGATCCGCTAATCGAAAAATACGGAATCGACTTCATTGTGGCCGGGCACACTCACGACTATGAACGACTTACAAAAACATATGGCAAACAGAAGCTGCATCTTTTGATCGTAGGTGGAGCAGGCGGCGGTCTGGAAGATGAACCGATGTCGGCTGAGCCGGTAATGGACAAGGTTATTAGACGACACCATTTCGGCCATTTCCGAGTAGATGGGCATAAAGTGATCTTCGAAGCAGTGGCCGCCGATACGCGAATCCTTGATCATTTCGAAGTTGTGAAGTAAAGTTGGTAATCTACCCTGAGGAATTCATTGACCCGCCGTCATAATTCTGCTATACTTCCTTGCAACGGAGAGCAGAATGATGGTTAAAACCCAGCGTGAAAAAACAGAAGAAAAGCCTGATCTGAGTCGGCGTGCGCAGGATATCATAGGCATTTCGCTTTTCTTCATTGGGGCGGCCGGACTGCTCTGCTTGTTTGCAAAGCAGTCCGGCGGCATTACACAGCATGTCGACACCATCCTAAGATTTATTGCAGGTAACGGCGCTTTTGCAATCCCTGTCCTCTTTATGTTTGCAGGCTCAATGTTCCTCATTGGCTATGAAAGGCTCTCTCTCAGCACCTCCTCGTTCGGCTCCGGTCTGCTGTTCCTGACTTTTCTCATGTGGCAGCATCTCCGCGTCGTCTCTGCTGGTTCAGAATGGGATACCGAACAGGCACAGGTCGCTGGTGGCTGGCTTGGCGGGCTTCTGGCTACTGGAGTTCGTTCCATGCTGGGCGAAGCTGTCAGTCATCTATTCCTTATTGCTTTGGTGGCAATTGCTGTAGTACTCATTGCAGATCAGCCGTTTCTTGTGATTATGCGAAAGTTC
>JANXSG010000003.1 GCA_025352825.1 Chthonomonadaceae bacterium | reverse complement strand
TCCGCCATGGTATGCCCAATACGCAGGCACTCCTCCCAGGTGCGGGCATCGTCCCAGTAACCTTTCAGCGGGTCTCTAGTGTGATCGAGGATGCGGTTATCCGCGGTCACCATGCCACCCTGTGCGCTATTCATAAAGATGGCCATACCACCCTGTTTCTCTTCCAGCCGGTCACAAAGAGGGCCGACGAGATCGGGGCTTAGTATACCCAGATCGTTCCCCAAAACTTCCGGATGAATCGCGTAGTTGACCAGAGTGGTGATCGTTTTTCCTTCCGGGGAAATCGCCTGAATGACATTCATTCGGCGGTCATAGAGATCAGGTGCGTAGTAGTTGTAAGCGATTTTGCCTTGTGCTTCGCCAGTAGCTATCTTGAGATGTGCCGGCTTCGCTGCATCGATAGCTTCATTCACAGCCTCTGCAGCCAGAACACACACACGATCCATGAATGCCAGATCACCTGTATGTGCGTTCGGCCCCAAAGGAAATGCATAGCAGTCCGGAGCGCTGTGTGTGTGCGTCGAGCCGATGATGATATTGTCGGCGGCAATGCGCGGAACCCGCGCCCGTACACGATCTGCCAGTACAGACGGGAACCCAAGAAGATCCAGCGCCACTATGGCGATGGAGGTGTCCCCACGTTTGATATATACTGCCCGCGCAGTGATATCACCCTTCTTTTCCTTCGTGGGACGGGTAGGTCCCATTCCACCAGAGACCGGCAAGAGCGGGTTTGGCGTGATAATGCGTTTGGCCGCCCCCACAAGCAAAGGCGCATTTGCTGAGGTTGCCTTCACTTGCTCCGGGCTGAGTGCGAGCACTGCTCCGATAGCAGCCGAGCCACCTAGCATCTCTCGACGAGAAATGGCGGCCCCGGATTTACTACTTTGGGAGTCTTCATGGGTGCTGGCTGTGGGTGGGGATGTTTTTTTACTGGACATTGTTTCCTCCGAAGTTTGGTGTATCAATCTACGGAGGACTTTTTCCATACGAGCCTCGGGAATTCCTTTGAAGATGTAAGAGTCTTTGATTCAAAGCTGGTGGAACTATTTAAATGAATAAGTTACCTTACCTTCAGGTTCTCACACCCCCGGCACTTCTCCCTTATTCCCTCGCAAGCTCGGAGGAGAGGGGAGTGATTATCTTTCCCCCTACTGCCCCTCCCCTTCTGATTCCCTCGCAAGCTCGGAGGAGAGGGGAGGTTTCATCTTACCCCCTATCCGCCCCTCTCCTTGGGAAGGAGAGGGGGCAGGGGGTTAGGTCTCTCTCGGTTACGGTGAGTTCTAATGTGGTTCTGGTATACTATGCCTAAGAACAGGTGTTGAGGAGTATTGAACTTGCAGGAACTGTTGACTATCGGCTACGAAGGGCTGAATACCGATCAGTTTATACTGCTGCTGAAGTCGGGGGATGTGCAGACTGTGATGGATATTCGCCAGATGCCGCAGAGCAGGAAGCCTGGCTTTTCTAAAAGTCGCTGTCAGTATTAGTGCAGGCACACGATATGGACTATTTGCATATTGGCGCTCTTGGATGCCCGAAGGATAGCCGAAATGACTACCATAGCGGCCGGGACTGGAACGAATATACGGTTCGATTTAAAACTTATCTGGAAACTTAGTTAGAATCGATGACCAGTCTTGCTAAATTTGCCCTGGATATACGCTGCTGCTTGCTCTGTTTTGAAGCTGACCCTAACTATTGCCATCGCCTGTTTGTGGCTGAACACCTATCTGCTATCACAGATATGAGTTTTGAAATACATCACCTCATTCAACACGAGCTAATTCAAACTGCTCTTGTAGTTTCTGAGGGAGCTTAGGCGGATATATTAAGCTTGTAATGAGCCTTTATTTCGGTTGGTAGTGATGATAATCACTACAACTGAATAGGGGATTTCAAGTATATTATATACTTGGTGAGTATAACGAATTCACTCCTCAAACTTGGAATTTGCGTGCTATGTTAAATCCAGATAATAAATTCATACCGTATTTCAATCGTCAGATAAGACTTCCGCACTAAATACCACAGGTCGCATGTTAGATGGTGCCTGAAGAACTGGCCACCAGAATGGGGCATCACGCCATTGCTCAGAAAGCCCACCTTCCTGGCGGAGCAACATGATACATGGTAGGCTAATAGCGTATTCATTCGACAACGCTCCATCTGGACCAGAAAATGGTACGTTATTGAATCTTCCAGAATCGAACTGGCGTCTGACATTTCGTTGAGTACGACTGAACATAAGGACTTTGCCTCTTAGAGTAGGATCAATACACTGATTACTTAGATATCGGATGGCTGCAAGAAAAGCTCTTTCATCAAAAATACAATCCTCATGCTCCAGATCAAGCATACTCAGAAGATTAGAAACGATCTCAACCGCACGTTCTACATCAATCAACTCAGGATGGCTGCCACCACAGCCTAACTCCGAAATACGCTCATCTAGCCGATTGATACGCGACCTGATATACGATGGCGCTTTAGTTTGGAAACCGACTGGGAGCAGCCGTTTTCTCGGTGTAAGGCTTGTAAGTTTGGATAACATTACTTTGCCTGGAGCACAAGGGCGAATAGAACCGCGATCTTCCATTATGAATGCGACACCTTGATCACCCCCAGCCTCTAATGCAACTCTCAGTGCGTGATCAAATTCGTGAATTCTTTGCATTACACCATGTAGACGCACCGAAGTATAAAATCTAGTCACTGGTAGATCATCAA
>JANXSG010000269.1 GCA_025352825.1 Chthonomonadaceae bacterium | reverse complement strand
TGGTGCACTGAGTTCGGGCGCACGCCATTCACTCAAGGCATCGGGGCGGCAGGGCGTGATCATCATCAGCATGCATTTACGATGTGGATGGCAGGGGCTGGATTGAAACCGGGAATGGCCTACGGGGCTACCGATGAAATTGGCTACTTCGCTGCAGAAAATCCGATGGAAGTCTACGATTTCCACGCCACGGTTCTTAGGCTTCTAGGCATCGATCATAAACGTCTAACTTTTTACCATAATGGTATCCAGCGCCGCTTAACCGATGTCCACGGTCACGTAGTCGAACCGATACTCGCTTAGTTATTTGTGATGTTAACTTGCGCTCAAATTGCGTATATGTTGTACTCGCGATCAAAATGAAAATCGGTTGCAATTACATCAGCCCTCACCCCCCGGCCCCCTCTCCAGAAGCTTCGGGAGAGGGGGAGCTATAGATATTTGGCTTTCTATTTTCCACTTCGTGGGAAATGGATGTAATTGGATAAAACTTCATAAAAAAAAGTGATAATCCCCTATCCAAGTCACCCCCTCTCCCGAAGCTTCTGGAGAGGGGGCCGGGGAGTGAGGGCTTGACGTGTGTTTTACATACAGGCAAGCTGGCTGGAAAGAAAAATCATGAACATTAAAGAGTACGCTGTAATTATCGAAGGCTCTGGCAACAACTATTCTGCTTATTGTCCCGATGTCGACGGTTGTATCGCCGCTGCCGATACGTTAGAAGAATGTAAGAGACTTTTTCAGGAATCATTGGAACTGCACTTCGAAGGAATGCGCGAAGATGGACTTCCCATACCAGAACCGACAACGTATGTGGGGCTAGTTGCGATTGCAGCTTAACTGAGAGGTAATTGCAACACTCAAAAACAGTACATATTTGATTGCTGCTTTGCCTAACCCCCAGGAGGGCGGGTCAAAAGTCTTTCTGAAATTTTCGATTGAAAAAAAAATCGCTCTACAATGCCCATACAAGCGACGAAGATTTTTTTGACGCTGATCTGCCATTGAAAAATAGCGACTTTTAGCCCATTTACAGTCCGAAAGAGACTTTTGACCCGCCCTCCCAGCCCCTTCCCCCTTCCCTCCGAGGAACGAGGGAATCAGGGAAGGGGGTTAGGGGGTTAGGCAAAAAATTGTATTTCCCGACTTTTGCGATCGCAGCTTAACTGAAAATACTCTAGTTTATGGAGGAAAATCGGGTGGTTAGAGCGAAAGCAATTGTATGAAATTATACTCTTGGAACGTGAATGGCATTCGGGCAGTCCTTCGCAAAGACGCCCTCATACCATTTATTACTGCCGAAAATCCTGATATTTTATGCTTGCAGGAGACCAAAGCCCAGCCGGGTGAAGCGCTCGTGGATCTTCCAGGTTACCATGAATACTGGAATTCCGCTGAAAAGAAAGGTTACTCCGGAACTGCGATTTATAGTCGGGTTGAGCCGATCAGTATTCGACACGGTTTAAATGCTGAGTTATGCGCCAAATACGATATGACCGGCAATGAATATGGTGATCCTAACACAGAAGGCCGTATAATGACTGCCGAATATGCAAATTTCTACCTTGTGACCGTCTACACCCCCAACGCCAAGGAAGACCTCAGTCGAATTCCGCTGCGACATGATCATTGGGACCCGGCTTTTCTGGAATACTGCAAGGAACTGGAAAAGACTAAACCTGTTGTTTTCTGCGGCGATTTGAATGTTGCCCATACTGAACTCGACCTCGCAAATCCCAAATCTAACGTAGGGAAAAAGGGCTTCACGACAGAAGAACGAGCGGGTTTTCAGGCCTTTGTAGATGCCGGTTTCATCGATACGTTTCGCATATTCAAGCAAGGCAACGGGTTCTATACCTGGTGGAGTAATTTCGCTGGTGCTCGATCTCGAAACATCGGTTGGCGTATAGACTACTTCCTTGTCTCCTCCTCCCTAAAAGATAAGGTCATCAGCGCTGATATTCATCCGGCGGTCATGGGATCAGATCACTGTCCTGTTAGCCTTGTGTTGGATATATAAACGCGATTGTGCCGATTGCACACGCAAGCTGAAAATTCAGCCTTAGTATTTCCCCTTAACCGCTGGAACTTATTCTCTCAGCTTCCGTGTTTTACAACCGGCAACTATCTACTTCCAATTATCCGACATGAGGAGAGGTTTTGTACAGCCATACGTGTCGGATAATGGAACTCCCCGACACGTATGAGGACTGATATTTAGGTTGACGAGAGTCGTAAAAGTCAGTACTCAGGGTAAGCACTTTAGACACGCGACTATTGTGGTGTGAGCAGGTAGGCATGGGTGTTCGGGGTCCCGTTAATTCCGGTCGGGTCTTGTTGGCAAGCGATATAGCCTGTATCGCTCACACTTGTCGCACCCAACAGGATCTTCATGCCAAGATTTGGTGCCAGGTTGTTCAAGTCTTGCATCGCGCCACTGGCTACAACCCATCGAAAAGCATGGTGGATATTGGAGTTCTTGATGAGGATCAGAGAATCCCCCGACGACCATCGAGGAAGCGGCATTGTTGATCCCATATGCGCGTATCATGGGGAAGAGATTTACCAGCGAGGGATAGATGATGGCTCCGGCTGCGCTGCTTGGCCAGCAGGACAACTGCGGCGGAGACAGATTGTTGATGCCGTCCGGATAATACGCTCCCAGGTCGGTAATCGTCGTGTAGGGTAGGTCGAGCAGATAGCCGTGGGTGGAGGAGGTCCCACCGATGGTGACTGTGCCCTGTTCGATTACCTGACGATTGTCGTTGATCTTCCAGGCATATGTCAGTGTCCATTTCGCGGCATCTAGTGATGAAAGAAGCGTGTTCAGATCGGTCAGGACGTACGTGCTGGTGTTCCAGGCAAAAGCATGCGAGACGTTGGCAGCGTTATTCGCTTGTCCTACCACATCGCCCACATTGTTGATATCCCAGGCTCCACTGGTGGTGCCACCGAAGGTGCCGAGGTCCACCATACCAGTCGCGGACGACCAGTAGAAGGAGTGTCTGTCTCCATTGGCAAGGATGGACCAACCGACAACCTGCCCGAAGTTGTTGACGCCGTTAGCGCGAGAGGAGGTACCTCCGAGCGTACCGAGATCACGGTACGTGTAAGAGGTCTGCGCCTGGGCTTGGATGCCAGCCAGTGCGGTGATCGTCAAGGCTGCGAGAATTGAGAGAGAGAAGAAACGTTTCATGTAGTCATATCCTCCATTTCGAGATGGTGGCAGCGCCTTCTTTATAGAAGTATCTGCCGGGTTTGGTATATCGATAACAGTATATCAAACGACTCTCCCAAAACTCTCCCAAGAATCCGGATAGAAGCAAGAGTGTTGCCATAATTTACGACTAAGAAATGGCGCATTAGACCCTGCTGGTCGACATTCTGGAAATTGCTTTCCAATTTCACAAAGAATCAATTTTTTTTCTACTCTCGTCCAGTGCGTAAGTGACCACCTGCTCCCAGATCATCGCGCGACCTGCTTCCCAGGCGGCAGTGAATGCCGATTCGCTGAGTGTCACTTGTAAATTCTTCATATTCCGATCAATCTCCGCCTGACGCCACGGCGGATTCCGGATTCCCTGGGTCTGCATCCCTGCATCCACCGCACCAAACAGGCTTACCGCTCTGGCTAGTCTGTTCTGCGCCAGACAGATCTCAGCCGACACCATAGCCGCTTTGATCACGCTGCTCTTTATCCCAACCTTGTGGAACTTAGTGAGGCTATCCACAATAAGGCTCCAGGCTAGTTCAGCGTTTCCCTGCCGGAGCAGGATGTGCGCTTTTACCTCCAGTGCCTCGGCGTAGTGTTGCGGCCAATGTTGGAAAACTGCGTGAGAAGGCTCTCCCTCAGGGTTAATGTAGCGATTTATCAGGATCAATGCGTCGTCGAGATTGCCCTCTGCCAGCGTCACCCTCGCCAGCCACTGTATATTGATCGTACTCCCTGGCATCAACGGTGCGGACTGTTCAAACAGCTTCTGAGCTTCCTTGAAGTCTCCGCGGACCCACGCAATTCTCCCCAGATCGTGCAAGGCCACTCCGATACCTTCGTTGTGCTCCTGGCAGAGCGAGAGCCCCTCATGCTGAAGCGACTCTGCGAGATCGTAATTCCCCACGGTACGCTGTAACGCGGCCAGGTTTTCGATGTTCTGGATGATAATATGGTTGAGCTTCTGGTCGCGTGCAATCCGCAGGCTCTCCTCCAACAGGGGGCGCGCCTCATGAAGGTCGCCCTGAATAGAACCTAAACGGCCCAGGCAGGTAAGCGCGATTGCGAGTGCCTCCGTCGGTTCCGCAGCTTGAGGATGGGCTAACAGTTCAGAAAGGAGGAGTCGTCCCTCGGTCATGAGACTATGTGACCACCAGTAGCCAAAGAGGTATCCGGCCAACTGCATCGCTGCCTTGACCTGGCCAGTCTCGCGTGCACAGTTCAGCGCAGCTAGCCGGTTATCACGATCGATCCAGTGGTCCAGGTGACAATCTGCAAAATATGTGATGTGCTGCTGGCGCGCCGTGCCCCTTCCTCCTGCGAAAGCTGCTGCACCCCGAACTCTCGCAGCGTCTCCAGCATACGAAAGCGTATCCCATCTTTCGTCTCTTCCACCTGGATCAGAGAACACTCGCGCAGCAGAGCCAGATAGTCCAGCGCCAGAGGCTCATCGCAGACTGCTTCTGCTGCATCCACCGTCCACCCGTCTCCAAAGACCGATATCTGCGTGAAGAACTTCTGCAATTCCGGCGTGAGCAGTTTGTAGCTCCAGTCCACTGCCGCCAGAAGCGTCCGCTGTCGCTCTGCCACTCCCCGCTTGCGGCTCACCAGAAACTCAAAACGACTGCCCAACTGCACTAGTATCTGCCGCGGGGTCAGCACCAGTGCGCGGGCCGACGCCAACTAGATGGCCAGCGGAAGCCCTTCCAGTCGGTCACACAACTCCGCGACGTCAGCCGCATTGCTATTGGAGATGTGAAAGTCCGGCCTGGATGTCTGCGCCCGATCCACAAACAGCCGTGCGCTCTCAAACATGCTCAGACGTGCCGGCGTGTCGCTGCCATTGAGTGAGGGCAGAGGAGCAACCACAAACTCATGCTCGCCTTCCAGTCCCAGCAGTCGGCGCGAAGTCACCACATATTGGAGTGCAGGAATACGCTCCAGCAAAGTCTGAACGATCTCTGCACCGCCTTCCACGATCTGCTCGAAGTTGTCCAGTATAAGAAGGGATGGCTGTTTCGCAAGTGCGGTGTCAGCCTGCCCCAACGGATCGATATGACCGGATCGTGGAATGCCCAGTGCGCCAAGAAACTCCCCTGCGATCAGGCTGGGATCGGCAATACCGGCGAGCGGTACAAACCAGATCCCGCCTTGAAATGTCTCTCCAAATTTACTCACCACTTCAATTGCCAGACGTGTCTTGCCGGAACCTCCCCGCCCGGTCAGCGCCAGCAGACGCATCTCTGGCGCCTGTAGACGTTCCGCAATGTTGGCGATCTCCTCCTTCCTGCCGAAGAAGCGGGTGAACTGCAAAGGCAGGCGGGCAGTATGTGCCGGTTTTGCTTTCAGCGGCGGGAACTCACGTATCTCAAGCTTCAATGATTCCACCTGAAAGAGCCGCTCCGGCTCATGCACATCCTGAAGCCGCCACACGCCCAGATCCTTGAGGCTAGCTCCAGTCCATTTCCTGTCGAAGCAGCCCCGATGTCGCTTCGGAAACGAGTATCTGCCCGTTGTGTCCGGCAGTGAGCATCTGGGCCGCACGGTGCAGTATCACGCCCTGATACTCCCCATCCTCCAGTTCCACAAATCCTGTGTGCAGCGCGATACGGACATTCAGGCTGCCAATCGATTCCGGCCAGGGCTGGGATTGCAATGCTTTCTGGCAGGCGATGGCGCAGTGGAGCGCATCGCTGGCTCCGGCAAATGCGACCAGGAACGAATCGCCGTTCTCCTTGACTTCTATCCCGCCATTGCGCCGGAACTCCGACCGAAGCAGCGTATGATAGGTCGTGAGAGCGGTGCGGAACGTGTCTCCGCTCCTTTCCAGGAGCGCCGTCGAATCTTCGATATCCGTAAGCAGGAAGGTGACTGTGCCGGTAGGAAGCGATTGAGCAGAGATTTCGGGGCGAGATCGAGAAAGTGTCGGGACAGAAGTTGGAAGCGTCGCTGCCGGCGCGGATGTCACCTGCGATTCGATCTGGCGGGCGAGCTGTTGGGCGGTGGAG
Source organism: Chthonomonadaceae bacterium (assembly GCA_025352825.1). Lineage (GTDB taxonomy): Bacteria > Armatimonadota > Chthonomonadetes > Chthonomonadales > Chthonomonadaceae > JANXSG01. Next base: position 24,819 of record JANXSG010000269.1, on the reverse strand, counting down.
GAGGGCGTCTCGCCTAACTCCTGTTTGAAAAGACGTTTCATCTCACGGAACTGGCGCAGTGCCTCCTCCGGCTGACCAGCAGCAGCCAGCAGGCGCATCACATCACGATGACTCTCTTCCCGGAGCGGGTCTGCAGAAAGTGAGCGCTGAGCGAAATTCAAGGCTCTCTCATATTCGTCCGTCTTTTCGAGAAGATCGATGATCTGTGAGACGGTCTGCTGGAAGCGCTGCTGGAGGCGCTCCTGTTCCGGTGCAATCCAGTCGTTATAGTAATGGGGGAGCAGGGGGCCGCGATACTTCTCCGCTGCCTCGGCGAGCCGTTGGGCGAAGTTCGGGGAGGTGCGGGCCTGGGCGGCGAAGCGAAAGCCTGCTCGAACTCGGCGACATCGGTCGTGAAAGCCTCCGGGTTGAGTTCCACCGAAAACCGGTCGGCGATGATGCAGGATCCGCCAAGTACGCCGGGCGGCTCCAGTTGATTGCGCAGGGAGGAGAGGGCATTGCTAAGATTATGCCATCCCGTTTCCGGCTCTCTCTCCGGCCAGAAGAGTTCGATAAGTGTTTCACGGCTATGGCTCTGATGGCAATGGTAGGCTAAGAATGCCAGCAGCGCTCCGGTCTGCTGCGTGCGGAAGCAGAGGATAAGCCGCTCTCTCCCTGTCGGGCACGCAGATCTCCAAAAAGCTGGATATACCACGCTTCGATCATGGTTTAAGACTCCTCGCGGATATGAGTCAGAAAGCATCTATGTCTACTCACCGCTTCATGTTACAAGAATTTATTTCATGCTTTACTCTACCTTACTGGTCTCCCAAAACTCTCCCATCATTCATACCACTCTTGAATGCACACAATATGGATTGCGATCATCGTTTAAATCTAGCGTAGAGAACTTTGATTTGAATTACAGGAAATACCTTTTGGTTCTGGTTATGCCAACTTAGGCGCTTACAACGCCAACATCGTTAAAATATTCACGATCTTGAGGGATTTTTTAACCTTACCCCCCGTCCCCCTCTCCCCGCGAGGAACGAGCATCTGGGAGAGGGGTTGGGGTGAGGTTAAGCGTTCCTTTTGGTTCTGGCTATGCCCGTTTGGGAAATAAATAATCAGGGCAGTACTGAACCCACAGCGCGCTCCAGTTTTGCTATGGCCAGATTGTGATCAACAAGGGCATGAATATAGTCAGTCTGCTCCAGGCGGTATATTTGCTGGGCATCTAACAGTTCAAGGAATGAGTTTGCGCCCTGTTGATATCCGATTTCTGCCATTTCAAGCAGCAGCTTCGCGCGGTCAAGCCTGCCTGTTCGAAATCCTGCAACAACTTCCTGAGTTTTCATTAGATTTCTATAGGCAGTTCCTACCTCTAAACGCGCTGCTCGAAGCGATTCTTTTGAGACAGCTTGCTGTTCCAGTAGTGCTGCTTGAGCCGACGAGGTATCAGCCCTCATTTTTCCCCAGTCGAACAACGGAAGCACTAACCCTATTCGGAAAGAGCTGCCGCCTATAGAAGGATCTAGAGTAGAGTGGCGTGCTTCGATGAAGATATCTGGAATTGACTGAACTTTGGTGGAGTGCAGATCAGCTTCTTTCGCACCTAAAACACTTCGATCCGCTTTAATATCCGGTCTAGTTTTCTCCGCTATCCGTTGTAAATCCACCAAAATATAAGTCTTGCATTTAAATTCAAGCTTATCAGTTAGTTCCAGCAAAATGTCGTCGGGCAGAACGGCAAGACTTCGAACAACTGCAAGGGAATCATCTCTATCCACCAATGCGCTGTGATAAGCTTGTCGAGCTCGAACAAGCTCAATCCCGCTTCTTAATACATTACTTTTGGCCACCTCGCCAACTTTAAATTGATCTTCAGAAGCTTTTGAAAACCTTTCTATGTTCTTCAGTGCTGCTTCGGTAAGCTCCAAGTCCGCATTAGCTTTGAGTGCCTCGAAATAGGCGATTTGCATCTCAAGAACGACATTTAAGACGGTATCATTCTGAAGATGCCTTACCGAATCTCTTTCTCGTTTGGCGGCAGTAATATGCTGCCGTCGCTTTTCACCCAACTCGAAAGTTTGTGAAATGAGAATGTCCTCGTCCAATCCTCCTGTGTTTTTCCCAGCGGGTTGTGCCAATATTAAGGATGGGTTTGAGGGAGATTTTACATTCCGAAGTTTGGCTTCTGCCTGCAGCGTACGGGCTTTTGCAGCAAGTGAAATCAAACTGTTTTTCTGCGCAAGAGTGACAGCCTCTTTTAGTGATAATTTAAATGGACTCTGGGCAAACGAATAGGGCTTTATAAAAAATGAGAAAGCCAGCAAAATGAGAAGTGAAAAACGTGTCGTGCGCAACTGCATGTCTCCAGGCAGGCAGCCGCCTGCAAAATCAAAATTAATTAGAATGTTTAAGAATTACTGGAAATGGAAGGCTATTTCCTGCTTACATTAATGAATTCTCATCCTGCACGGAGATATGAGCCGAAGACTGTTTCAAGCAGTGTAATTATACTAGCTTAGTAGGATGCAAGGAGATGATTGAGGTTCCAAATAAAATTACGGATCAATCGATTGGGCAGAAGTCAGGGATAGAGTATCACAGTTTGCCCTTGCTGCTCAGAAATTCTTCCATATCTTCAGGAGTATTTACATTTCGGAAACTGAGCAGGTGTGGATCAAGGCGCCGTAACACTCCTTCCCCGACACGTTTCGCTTTTAGAACTGTTAGTGCTTCTCTGGCTGAGTGCTGTCCTGTTTCCAGAAAATTGAGAAGTTTCGGTGCGGCAGTGTGTCTATAGATGGCGCACAGTGGTTCCGGAAGTTGATTGACTTCTGGCACAATGGCATCCCAATCAGGGGTTGCTGCCTTCAGCAATAGCTGAAGGATGTTGGGATTGAGTCCGGGCATATCGCAGCCAACCACAATATGGCTTCCAGAACCAAGGGTCATTAAACCAGTTACAATTCCGCCTACAGGGCCAGAATCTGGAAATGTGTCAACCACGATCTTTCCACAAGGAAGCACATACTTTTCTGGTTTATCGACTACAACGACTACCTCTGTCACCAGGGTAAGCACTGTCGCCAGAATGTGCTCAAGTAAAGTCATCCCACCATAACGCATCAGGGCTTTATCCTGCCCCATACGTGAGCTTTGACCGCCGGCGAGTATGATAGCTCCAGATTCTTCACAGTTCAAACGCATTTCCTCCCGGCGTACGACAGTATCGTTAAAAATATTTCTTTGCAAAATTCAATATGTATATATATTATCGCAAAACACGCGTTAAACTTCAACCTTATTGCGCGATTCTGCTAACAAAAAAATAATCACCTCTCCTCATTTAGAAGTAGGAGAGGGATATTCATGAATCTACACTGTAATATTGAACGGAAGTACTCTATGAAGCAATCGTTATTTTTCGATGATCAATTTTTGTAATATCGGATTCGCCCAAACCAGCTTTACCCGCGAGGAATACATGTTCTGGCTGTCGCATGTCGAAGCTCTCATGCCCTGGATTTTTGCCTTTTGCTCCTGTTTCCGCTAGTTTTGGAAGTCCTTCGGAAATTCGTTTTGCATCCAGAATTTCCCATCCGATGCGATCCATTGCTACAGGATCAGTGGCAAATAATAGAGAACGATATTCCCATGTTCGGAAATGTGGATTCCAAATCCCAGGACCGCCATCATAGGTTCCGATAAGGCCGTCTCCGATATGCAGCACCACTTTTTCTCGAAAGGTTTTGATGCCGCCTACTACTGCAGGAATGAAAGTTCCACACCAGTTATTATCCGTGCTCGTATGCGTTCTGCATACATTATTGGTCATTCCGTGGGACATATTTTTCAGTGCCATTGTCACACCTGCGGAGGCATGATCTTTCAAAGCTGCCACATTGATGACCTTGGTTACCTCTTTACTCACCACATTGCAAAGGTGAGAACGATGATTGGCCGGCACACCAGCATCCACATTTGTCATCACCTTAACAAACTCAACATAGTTATTCGGGTCGTAACCTTCCAGTCCGGTCTGCACATCATCATAATTTTTAGCGCCGTAACCGATTCTTACCCCTTCAGGTACGATTTTTTCGAATCCGCAGGCTAATATCTCCTCTTCATATCGATTAAACAAAATTATATTTTTGTTAGGGACGCCGGCCAAATTTAGTCCCTTAAAGATAGCTAGAAGGGTCTCGGGCTGACTGATCGAAAGAGGCCGGCCAACGGGGCTCACCTTGACGCCAACAATATCAGATGGGCTGAACAGTTTTTTCCATGCTGCGGTTTCATCCTTTTCACCCGTAAGTTCGCACATACCTCTCGAAATCATTTTTTCAACGGGTTCAGCTTGAACTTTGTTATCCAGAACAGATCCTTTGTGCAGCACCTCAACTACTCGCCCTCTGAACGGGCCGGGCATACCCGGTACAGACGGAGATTTTTCTTCGGCATGAGCCATACTGGCAGCAAGAAGCGCTGCTCCCGCGGCTAATACTTCTCTTCGGGAAATTTCCCCATTCTGGCGGGGTGAGTGATCCTGCATTTCGTCCTCCATACGTTTTGAGCTTCTAGCAGCAAACGTGTGCATAAATTTTAAAATTACTTACATATGACTAAATCTTCCAGAATCGGAACTTTAGCTACTTAATTTTACCACGATACACGACATCCGTCCATGCCTTGATACCAACTATTTTTTTGTATACTTCTAAAGTTTGAGTTTCAGTGGGTGAATCAAGTGCCTGGTAGACATACCAGACAGGCTTTTTACCAAGAGGATCTTCTTTATCATCAGGAAATCGGCGAAGACCGATTCGCAGACCGCCTTCACCTCGATTATCTACCCAGTTGTGATAGTCGAAAACCTCGATTGAATCTAAATTCTTCACTTTATTCCAGGCATACGCCATTCCTGCTGCCTGATCAGCCAGGGCTTTTTCGCTATAGTCCATAGAGTTCAGTCCCTGCTCAGTAAGTTGGACAGCTCGGAGCGTTTTACCTTGATATAGATATCGCGGTTGCTTTACCCACGCGTCTAAGACTTCGAGATTCTTAAATGTAATTTTGGGGGTGTCAAAACTGAATTTGATCTCGGTATCTTCCCACACTCGTGGGTTGAAGAGATCCTGTGGATATGGATGAAATGCAATTCCCCAATTGAAATCTCCTTCTGCACTCGAATATGTCTCCAGAATTTCGAGTAGCTCTCGTCCTGCATAACTTTTGGGTAAAACCATCGTCCAGTGATGTTCTAGAGAGATAAATGCTCTTGAATGACTGTTGTATTGGTGTGCAATCAGTTCGGCAATGCGCATAGATTTATGATATATATCCATATAGAGCAGTGCCGTTTTGTCCCCTGCATTAGTCCAAATCCACCCAGCATTTACTTCATTGTGCATTATCCAATCATGAATTCTGCCATACTTGTTATCTGGGCGACTGTATCTACTCGCCAGAAAATTAAGAGAAGCCGCATATGTCTCGACGCCATCTGCTGAGGATACATTTGGCATAGCATAAATCCCAGATGGGTCGGCATCAGGGTGTGCTAATAGTTTGCTATAACTGCCCGAAGACTCCCCTTTGGACTGACCTATTAGGATGATGGCAGAGATAATAATTTTACGTTTCGCCGCTTCAAGAAGCGTTTTGTCCAATTGGAGAACGCTATTATTATCTGAGTAGTAAGTCGAATCGCAATATTTGAAGGCAGTACGGCCAGGCGCAGCTTGGGTATGGAAGAGGCTGTTGAGCACAATGTTAACGGTGGCTGCAGAGATATGCAGCGAATCTAGATCCTCGATGGGGCGATCAATTCCAAGTCCGCCTAGTCCTTTTTTATTTCGGGGCCTCTCTTCTGGTAGTTGATATTTAGGTTCGATAACGTCGGGATATCTTGCGTGGGAGCAAAGTGTATAACCTGTTTTTGTTTTAGTGATTATCACCCAGCGGCTGAGAAGTCGATCGAAGGAGCGAGCTTCATGTTTGCCAAATCTTTTAAAAATGACTGTAAAATCACCATGTGAGTTTGGAGCAACAGGATGAATAAATGGGAACTTCTTCATCTCCAAAAGGTCGTCAAAAATGGGAGCTTCTGCAAGGAATATCTGTTTATCAACATTACTAAGTCTGCCTTTTACCGTGATGTTCTTTTCATCCACTTGGACATTAGTTAATTTATGTGGATATGCTGTTACTAGGTAGTTATTCAGTCTCGAATCCATAAGTTTCTGGTTCTTTAAATAACTCTCTCTACGTATGGCAAGCTCTATCTCTCCTGTATTTTCAGCTCTTATCCGCAGATTTCGAATACGAATAGTTTTGCCTGATTCAGTTCCGAAATCGATACGAAAGCCCTTGACAACTCCATTATATCTCTCAAGAACTGTTTTGAGATTCACGGAGTATACAGACCAGCCCTGACTAGGTATCAGTTCACTACCGAATTCACTGAACTCTTCACTGACTGCTGGAGCAAGGAATATTTGAATTGCATTCGTGCCAGTCGTGCTGAAATATTCAAAAGAAAGCACATGCTGAAGTTTGGGGTCAAGCGGAATGGAAAGATCTTCAGTTAATACAAAGGGATCGGTTCCCGTTGTATGTATCTCTGTATTGCCATCATCAAGAACCTTGACAACAGCTTCATGTAAGTACATCGGGGATAGTTTGAGAGGAATAGCACTGAATGAATCACTCATTGCAATGGTTTTTGGAAAGATTAAAATGAGTGACAACAGAGCTATATATTTCATATTAATGCACTTAGAAGTAGGCAAATTTAGCCAGATGCCTGAATCGCCTATAATCATACTCGAATCTGACCATTACCGTGGATAATGGATTTGTAAGTGGTGAGCTCTGTAAGCCCGATGGGGCCGCGCGCATGGAGTTTTTGGGTACTAATTCCTACCTCGGCGCCGAGGCCGAACTCAAACCCATCGGTAAAACGTGTAGAAGCGTTCACATACACGCAGGCAGCATCGATTTCCTGAGTGAATTTTTCGGAAGCCGAATAGTTTTCGGTGACTATAGTTTCTGAGTGCCCTGAACCGTACTGCGTAATGTGATCGATGGCTTCATCAAGGGAATCGACCACTTTCACTGCAAGTATCATCGCCAAATACTCTGTCTCCCAATCCAATTCGGTTGCGATCATAGCGGATGGATATAATGCACGTGTACGATCACAACCCCGTATTTCGACACCGGCATCTGCAAGGCGAGTAAGCAATTTGGGAAGTAGATTGGCAGCATTGGAGTTGTGAACAAGAAGCGTCTCCATTGCGTTGCAAGTTGATGGTCGAGAGACTTTCGCATTGAAGGATATCTCTTCAGACATTTTCAGGTCGGCACTATCATCCACGTAGGTATGGCAGTTGCCTCCAAGAGAAGTGAGCACAGGCATTTTGGCATTGGCCATGACGGTTTTCTTTAGACTCTCCCCACCTCGCGGCATCAGCAGATCCACCAGTCCTTCTGCTTGCATGAGAGTCAGGGCGGCTTCCCGATCCGTCGATTCGATCAATTGAATACTGAATTCAGGCAGTCCGTGCTGCTCTGCAACGGAACCGAGAATCCTCGCGAGAGTGGTGTTTGAGTGAATTGCCTCAGAGCCACCTCGCAAAATTACTGCATTCCCAGATTTGATACAGAGACCTGCTGCGTCTGCAGTCACATTAGGTCGGCTTTCGTAGATGATGCCAATCACGCCAAATGGAACGCGAACGCGCTGAATTTCAAGGCCATTAGGCCTGCGGGAACCATCCATGATCTGCCCAACAGGATCCGGCAGGGCTGCAATCTGTCGAAGTCCTTCTGCCATGGCAGCGATCCGTTTCTCGTTCAGAGCCAGCCTATCCATAAGCGCTCCCGCAAGTCCACGCTCTTTACCTGCAGTTACATCCATGCAGTTTGATTCCATGATCTCAGACTGTTTTGAGATCACAGCATCAGCCATAGCGAGCAATGCGCTATTTTTGGTATCCGAACTTAGCGAAGCAAGTTTTCGGGAAGCTTTTTTGGCTCTTCTTGCTTGCTCCATCACCACTTCATTCAACGTCTAACTCCTATCACTGATCCCAACCCAAGCGCCCATTAATGGAAATACTATACGTAGCCTGCCTGTAGTACATGGAGTATACAGACCAGATTGTCTCCGCGCAGAACTCTGCTAATATTATACCCAAAGCAACCTGGTGCAGCTTATCATAACCTTTTAAACCATAATACCTTTCTACAAAAACCTTTATTAGCAGCACTATAATCAATCCGAACCAAAAATAGTCTAACCCGAAATTCATCGCGAGAGCATATCCCGCCGGATGAAGTGGGAAAGAGGGGATTCTAAAACGAATAAAATCGAGTAGCAGCACAAACGCAAATCCTAGAATAACAAATAGAATTGCGACAGGATTTGGTGGATGATGCTGTTCCATTAGCTGTGATACCACACCAGCAGTATCGCCTCCAGTGTTTTTTGCAGCAAAACGATATCCGTTGTAGATGTATGTGAAATGCCCCAATAAGCTCCCAATAACAGTAGCGAGGATGATAGCAAAGAAAAGTCCGCGTTGGTTTAAGCGTGCAGCATCTCCCATTTTCATTGCTTCCAGCTGATGTGGCATTGGATGCGAGCGATGTATTCGATTCATAAAGAAGAATGTAGTAACCACCCGGCTGACCGAACTAGCGGAAAGCGATTGCGTACCTACAAAGTCAACTAATATCTGATTCGGGCCCATGAAAGCCATCTCGTGAGATGGTGCGCCTATCTGAGCCCGCATACGTGTGAGTGCAACACTAAAAGCAATAAAAAGGAGAGTTTCCAGAGCAACCATCCAGAGTGGTATGCCCACGAAGAGACCGATAGCTGCTATCCCCACTAAACTAAAAAGTAGGCATCCGAATGCAAATCTATGGGGCACTCCCAGTGTGTCGGAAGATTTACCGGTACGAATTTGATTCCAAACCTCTTTGATATAATGCCTTGCAACCCAGAAAGCCGTGACAAAGAGCGCGAGGAACGCACCCCACGACTGTTCACTGAAATATGGCGGACCTGGCACCAGGCCTCCCCCTCCAAATACTCCTGCGCTTTCCGTATACCCTATAGCATAAGTAAATATCTGAAGAAATTTTCTGAAGAAAAAGAAAAATATGCATGAAAATAGTAGATCTGTAGGCATGAAGAACCCGATTACCGCCATGTACGGAAATATCCCAATAGGGGTCCAGCCGATTGCGTTTAGAGGAGGAGTGGGGAATAACTGTACTAAATCACCTAGAAATCGCAAATTTAGAAGAGGGATACTTGGATATAGAAAGTGAAATCCATTGATCATATCCACGATAAACATGATCATGAATGGCACAATAAAGAATTTGCTTTTCCATACTTTGGTTTCACCCGCTCCCGCTTGTACAATTGCCATGGGAAGCTGAATGATGGGAAATGCAAGTTTTTCCCGGTTTGTCCACTCATCGCGCATTAGACTATTGATGCATAGCATCGCAAGGCAAACCAGAGTAACCAGAACAGTCCATGAAAATATAAATGGGTACCACAGATGAACGTGTGAAAGAAAATACGGATAGTGGAATCCTCCATTTTTATAGTCGATAAACTTGCTCGCATCTTTGGGCTGAATAAAGAACCATTTATTTGTGTATGGATTGACGTAGGTATCGTAGTGAGTATCCGAATCGCGAAATAGTGCATACGAATGGATATACGGATTTATAACTGTCATCCATTCAGATCCAATAGCGGCAATTACGGTATGCATCCCATAAAATATAATTAGCTCCCCTTCATTCAAGGCTTTTTTGGGGAAGTAGCGTCGCACAATGAGGTTCAGTACTGCTACGAGGAGTGTCATAATTACCGGTGGTACCATAAGTGAAAATATGACATCTACGAGCTGATCTGCACACCAGTAGGAAGTGAGTGGAGCCAGAAGCAGCGCTATGATTATGACTCGGAAACTGAACCAGGATTTACGCGTGGGTTCGGAAAGGACAGACTCCTTGGAATCATGGTGCAGTGGAGTAAATCCCTTACTGGGTAGAGGTTCGCTGGATTGCAAAACGTTCTCCTATAAATGCTGTCCCAACTGAAAACTCAAGTTAACGGGGATTTGTACAAGTTTACTATTCTGCAGATAAAATATAAATCCCTGCCGAAAGTAGTGTTCAGCAAGGAAGTAATCGAGAGTTTATTTAATTCAGCACTATTAAATTGCTTCCAACGGAAATTTAAAGAGATTGGACAAGTGCTATTGGTCTTTTGAAGAAGGCGCTTCTGTATCGCCTCCCGGTTCGATAGACGGCACGGCGGTTATCGGTCCGGAGGGACTATCGATAGAAGCTGGATTCTGCACGTTTTCATGTTGGGTATTGTGACGATTTTTGCGTCTAGACTTTTTTGGAGGTGATGATATCTTCGGAGTTTCCTCGGCTGCTGTTGAATTGTCGGATGATGCACTGCCGGTATTAGATTCTTTGACGATGGTGTTTCTATCCGACTTATCTTCGACAATGGTTTGAGGTTTTTGGATGTTGGAATCAGACTCGGAAGATTTGTCGGCAGGATCGATACTCGGCATGGGAATATTTCGCCGGCCGCGATTTAAATTACTTTCAGGCGGAATGATACTTTGTGAATGGGCTTCGGGTACAGTTCGAGTTGGTTTATCCTGAGGAGTGATAGCTTGTGCAGAGAGTGCGGGAGTGTGTGACTCTGAACTTTCTGGTAGTCGCGATGTGGGAATAAGCCTTGCAAGCAGAGCAAATCCTATAAAGAAACTGGCTCCGCCCAAAGCCAGCCATATGAGCAGCCCTTTAATCATGGAACCATGCCGATGCTTCGAGCTGCTATCTTTTGAATATTCCCGCCTATTTGAAAATACCATTTATTTCACTCCATTTCAAATCATGAATAGAGTCTACCGTTTCGATATTCCTTTGTCAAGCGGAACTTCTATACCATACACCAATAAACCTGATACGATATTGTATGCCCTCGGGTAGTTTTAAGTCCCTTAGAACGTGTATACTATTGGTGTATAACCAATACAATTGGCATGACTTAATTTACTGTTTGAATTGAAGAGACGGAGCAGTCATGAGCGGACAGATTTTAGTAGTTGATAATTACGATAGCTTTACATATAATCTGGTGCAGTATCTGGGTGAGCTGGGGCAAGAGATCATCGTGAAGAGAAATGATCAGACAACCCTTGATGAGATACAAGCACTGTCTCCATCTAGGATTCTGATTTCGCCCGGTCCCTGTACTCCATCCGAAGCAGGTATTTGCGTACCTCTAATTCAGCGGTTTGCCGGGCAAATTCCTATTATGGGTGTCTGCCTGGGGCATCAGAGCATTGGCGTTGCATTTGGAGCAGAATGTGTCCGAAACGATAAGATTATGCATGGGAAAATTTCCATGATCAATCATGATGGAAAGGGACTATTTCGGGATATTCCTAATCCCTTTGAAGCAACAAGGTATCATTCTTTAGTACTTAAAAAAGATACAGTTCCCGATTGTCTTATAATTACTTCACAGACTGAAGAAGGAGAAATAATGGGAGTACGGCATTGTAAGTATCCTGTGGAGGGCGTGCAGTTCCATCCTGAATCAGCTCTTACAAAATACGGACGGCATATTATTTTAAATTTTGTGAATCACATATAATAAAGCTTTATGCTTTGCGATTGCTTTATCTTGAGGCTCCATTATACAGATTGAAATAGATACCTAATGCCTATCTCCTTATATGCCAATAATTCTATTAGAACATGCCAATAATTCTATCAGAACATTTGCAGGCACTGCTTTGTGCATTAACCATATGTACACCATATGTATCATTTCCTCCGTTCCATCTTGCACTCATACATGCTGTTCACTTAATGCGTAGATGACAGACAATATGTCATATTTATTAATATGTTGTTGATATTGTAGAATATTACTTGTTAAATTATGCGCAAAGCCTTGACTTTTCTTCTCATATTGACCTATTATATATTTGGATAATTTTTGAATTGTTTTGAAAATTAGCAGGAACCATTCTGTGTTGATGTATTTCTGCCTTGATATGCGGTCAACGATGTCTACATATTTTAGTATTTTCATTCCGGAAATTATTTGTGTTCGTTTATATTGAGGGAAATTGATTTTCTCTTCTCTAAAATGTGATGACTGAATTGCGGTGAATATCACTCTCTCCATCGAATACGGATGGTCAGCTAGTGGTCAGATACGGAAGGAACCTTTCAAAAGTGCGTAAATGGAGCAGAGATTCTATTGGACTCGAAATAATCAGTCTGTATCAACAGGGCGAGATCTTGAGTTACTCGCATGTTGCCCAACACCAGGTTGCGCTTCTACGTGCCGCTGCACGATATTTCGGTTCCTGGAGGGCTGCGGTTGAAAGTGCAGGACTCAACTACGACGATATTCGATGTTACAAAATATGGAGTCGCAGCCGAATTATTGATAGAATAAATGAGCTGTTCGAAAAAGGCGAAGATCTTAGCTGGAGGCAAATAAGTACGGTAGTCGATCCCCAACTGGCAGCCGCGGCTACGAAACATAAGCACTTCGGATCATGGAAAAGCGCAGTTTCTGCTGCAGGCCTGGACTATGCACTCATTCGTCGCTATCGTGAATGGGATACAGAGACTATAAAAGCAAAAATAGTTGAACTCCATAAGAAGAACATTGATCTGAATGCAAAATATATGGAAGAGTATGATATTACGCTTATCACTGCGGCAAGACGCCGGTTTGAAAGCTGGGATCAAGCTCTTACCGCTGCAGGACTCGACTACAAGTCGATTGTATTGAGAGCACCTTTCAAGCGATCTCATCGAACTCCATTAGGGGAATCAAACTCGGAAATACATGCTCAACGACCACTTAAGTCAAGATCCAACAGCGATCGGAGCAAAATTAACAATAAGATTCTGCAAGAAGCATAGTCAGCGGTTTTCACCATGAACAAACGGTGTAAAATCAAGTTAAATCACTATTAACAATAGCCTCTTATCCATAATGGATAAGAGGCTATTGTTTTGTTTCAAGCGCACCAGTGTTTTGTATTATCCTTTAGCGAGTAACACCACCGTTACCGCCGAAGTATCGTCCTGTCAAGTTATTGTAGATATACAAGCCTTGAGAGAATGCGCCCATAATTGTGAAGATATCAGTTGATGGACGTGTGGGGGCAGCGCCAGGTGTCAGCCAGACGCTGTCTCCTGGGAGAAGCTCGATATCGGGAGTCTTGCTCTTGGAGATTTCTTTCCAGTTAAAGGAGATGACCCGAGTGTTCTTAGGATCGTTGTCTGGGTGGCGGAATATTTTGCCTTCGTTCAGTTTGGCATAAGGAGCAGGGCCACTGGCTTCCATGATAGCCTGGGTAAGCGTAGTGCGCTTATCATATACGAATTTACCAGTTTTTACAAAACCACCATTTACGTTGATGTAGGCATTATTCTCCAGCTTTTCAACATAAACGGCATCATCCGGTTTGATCTCAATATTGTTGACTAGATCGCCCTGTTCTGCTTTATCGAGGTCTATAACTAGTGGCCGATCGACACTCGGGCGACGAATGCTAAGTGCTTTACGATTTGCAGTGCTGGTCGTGCCACCTACCAGGTTGATCACTTCACGAACTGTCATTGGAGGATTTGTGCGGAGCGGTATACTTTGCTGCGGTTTGGTGACTTCGCCGCCGACTGATACCACACCACTTCCAGGAAGACTTTTGAATGGGATAAATATACGATCCTTATCCTGAAGTACAGGGTTTTGAGATTCGTCCGGAGTCTGGCCTTCACCTACCTTGATGTATTTATCGAATTTTATAACCATTACTGTGGTTTTATCCTGGCCATTTACCACGGATTTACGGGAAATACGCACCTGGGTTAGGTCGGCAATATCAGTCCATTCTGCACGCGATAGAACATCGACGAGGGTGGTATCCTGTGGAATGATAACCGGGCCAGTATTTTTAACTGCTCCACTTATGAAAACGATAGGCCGTGGTACCGAGACAATACTAACTGTCACCTGAGGGCTCTTTACATAAGTTTTCAAGAACTTTGCAATAGCATCTGCGGCCTGTGCAGGAGTGAGTCCTTTAATGGATACTGGCGTCATAATGCCTGCATATTTGATACTCACATTTCCCGCTTGATCCACCGCGTAGTTTCCACTGGGATCTGGTTCACCCACAACACTTACACTCACAATAAAATCAGATTTAATCGGTTGGTTAGCATCAATTGTATCCTCTCCCAGCAGGGGAACAATTTTTTTATCAGTCTTCACAGCTTTGTCGTCGGCTGCCTGTGCCATAGCTTTAGGCATACCCCCAACGACACCGACTAAAAGAGCCAGTGAGACCGACAGGGTCAGCTTCATAATGAAAGTTTTACTTGTACATGCGTTCTTCATATCGATGCTCATATCATATCACTCCTTATTTACTGGCCTAGAAGCTAGATGCTGTCACAATTAAGCCAAATGGCACAGCGTGTATTTATAAAGTGAGGCGAATGCGCCTCAGGCTATTGATGTCATTACTATTCAGTATCGTGAGAATATTTTCCTGCTTGACTAAAAATGTCTGTAAGCGTATAATCTGTTTGTGTAAGTCGAAATTAACTACATAGTTTATTTTAACACTAAATTTTTAAAATATATAATATCTTATTCAGGAGTATTTATTTCATGAACGCTGACACTCTTTCTCCAATATGGGCAAACTGTATAGATATTCTTAAAGATAGGGTTAATAATCGATCCTTCTGGGAAGCGCTGGAAAAATCTCAAGCGGTAACCATAGAAGGCGGTATATTGATTATCGGATTGGATTCTGTAAACTTCAATCGTGCATCACATATTTTACAGACATCGCATTTTAATGCTGTGCATAAAGCTGTAGCGGAACTGTTTCAGCAGTCCCTTCAGGTTCGCGTGATCGAAGGATGTACTTTAGCTGATTGGGCGGCTGCCAAGGATCATGATACCAGAGTGCTCGCTATGAAACAGGCTTCGACTGCGCGGCGTACTGCGGTTGAAGAAGGTAGTGCGGATACCTGGGAATCAGTATCGGAATTGGTGTCCAAACTCTATCTTCAGAGCCCGAACCGGAATATGCCACAAGGCAAAGCACGCTATGCGAACGAAGCACTCTATTTTCTTGTAGAAGCGATGGACACTCTCTACGGTGATGAGCCGGATGAGAGTACCGAGAAAAATCTTGCACGTGCTCTGGATCGTATTGCACACAGTTCCGAAATTCCGGCACCAGTACTAGCCTTTGAATTGGAACGGCTGCGTGCCTGGCGTAAAACCAATCCGGAAACAGTGGAAAACTAGATTGAAAACGATTTTAACTGATGATTAAGAAAAGTATTGCAAGAATCGTGCCACATCAAATAATTTTATATAAAATTATTGGTGACTATTCAACATGACCATTCGCCACAATCGAATACAGTATGACTTCACTTTCAAATCATTGAAGCTGCAGACTGATTGAATTACAAGACAAATCATTAGCCGCAAAAAAGCACATAAAACTGTATAGAATTACTAAGAACAATAAATTGACAAATAAGTAAATTTTCTGTAACTGTTTTGCGCATTTTGTGCCTTTTGCAGCTATTGGATTCTCGCTACTATAGATCAATAATACTTATTTCTCTATTAATACCCTTGTAATGGCCCGAAATATGATTATGCTGATTGGTTACAATTATTGGGAAACTTCGCACGGCTCTCGCCTCCATCGCGCATTTCTACTACTGTTTGAGGAATAAGAGATAGGCGATGAGGGCTCAACATTAATCAGCAGCATCCAAGTTAAGAAGTTTGACAGCATTTTCATGAAGAATTCGTCTGTAATCGTTCTGAGTGATATCCGAATCTTCGAGAAGCCCAAGGGTGGCTACCGGATCGTGTGCAGGCATTGCACTCCCAAACAGAATACGATGCGAACCGATCATCTCGATGGCGGCAGGAATTTTTGCACGATCCAACGCTCCGGATGTTTCCAAAACGATATTCACTGATTGATGTGCCGCTGCTATACCTGTTCTCCAGTCACTTCCCCCCATACCAAGGAAAACAAATTTGTGCATATTGTAAGTTTTTGCTAACACGAGAGCTGCCTCAACGCACGCAGCATTAGGGGTTGGTAAAAAGATTGGTTTCTGATAACGCCTGCACGCATTTAGCACTTCATCTGCCACTAGTGGATGAAGAGGCTCCGAGGGATTTGTGGACGTCAGCATTACCCCTATGAACTTTTTACTTCCGAGCAGATCTTTGATAGCCTGCAGCGAGGCATCCACTCGATTAAGATGTGCTACGAGGCAGCCATACAACTCCGGCACTCCATCGATCATCGCTTTTAAAATACGGTTTCCTGACAGTGGGTCTGCCTGAACTGCACGAGAGGACATGAGCACAGCCCCATCTATTCCCCTCGCCTTCATAAAATTCGAGACCTGCCCTGCGTTCTGGTTAATTCCAGGAACCAGGTAGCCCTCTAAATACGTGTGTGAATCAAAAATTCTCATGGAGTATCTCCAGAATGCACCTGCTGTTGGTATTCTAATATTTTCAGGATGATTGTAATATTCATAGATTGATAACTCTTCTAGCGTTACCCGAGAGGACTAGAGCGCTCTGTTCTGAGGTGAGATTGGATAGTTTTAGAGTGTTTACAATACTCGCAATCGGACGAGAAGGTGCCCCGCTTCCAAACAGCATCCTTTCTGCACCTACTCCATCTGCGATCAGCTGAATTGCGCCTGGTGAGAGTAAGTGAGAGATATCCACGTGCCAATTGGAGTGATTACGTAGTGCAGACACTGTTTCGGCTAGATGTGAGGCGTTGACAGTGGAAAGAATCACCGGCGACGGGTAGGAATCAAGGATGCTTTCCAGTGTGGTAATATCCCCAAGAGATCCGATGTTAATCATTATTGGCAGTGCAGAAGTGGCAAGAGTGGATACTAGCTCTTTAAATGGCCCAAAATTAGGAGGCCATGACTGAATCAAAGGGAAAAATCGCACTAATTTAAATCCGTCATCCTTCAATTTCTGTGCCGGGGTATTATCACCAAAATACATGACCGGATTTAAAGTGGCAACAGGGATTAGCGCGTTGTGCTCGGTGCAAGCCGCACGTGTAGCGGTGTTTCCCACCGTGGGGTCAAGCAGAAGCCCAAGAGTCGAAAGTGTACATGCAGCAGTTACATGATGCTTATCCATCATGGCCAGAAGAGAGTCCACAGCTCTATCCGTACTTGCTGCGGGCAGCGGTCCAAATAGGGTGTTTATATCTATAATCTCATCCATGCAGAATCTCCACTGTGTAGTCTAAAAATCTAATTAACAAGATAGTGCCCACCCGATTCTGTTTGTGTTGATAAAACATCTAACACACTCTGCATACGCGAAAGTGTTCGGTCTCTGCCCAGCACTTCGAGCGTTTCGAATAGGCCTGGCCCTACAGTTTTTCCCGTTGCAGCAACTCGTGTTGGGTGAATAACTTTCGCGAATTCCAGTCCTAACTCCTCCGTAATTTGGCGTGTCTCAAATTCGAGATTTGCCTCTGTCCAGTCACTGAGGGCGCTAAATGCCGTTATCTCTTTTTTCAGCATTCGAACCACGTGGTCTGCTGACAGCCATTTTGCGATTGCTTTCTCATCGTAACCATCTGGAAAGCGAAGCTCCTTAAAGAAAATACTGACGAGTTCAGGCGCTTCAGAGAGCAGTTTCATTCGGTCGATCTCTAGTGGCAGTACCTTTCTGAGATAGTCGAGTTCCTCGGGAGTAGGCGGATCGGCGATAAGATGAGCTTTTATAAGATAAGGGATACACATCCCTATGATGCGGCCAGGCTGACTTGCTCGGATGTAGTGCCCATTCATCCATTTGAGCTTGTCATAATCGAAGATTGCGGGGTGCTCGGAAATTCCTTCGAGTGTGAAACGCTCAATTATCTCCGGAATGGAAAGAATTTCTTTGTTTTCGTCTCCTGCAGACCAACCAAGCAAAACTAAAAAATTGAATAGTGCTTCGGGAAGATATCCTTGATTGATAAAGTCGACAAAGGTGGTGGAACCATGCCTTTTGCTAAGTTTCTTCTTATCTGCTCCTAGAATTAACGGGGGGTGGGCAAAAAGAGGTGGCTCCCACCCCAGAGCTGTGAAAACCTGCACTAATTTTGGGGCGCTCGATAGCCAATCATCACCACGTAATATGTGCGTAATTCCCATATGATGATCATCTACAGCACAGGCAAGGAAGTAGGTGGGGTATCCATCAGTTTTGACTAGTACCTGATCATCCTGTAGCCGATTCTCGTAACTGATATTACCACGAATAACATCCTTGAGAATGGTGACACCTTCACGAGGCATTGCGAGGCGTACTACTGAAGTCAAACCTGAATCAATATTCGCCTGCACTTCTTCTGGAGTAAGAGAGCGGCATCTACGATCATATCCAGTAGGCTGCTTCTTTTCCTGCTGCTCCAGGCGCATAGCATCCAATCGCTCTCTCGTGCAGAAGCAACGGTAAGCATGGCCAGTTTGCATCAACTGCTCCGCATACTTTTGATACAGCTCCAGGCGCTCACTTTGGACATAAGGGCCGACTGCCCCTTCGGAAACCCACCACTCATCAGGCAGAATACCCAGAAATCGCAGGCTCTCTTCAATTTCGTATATTCCTTCTGGCCGGTATCGCTCTGGCGTTCGGTCTGTATCTTCCAGGCGTGCCAAAAACTGCCCGCCTTCTTTACGTGCGAGCAGCCAATCATAAATTGCAGTCCGAAGGTTTCCCACATGGGGAGAGCCGGTGGGACTAGGAGCATATCGAACACGAACGGACATAAAAACTCCTGAGTTAAAGGTGGATGCAGAGTAGACATACTCTTGCTCAATTCGGATTATCTAAAAATTCCAACTGATGCGCCGAACCCTCACCCCCGGCCCCTTCTCCCTAAGCTTCGGCAGAGGGGGTGAATAAAAAAATAAATAATTTTTAATCCTGTTCAGTTTTAACTAATTTTCAGCCTATTTCCCAAGCAATGGGAGATAGGGGACCTAATACTTAAATCTCCCCTCTCCCGAAGTTTCGGGAGAGGGGACCGGGGGTGAGGGTTCGGCACAGTAATTCTATCAACAGCAACCCATTGAAACGTCTACTTAGATTGAAACGTCTATTTAGCTAAATATTTCTTTTTACTCTTGTCAAAACCAAGAGACAGCTTTTTGGTATCGTATACCCATGCTCCGCCACGCTGGAAGAAGCAGTGGTATTCGGAAAGTATGGAAGCTACCATGCTTCTCCCCACTCGCCTTACTATATTTACTTCTGTGTGAAGAGTGAGGAACTCTATTCCCTTACGGTAGTGCTCCATAATCTCACGCATGATATCGAATGTTCCAAGACTTTCGTTTTCTGCTCTCTCCTGCAGCTCAAGCAATTCATTAATTCGATTTCGGCTGATGAACATGGTAGGTTCACTCTCATCATTGAAATTAACAAAATAACGATCTGGGGCTTGTCGTTCTAATGTGAAAGTTGCTCCGGAATCGATTGGAATTGATTGGAACCAGTCTAACAGGCCATAAAGAAGACGAGTTTCATTGTTTATCCAGACTTGAGCACGCTGGCCGCCAGGAATTAGAAATTCTGCTTCCAGGATAGCCGGTTCCGGAGGGAAAAATCCTGATGGAAATAGACTGAGCGGAAGTGTGCCAATCTGCTTGTGGTGGTATTTAATAACTGCTCTCGCATTGGATGGGGGATTTAGATCAGGAGTAGGAACAGGTTCTTCATCCAGAACATCCTGAGCGAGTGGATTAGTGATATCCCGTTCGAGGCCGCCGTCAAACCCATCTGTTTCCAGGAGTTGATCAAGCGGGTTGCCATCCACATCCAGGAAGTTGTAAGTAGGAATTTCGAGCAAGCCGGGAACGGAATAGACATATCCTGGAATGAGGCCAACAGGCTGGAATCGATCGGTACCGACCCAGACCACTCGTTCATCTTTAGCAAGCCCCTGGATAACAGCATTAAGGTCTTCATCGAACGTTCGGTAGTCCGTGGTGACATCGAATATCTCTTCCAGTAGCGCAGCAGCATGCACGGTTTGCTCACTGCTGAGAACTGAATTAACTAGAAGTTCACACTCGGCCTCTCCAATTACAAGGGGCTGAGCCGCTTCCTGAGCTTCGGCTTCCGCATTATCACTCACTTCTTGCTGCGCCAAAATTGGGAAATGAGCCTCCAGAGATTTTATCAGAGCTGGGCCAATCCACATTCCACCTAATACCGAATGTGCTCCCGAATTAGTGACTAGCACATCGATAAATCTGAGACTATCGAACTCTTCTTTGTCTAGCTGCCAAGCGAGATACTGGAGGGCTTTCAGTTTGAGGGGCACACACGCAGCATCCAGAAAATGAGCAATAGATTCCGGGTTGGAAGCAGAAAGGTTGGCTTTTTTCGCTTTAGCGTGGTACTGGACTACATCAGCATCATCCAGGAAGTTTTCGAAAAGAACTTCATCGTCCGTTTCGGGTTCCGTATCCAGAAGCCAGCTCGTAGGAAGGACATAGTTGCCGGAAATGCGGGTGAGGCTGGCTGCCTGTTCGACAAAGTGTTCCACTACAACTTCATATATCTCTGTTGGACGGCCATAGACGGCGTTCAACTCACGCGCTAAACATTCTAGTGTCATCGGCTCGCCATAAGTATTTAAGATTCTCTGGCAGTTGAAATCTACGGAACTATGTTTATCTAGAAAACGTGACCACAGAGTCCAGCGACGGTCGGTAGCGGTCATGGTAGAGTTTGTCGTGAGAATTACGCGCGCAAGCTTCAAGTCGACATCAGGCCTATTGACGGCTTTCACAACATCTGATGCTTTGAGCGGATCGTGCGCTTCTATAAGCGCTCTATAGATCAGGCTGCCTGCTAGATTGGCGGCAAGCTGTTCTTGTGTTAATGATTCTTGAGCTTTGTTGTTGACGGCAGTTGCCACAGTTTTTTCTCCAGATAGGACTAAGAAGGAAATATAGATTTCCTTCGTTCCCAGATTTCAAATCACGCAATTTCGGGGTCATCTCGATGGAACTAATTTATATTTATATTTTCGAAATCCCGATATATTCAGCCACTAGATCGTAGGGGCGTGCTTCAACTACTTTAGTTAGGACGAATGTACCAGGTTGAGCAGTACATTTTTTTACAGTTATCTGTCCATCAATCTCCAGAGCATCTCGGAATGAGCGTCCGATGGCAGTGGTCGGATCAAGACTGGATCTTCCTTCAATTAATACTTCCAGCTCTTTTCCTTCCCAGCGCTTGTTGCGAGCCAGGGAGATCGGCTGCTGACGTTTCATCAAACTATCTTTTCGTGCCCGCTTGATTCGTGATGGCACTTTTGGTTCCATTTCTCCGCTGGGTGTGCCCTCTTCTACGGAATATTCAAATACTCCCACACGATCAAACTGTGCTTCATCCACAAATCGTTCCAGCGTGGCGAAGTGCTCTTTAGTTTCGCCAGGAAAGCCTACGATGAAAGTGGTTCGGATAGATACATCAGGTACGGCAGCCCGAAAGTCCGAAAGTAGTTTGATATAGCCATCGTAGGTCATCGGCCGGCGCATTGCGCGCAGCATCTCATTATCCGCATGCTGCAGAGGCATATCGATGTAGTGGCAGACTTTTGGAGTGTTAGCTATGGCTTCAATAATTCCACGATTCACCCGTGAGGGGTAACAGTAGAAAAGTCTGATCCAGCGCAGAAGCTCTACTTTAGAAAGCTGCGTTAACAGCTCAGGAAGTTTCATTTTGCCGTAGAGATCATATCCATACTGCGTTGAATCCTGAGCAATTAAATTCAGCTCTCGCACTCCCTGCGAGGCCAGCAATTCTGCTTCCTCGATTATTTTTTCGATCGGCTTGCTGACATGTCCTCCCCGAAAAGAGGGGATAGCACAGAAGGTGCATGCATGATCACAACCTTCAGAAATTTTGAGATAGGCAGTCCAGGGAGACCCTATGCGTGCTCTCGTCGGTTTATCTACCCAGCGATGGTGCGGTTTCTCAGCAATTTGGAGCATTTGTTCAGGGCGTATCAGCGCCTGCCCAACCAAGTCACTAATTGAACTTACCATCCCTGTGCCTAAAAATGCATCCACATCGGGCATCTCAACCGCAAGTTCTTTGGAGTATCGTTGTGCCAGACACCCGGCAACGATCACCTTTTTAATCTCTCCACGAGATTTCCGCGCGAGTGCTTCCAGTATCGTATTGACCGATTCTTCTTTCGCGGCATCGATAAAACCACAAGTGTTAATGACAACCACATCTGTATGATCACTCACGGAACCTGGATCATGGCTGTGTTCGATGTCGTATCCGCCTTCGGAAAGCAGACCAAGCATCTCTTCGGAATCGACTTCATTTTTCGCACAGCCTAGATTAATCAGGCTAACTTTCGGCATGCAGCCACCATTCTTACAACCCAAATATTCGTTGTGAAAGATCCGTCTTCAAAATACCGTCCGGATCGCACTGCTCTTTTAACTTCCAGAAATCTTCAAGTACTTGTTTGCCCAAATACGTTTCTGCTGTTTTTCTATCTAGCGTGCTGTCCTTTGCAAAATAGAACCTGCCACCGTTTTCCAACACCAGGCTATTCAATCGATTTGTGAGTTTCCACAGGTTCTCTTTATTCCAGGTAGTGATCGGAAAATCGAGAGCTAGTGAGTATCCATCTACTGAATGCGTGAGTGTAAAATTATCTCTTTTGTGACGCTTAAATACTCCCAGAAAAGGAATAATGGAAGCATTTTGACAGATTTCAATTTGCTGAGTGAAACACTTTTCTGCATTCTCCGCAGGAATGAAACTTTGATACTGTATGAGGCCCCCTGGTTTATATACGAATTTCCAATCCGGAACATAGTCCAGTAGAAATGCGAATCCTGCGTGGGACTGCAACACTCTTTTGTGGTTTCCAATAGTGCTGCTTGCCGTAAACTTTGCCCAGTTGAGTAATCGCATTCCAGCATTATTTGCGAGCGGCTTCATGCAGCGCCACATGATCGATTTGGGAATCACTCCGAATAGAGTTTCTGGCAACTCCTGGTTTACAACACGCAGAGTTTGCGAAGGCCGGGGATCTTCTCCAGCATGAAGATAGTTCGCTTCGTGTACCAGGCCTCTTCCCAATGATTTACCACGAGCAAAACAATCTATCCAACCTACGAGATAGTCTGCGCTTACCTTCCGCGATTCAAACTCACGAATAATCTCACTGAAGTTCGCAGTAGAGAATGCATAAACCGATAAATTGCCCGAGTAAACCTTCTTCATTTGAAGAGTGATACTCACAAAACATCCCAGCATCCCAAATCCGCCAATTGCTGCATGAAAAAGTTTTGGATTCTGGCTCCGGCTGCATACTCTTCTAAGCCCTGCGGGAGTGAGCAGCTCAAACTCGACGATATGGTCGCCTATCGGCCCCATTTTGAAGTTGTTTTTGCCATGAAAGTTCATGGCTGCCGCACCACCAATAGTCACAAACATCGTTCCGGACACCACCGGAGGCCACCATCCGTCTTCGATACAGTATTGCCAGAGCTGCCTTAGAGTAAGGCCAGGTTCTACCTTTATCACTCCAGTTTCCGGGCTCCATGCAAGAATTTGGTTCATGCGTGTCAGATCAAGAGTAATGTTCTCCGCAGCTAAAGAAGCATCTCCGTAACTGCGTCCACCACCACGAAGTCCTACCGTTCTGCCGTGGGCTTTTGCTGTCTGGAATACTTCTAGAATTCCATCTGCTGTCGACGGCCTGTAGACGTAAGCCAGGGTGGTTTCGTTCATGCCCCAGGAGTCGACTCGTTCTAGCCGGTCCAACGGCAGCGACTTGAAGCTGAACGTTTTGACTTCTAGCGATGCTCCGAGAACTTCAACTTGTTTAACTGATCGTGTCGCGACTGGACTTTCGGCACTCATACATTCAACTTCTTAAAAATAAAAGAAGGGATAGCTCGAATTACCCACATGATCGGTCGCCATTTACCAGGAATGTAGACAGTATGCGCACGCCGACGGGCTGCAGAAAGTATTTGGGATACTGCTTCCTGAGAGGATATGAGCATTGGGAGCTTATCAAGCCCTTTAGTCATCGGAGTATCTACAGGTCCAGGTTTGATAGTGACAACGGCTACTCCTGATCGACCCACGCGGTTTCTAATCGATTCTAAATAGGTGTTCAGCCCAGCTTTAGATGCACAGTAGGACGGCATTCCCTTACGGCCACGATCACCGGCAACAGATGAAATACCTACAATTGTTCCTTCGCCAGCACGTTCGAAGCGCTGCGCTGCTTCGTTAATCCAAGCGATAGCCCCCAAAAGGTTGACTTCGATATTTTGCTTATCTTTTTCGAAACAGTACTCATCGGGAGTTATTCGAGGCATCACGCCTGCACAGTAGATAAAAAGTTCAAATCCTCCCATATCATGAGCGATAAGTTGGATCAGTTCGGGCACTTCGCTGGCGTTACAAACGTCGTGGGTGTAATATCGAATTTTGCTGGTGCCAGTAACGGATGCTGCAAGTTTTTCTAGCTCTTCTCCGCGTCGAGCCACGGCAGCTACTTCACAACCGGATTGCGCTAATTGTAGGGCGAGTTCCGCTCCCATACCCGAAGAAGCCCCGATGATCAATGCACGTTTCCAAGACAAACCCAT
>JANXSG010000270.1 GCA_025352825.1 Chthonomonadaceae bacterium | reverse complement strand
CTGACCTACCTTTTCGAACAGCTCCCAAATATTAACTGTAAGAACCCACAAGCTCTGGAACTTCTGCTCCCATGGGCCGATGCTGTCAAGGCTAGATGCAGCACACCGTTAAAACCCACAAATTCATAAATACCTGCAAATCAATCCCACATCCCACTCTACCCAATATATCGCATAAAAAATAAGGTGTATATTATTGTACGCTTACCTTATGAATACGGGTATGCTTACGATGGTGGCCGAAGATGGCGCAAGGACTACGCCGCAAATATCTGGACATGGTACCCGTGCGGGGCAGCGTGTGCGGCGGGCGACCAGGTGGAGAAGCAGAGCGATCTAACCGGCAGTGTGTGGACTACATCAGCATTGTACTTGAAGGGACTGAGTATAATCCGGCGCAATAGTGAATACCACCATACCAGCCTGGTGAGCGGAGCAGGGTTCATCACGAATGCAAGCAGTGCGACACTCTCAAAATATTGAATAATTCAGGCACAAGTCACCTCCCTCTCCTGTTTTTGGGAGAGGGGGCCGGGGTGAGGGCAGACAGAAGATCATAGTCAATCTGTTAATCCGTTTAATCCAGGTGCAGACGATGAGATGTGAGGCAGTCGGGGAAGACGGGCGGTTCCTTCAGCAGATTTGAGGTTAATCGTGCCAATAGTCGACGTGGTGAAATTTTGACCAAGCGCAATCCCATTGACATTGAGTGTATCTGTAGTTAGGGCTGCAGAGCCATTCTGCAGTGAGAGCTCCCAGCTGCCATTCTCCTGAAAAAGAGTGAAAGTCGGGGGGGTCAGTGCCCGCATATTTGGTTTTACAAGAGCATGTGCTGCACTCCGATCAACCCTGCCACGACGTGATACTCGCAGACGATTGATCGGTTTTATAGGGCTAACCTCAGATTCAGGCAGATTAGCAATCCAAAGACGAACCGGTTGGATAGACTGTCTTCCAAAGGTGATAACCGGCGCGGAACCAGGACTGCGCAGAGCCCAGTCACTAAGTGATCCTAGATGCGTATTGTCCAGATTCTGACCGGTGTTCTCTGCCAGAGATACCATCTTCACTACAAGTCGTTTCGACTTTGAGATCGACTTGCCATCGAGAGCGAGAATCATTAAAGAGCCAAATGCGCTTGGTGTACTAAAGCGCACACCTCCGCCAAGATCGTAAACGCGATTTGGAACCAGCTCACCGGCAATCATGGAGAGTGTTGGCGTATGCACCAAAATTATTCCTTCTTTGCTATTCAGTGTAATCTGTCCCGTGTCGCTTTTCCACTCCCCTTTCGCCAGGCTGATACCGGTTAGTGGCTGCTTTTTTGTTCCCGCGATTGTGAGCATCGATCGCAGACTGTTGAGATCGGCTCCTGACCCTCCGGGCTTAACTATTTTTTCACGTTTCGGGTCAGACAATTTTGAACTGCTGGATGCAAAGTAATTTTCGACTCTCACAGCCCAGGCAGCTCTATACAGCGAACTCAGTGTATTCGGCCACGTGAAGAGATTATCGCCTGACCATTTCAGGCTCATGCTATGCTCCGCGGGTTTGATTACACTTCTCAAAAACACCTGCCCGGCGAGAGCGAACTGACCCCAGACAGTAGTGTCCTGCTGACAGGCATAGTCGTTGAGCCGATCGGAATTTGCTCCGTTTAACGCACGATTCGTCTGGTAGCCAAAGAGCAGTAACGCATCGAAATCCTGCAGCGAAGAGTAGGCAAGGCACTGTGGCACTGCAGCAGACCGCCAGCGATTCGGCCAGGAAACACACCACTCTCTCAATACTACCGGGCGATTTTTCCATCGAAGTGCAGCTCCTGCTGGTGCAAATCCTCCGCTGGAATCGTCTCTCAGAGGGTTACGGTTTGAGTAGAAGTTAACTCCGGGGAACTGTGGGTTTGGATTTGGGCCGTCTCCGTACCAGTTTTCAGCTGTAAAATCGCACTCGGCAGCAGCAGAGGCAACATCTGGAATGATATCACCAGACACAACCGCTGTAATTGGTATTTTCAGTCCGATCGCCCGCAAATACTCTTTCATCTCTGCAAAATACTGACGCTGAAGCGTGTAGAGGAACAGAACTCCATCACGCTGGCGCTTAATGGATCGGCGTGTTTCCAGTGCAGTCGATGCCGCTGACCTATTTACGGAACGAGATAGTAAGGGTAAGCTGACATTTATCAGTGCCGGATCTTCCTCTGGCCGCAAAACAAGCAAGTCGTTATCCACACCCCAGGCAGTATCTAGATTTTCTCTAGAACCATAACGTTCGGTTAGCCAGCGATTCCAGCGATACTTCAGATCGGTATGATACGGTTCCGCGAGGGCTTCGAGCTTATCCGGGTACAGGAAGAATCCATGTTCGTTGCAGATTTCAACCATGGCCAGAGCGGGGTCTTCTAACGGAGATAGGTTGGAGTAAGGATTTTGCTCAGTAAGCAGCTGAAATGCATACTCTTTTTGAAGCTGAATGAGGTATTTATCAAAGACTGCGTATGGCCGTGCTCCTCTATCCAATGCGTCTGCTTGAACGACGCCGTCACCATCTTTGAATGTTCGGAAGTCCAGGAGGTCGAGGTAGTAGTAGATTCCATGCCGGCGCAAGCAGTCCATCCAGTAGTTCAGTCTATCCAGATACTTCGAATCGAGATGCCTCGAATCGGGGGAAGACACACTACCCAGCAGGCAGTTCCGATTATCAATGGCTTCTAACCGAACTAGATTAAGGCCAGCTTTAGCGAAGTTACTCACTACCTCTTCTATCATCTCATTCGGGATGTTCAGGCGTGTACTGGAGACATTTATCCCCCAGAATTTAACCCGTTCTCCGCTTCGCCAATGAAAATGCCCATCACTACCTGTAGTTAGAAACCCGTGCTTACCAGCCGGTGCATCGAGGGTACTGCTAAAATCCTGCGTACAAGACATGGGGAAAACTGCATGGGATATCGAATCTACGGATTTCGCGTGGATAATCTGTGGACATAGTATTGTCAGTGCTAGGAACACAATAGGAGCTGCAACGCTTCGCACTATTTTTAAATTCGTTTCGATCGTCGTACTCCGTAATTTGGTAGATAGGAAGTGTGAACCTATTCTATCCTATTTATCGGCTGAATTCAAGGTCATCTACCGCATCTTCATACTTGCAATGTGCGTGTGGGCATGCTTTTGCATCGTTCCACAGTGGGTGGTATAATAAAATCTAAGCTGGTGTGAAAAAGTAGGTGATATGGATTCCAAAATAGAAGACATTCAGGATAAAGGTACTCTACTTATCACAGATGAGATAGAGCGCCGGGCAGATGAGGCGGGAATAAAGCTCGAACTAATCGGTGGGATTCCGATATGGGAAGCATCACCCGTCATTCGCCACCAACAGATATCCGATCGCATACGTGCCAGCATTAGGGCACCTATTTCTGGTGAGGGGTGTGATTGTATACACTATGCTGACATATATATTCTCTTTCCGGATGGATCTATTAAGCGCCCTGATATCTCTATTTTTTGCAGCGAGCCCGAAGAGCAGGATACAATGTGCAGAACCATTCCGGTGGCAGTTGTTGAGATATTAAGCAGAGGTTATGAAAAAAAGGATACTGAGGTAAGCCTGCCACTCTATCTTAGCTATGGAATTCCTGATATCATTCTTTTTGATCCCTCCACTAAACTGGTATCTCACTACCAAAATGGAGTTTTTCAACAACATACCTCACCAAAAGAACTGATATTTACCACTGGCTGCAGTGCGACCATTTAGTGATTTTCTTCTTTTGAATTAATTCATATAGAAATCCCCTCACAATTTTCTATAAATTGTGAGGGGATTTAAGAGTGAGTAACTACTATATTAGGCAGCAGCGAGTGCTGGTTCAGACGGTTCATTGAAGATTCGATCTTCAGGACTTAAGGCTCCATTGGAATGACAGTAGATGGCTTCTTCGGCAGTTTCACCTACCAGTGCCATGCTGTTTATGCGGTCAAGCCTTATATCATCGGCATCGGTTACCAGATAGCCTCCATAGAGCGGAACTAAGGTAGCATCGTACACTTTGGATACAGTAATATGTTCTGCACCCGTACGATCCAGCCAGCTTATCGAACACACCTTGCCAACGAACGTTTTAGCTTCAGACAGTAACACTTTTCTAACCTCCTGACGTAAATACGCATCGTCAGGAAGAATTAACGGCAGATTAGATATTGTGATGTATCCGTCGAAGTACTAGATTATCACAAGAGATTAGAAAGCGTAAAATTCCCGCTGTTCTAACTATGTTCCACAATTTCTACATTCGATCTTGGTACGATTATTTTCTCACCATTGCTGAGTTCCGCGCAAAGCACACGCGCCATCGCTCCCGTTTCGAGTTCGGTAAGCGGCGTAATCAGCTCCGTAACCTTCGCCATCTGCCCGAAGTATGGTTCTCGGATAAGCCTGATAGTTGCGCCAATCTCCAATTCGCCAACACCACCCATCTCCACCTTCGGCTGCTCCAAACTTTTATCGTGATGCGGTATGATGATCTCAGGTCGTATCACGCCGGCACGAATCTGTGTGGCTCCATTGATACAGGCGGTTTTACCTTCGAAAGAGCGGAGAAGTTCAAAAGTTCTACCCGCCATAGCGATGCGGCCAAATCCTTCAGTTATTATCAGAGTGAAGGGGATCGGCTCCTGGCCTGTGATGGCAACTCCGATATCATAGTCCGGCTGATCCAGCGACTGCGCCATGAATGAGATGAGGTCTGTATCTATAATACCGCCGCTTACCACCCCTGCAACTCCAATTTCACCTGCACGCACAAGCGCTTCTGAGGTAATACCTGCTCCCGCTACAACAATGCACTCGGAACAGTCCGTTGTCAATTGGTCGGCTTGTAGTATATCTTCGGCATGGGTGGAAATCAGTTTGAGCATGCCCATTCGCTCTCCACCCACACCAAATATCCCTTGAATAAGTCCGCCAATACATCCGATTACAGCGCCTTCATTAGGAATTACCCGAATCACCTTTCCCGGAATGTAGGCATTTTTCTCAACGGGCACAGACGCACCACGGATGCCAATGTGGCCAGTAGTCTCCGCGATAATCTCCACTACTCCATTGATGGGTGATGGCAGTGAACTCTTGAAGAATCTTCCAAAAAGACCATTTGATTCCGCTATGATCTGTCCTTTTTCAACATTGTCACCGAGTCGAACCTTGGTGGCGGACAGTGCCTCGTTAATAGCAATACCCAGTCGCTCTGGAACGCGAACTGTTTGTAGAATGCCTGGCTGTGCTGCTCGTGCGACGATGGTTTGCGGAAGCACTTCCTGCCCGGCCACAACCAGCACATTTCCTTTCAAGGTGAGCCGGCGAGTTTTTTCAATCGCTATGGCTTTAGAGATTTTAAGACCGGGTGTATAAGCTGATCCCACGAATTGACTCTCCAAAAAATGTATCGGATTAAGGCACGAGGTCACGGTGCGTAAAAACAAGCACTTTGCCATTCGCAAAAAGCACAACAGTCGTAGCGTTGTCCGGATCACTGGAGTAATGCGAAAAAGCTGCTAACTTTGCGAGCACGGCTTTCCCCTGATCGTTACTCTGTTCAGGTATGGCCATATGCTGGTTTGGCTTCGCTCCCACCACTTCAATCAATAGTGGCGTCTCCCCAAGATCAACGCTCTTCTTCTTATCGTCACGTGTGGCGGAATCCAGGTTATACTCCGACATAAGATCGTTGAATACATACCCCACATCTTCTCCATCCCCGGGGCCATGGAGGAAAGATTCCTTTCCACCAGGCGTACCAGGGGGAGCTGAAAGGTATCCCATCGCCGCATCCGTCCAGGATTCTGCTTTGGGGAAGTGACTGTTTGTATCCATCGAATATACGCTTAACGCCGTGTAGAGTTTGTGGAGATTCTCTTTTGCAATAACGATGTCTCGTTGAGATTTAAAGTTTTTGAATACACGATAGCCGGCAAATATGAGCGCCAGTGAGATCACAATCACTACGCTGGCAGAGATGCGCGCGAGCTCTCGCGCACCGAGTCGCATCGTTGCCTTTTTCTCCGGTCGTGGAGAGTTGGTATCTTGTTGCACGGGATAGTTTGGTTCAATATCAGACATTATGAAAACCTTCGTTTGTTTATATTAATAAGGAGCTTCATCCTCACCCCCTGCCCTCATCCCCCCGCCCCTTTCTCCCAAAAACAGGCGAAGGGGGAGATATCCAAGAGTCTCAGCCCATGCAGGGAGCCTTCACCCTCACCCCTGCCCCCTCTCCCGTCTTGCTCGTTCCTCGCAAAGGAGAGGGGGTGACTCCATCAAGAGTCCCAACCCATGCAGGGAGCCTTTGGCGATCGATGATGGGCTTTGCAATTCCAGACCGGTACTTTAGTGCCGCGTCTGTACAGTGATGGGCTTCGCAATTCAAGACCCGGGTTTCATGGGCTTTGAAAGGAGTCCCACAGATGACTATTTCCGGGAGTTGAAAACTCCCGACAAGAAAATACAGGCGTCTTTCAGACGCGATTCCCGCCCGCAGAGCGGTTGGCCATAGGCCTTCCAGACGGGTACTTAAGCCCGGCAATGTGCGGGAGATTATGAAACATCACATTCCCAGCCCCTTAAACCCGGGGGTTACTACGCTATCTTTTTCGGCAGTCTGCGATGTAGTGATAGACCATGGCGCCTGTCATTCCACGGACTTTCAAACTTTGAGAAAGCAGCGTTCTGAGTTCTTTGCGGTGAAAACGATAGTAGTATATCCCACCAGTATGCGACCCCTCTTTTTTTTCAAATACTCGAGTGAGAATATTATGCTGATACGCGGATATCACTACAGGAGCATCGTGATATGCTACCCGACTGAGCTCGGATATCATACGGCTTCTGCTCTCTGGAGTAGGAATATGCTCCAGTACCTGGCAGGAAACTACCGTGCTGAACTGAGCCGTTTGAAATGGCAGTGCACATACATCCGCCTGCACGAGATCGACATTATTAATACTGGCCGACTTAA
This sequence comes from Chthonomonadaceae bacterium, assembly GCA_025352825.1. Classification (GTDB taxonomy): domain Bacteria; phylum Armatimonadota; class Chthonomonadetes; order Chthonomonadales; family Chthonomonadaceae; genus JANXSG01. Next base: position 1,968 of record JANXSG010000270.1, on the reverse strand, counting down.
GTTTTTTGCTGCAAGCAAGCAGCGATTCCCATGAGAAATCCACAGCAAGGTGTAGTTTACATTTGGCTGCGAAGATCGGTGTCATTCTGCCAGTACCGCAGCCCGCTTCTAATAGTACGGAATTTTGATGTAGATTCATTTTCGACAGAGTCAGCGGAATCTCCAGTTTTCCGAATAGAGTCAGCCCCAGCATTCTATCGTACGCTTCCGCCTGGGAATCTCTGGCAGCCATTTCACTGCGCTTTTTAAGATACTCATCCGAGGTGGAGGAGTCCACGTAAATATCTGACAGCCCGCCAGGAAGCATTCGCGCGATTCCCTGCTCTACTGAGTAGCAGCTTCCACACTCGCTGCAGATAATTTCGCCATCGATCACATCGTCAGATTTGGAGTGTGCATCTACTAATTCTAAATCACCTACGCAGCCGGTAGGGCAGCGCAGCAGTGCGATCGTTTGTCTTTTCATTCAGCCTCAGGCGTGGGAATTTGCAGCGCGTTCATCCAGGATCGCAATTTTTTTATACGTGCCGTTTTTTCTGATGGGAGTTTCAACGGTCTTCCACGAGTATCTACTATGACACCCACACATCCTGGCCGTACCTGACGTAACACAGATTTTCCACGGCCTGCGCCCAGATCGAACGCTTTCGTTGGTGTCACTTCCATCTCTATTACATTGGGTTGATCATTTGCATTGGAGGAGTATACCTGTATCTCGCCAATCGGAACATCTTCCGATATGCTTCCAATTCGTACATGAACACACGCATCACCATCTTTGCCTGCTCCCACAGGAGCGACGCATTCTCCCAAAATAATGAGACAGTCCTTCTCAAAAACATGGCTGGCTGCTTCAGGCAGTATGCTCGCTAGCACCCCGAGCTGTGGCATCATGAAGATCGAGTCTACGGTCAAGAGTGTGTACCCCTCGGGCTGGAAAGCATCCATCATCATCAGGGCAGCCTGCTGGCGAAGAGGAGCATGTGAGAGCACGCCGCCGGAACCAACCAGCATATCCAGATCACGAAGCTTTACAATCGACTGAGAGGAATCGGACTGGCTGAAAATATTGCCGACGTTCTTTTCCAGAGCGCCGCCTGCCAGTCCACGCGCAAGAAGACGGTGGTGATCGAATGCAAGCCGCAGCGCCTCACGGCAGACTGCCTGCTCTATCTGCAGATCGCGGATGCACTGGGGAATAGTGGTGGGGCGGATCATCTTATTGCGGAGCTGATTCCGCAGTTCGGAATCGGATATCTCAAACGGAATCCAGCGCTGGATATTCTCTAATTTTGCTTCTGCAAGGACGTTGCAGATGGAGTACGACATCCCCAGGTTTGCCGAAACGGAACGATGATACTGACCTCCAAAAACAGAGAAAACGTCTGTTGTGGCGCCTCCGATATCCACTCCCAGCAAATTGATGTTTCGGTCGGCAGCGATCATCTGCATAATCACACCCACAGCGTTCGGTGTGGACATGATATCGGCGCTGGTCCAGCCAGTCAGTTTGGCGTATCCGGGGGCTTGCTGCATCACATGTTCCAAAAACAGGTCGTGGATAGCTTTTCGGGCTGGCTGAAGATTTTCTCTTTCCAGGCTGGGCCGGATATTCTCCACCTGCCGCAGTGAAACCCGATTCTCGAGCAGCTCTTTAACTGCCGGGAAAGCGTCGCGGTTGCCAGCAAAGATTACAGGGAGTTTGTGGCCATCGCCCAATCGAGGCTGTGGATCAGCAGAGACAATGAGTTCCGCGATCTCCACGAGGTGCCGAATAGTACCTCCATCCGTGCCTCCTGAAAAAAGTATCATATCCGGACGGAGTTGGCGCAGCCTCTCCACTCGCTGGTGTTCTTTACGGCCATCGTCCACAGCAATGGCATCGATAATGATAGCGCCAGCTCCCAATGCGGCTCGCTCTGCGCTTTCAACGCTCATGCTCTTGACGACACCAGCGACACTCATCTG
>JANXSG010000267.1 GCA_025352825.1 Chthonomonadaceae bacterium | reverse complement strand
GATCATATAGAGGCCGCAGCAGCAAGAGTATCGCTCTATGAGTTCAAGGAATCTCGGCCAGATGTAGAACCCCTGGTAAAACTTCTGGTTGAAGTTACTGCTGCCACTCTGGAAGCCGTAAGTACACTGCGTGATCTTTCGAAAAGTGAAAAGTTTCAGCCGCTGTTCAATCGCATTCACGCGCTCGAAGATGACAGTGATATACATTTTCGGCAAGCGCTGGCGAAGCTGTTTAATGCACCGGATGCCAATCCTATCAATGTATTGAAATGGAAAGAGATCTACGATCGTGTTGAAAAAGCAGTGGATAAGTGTGCGAATGTGGCAAATGTGATAGATGGAGTGCGCGTAAAATATGCATAGCATCAGCATCCTGCTTATTATGATTGTGATCTTTGCGCTGGTTTTCGACTTTATTAATGGATTCCACGATACCGCAAACGCAATCGCTACTGTCGTTTCAACACGAGTTCTTTCTCCCAGAGCTGCGATTCTCATGGCTGCCGTGCTGAATTTCGGGGGAGCGCTTGTTTCTACTCAGGTTGCCAAGACGATTGCCAGTGGTCTGGTTTATGGCGCTACTCAAACTGTAGTGCTATCTGCATTAATCGGTGCGATAGTCTGGAATCTGATCACCTGGCGATATGGGATTCCGAGCAGCTCTTCCCATGCACTGATAGGCGGTCTATGCGGCGCAGCTTTCGTGCACGGCGGCGCAGCAACCATTCTTTGGAACGGGCTTTTACTGAAGGTACTCATTCCTCTGGTTACCTCCCCCGTTGCAGGATTTCTGCTCGGCTTTCTAATCATGAAAATTATATATGCTCTTTTTTCTCATAGTCATCCTGGGCAGGTAAGCCACTGGTTTCGCCGGCTTCAAATTGTATCTGCGGCACTCATGGCATTCAGCCATGGCCAAAACGATGCCCAGAAGAGCATGGGGATTATTACGATTGCGCTCATGAGCCAGGGTTTAATTAAGTCGAATTCAATACCTCTCTGGGTGGTACTAGCTTGTGCAACTGCTATGGCATTGGGGACATCCTCAGGGGGATGGAGAATTATCCGTACCATGGGCCACAAGATTCTTCGGCTTGAGCCAGTACATGGCTTTGCTGCAGAGACCTCTGCGAGCATCGTAATACTACTCGCGGGAAGATTCGGCGCACCTGTCAGTACGACCCATGTTATCTCTGGCAGTATTTTCGGTGTAGGAGCTTCCAAAAGACTTTCGGCAGTACGTTGGGGAGTGGCTCAGAGCATGTTAGTAGCATGGGTGCTAACTCTGCCTGCATCTGGCTTTATAGCTGCCATTTCCTATCTCTTACTCCACAAGTTAGGTGTAGGATAAAGCGATTATACAACGAATATGGTTAAAAACTTCAAGATGTCTGTATATATTTACTAAGCTGCCTTAAATATTTGATGCTCCATCCTTGTATCATTCTGCTCGTCAGCCAAACTAAGGATTTTCCACTCCTCCACTGGAATGCTCAGGAAGGCTGCTACAACATCCGGATCAAATTGTGATCCACTTCCCCTGGATATCTCTTTGCGTGCCTCTTCAAAATCAATTCGTTGGCGATAACTTTTATCCGTGGTGAGGCTATCCAGTGCATCGCATACCGCGAAAATTCTTGCCCCTATCGGAATTGCATCCCCTACTCTTCCTTCCGGATAGCCGCCGCCATCCCAGCGTTCGTGATGATATCGCACGATAGGCAGTGCGCGAGAAAGAAGAGAGTGGCGTGCCACCATCTCCGAGCCAACGAGTGGATGTCTTCGTACAAGCCTCCACTCTTCTTTCGTGAGCTTGCCAGTCTTTTTAAGAACATTCTCAGGAATACCTATATTTCCGATGTCATGCAGCAGTGCACCCATCGAAAATTGTGCAAGATCACCAGCATTCAGAATAGGAAGTAGTGGCCGATTTTCTCTCTGCTCTGCGAATATCTCCGCCAACACGCCACCTAGTTTCAACGTGTATCTAGCCAATCTCTCTGAATGTCCAGGCTGTTCGAAACTATGCATGTCCAGAGCTTTGATCAGTTCGTCCAGCACTTGGTTACTAGATTCCTGTAAAACACCTTCCAACCCGCCAAATATTCGGATAGAATCTAATTGGGAAGCACCTATTTTGATTCTAGGAGCTTCTACTTCACATTTCTGAATTGAGGTAACACTCGACACCTTCTCGAGGAGCGCTAATTCATTAAAATCGACCTGCTGCTTTATCATGGAGATATCTTCGGCAAAGGAGTGTTGGGAGCTTCCCTGTGCCGTCGGGGAGTAGCTTTCCACAATCTGTGTATCCTGGCTATCAACTACATTGGGATTCAACACCAGGCGATTTCTTCCCTCATGTTTTGCTCGATATAGTGCTGTATCTGCACGCTGAATTGTTGTCTGTGGCGATTGCGCAGCAAACTGAGTGGCTCCCACGGATACAGTTATCTCAACGAAAAGAAAAGAATGGGCTTGTACTGCAGCACGAATACGCTCTCCGATATGTGCGGCAGTTTCCAGCTCCGTGTCTGGAAGTATGACAGCAAACTCTTCACCGCCATAACGCGCTGGAAAATCGCCCTCTCTTACTACCGATCTAATTATATTTGCTACTGCTTTAAGAACTTCATCACCTGCAGGATGTCCGTAGGTATCGTTATAAGACTTGAATTTATCCACGTCCAGCATCAAGAGCGAATGTGCAACTTGTGATCTCTGCGTACGTGAAACCTGCCTGGCAAGTTCTTCCTGAAATGAGCGATGATTAGCCAGGCCTGTCATTCCGTCGGTGGTTGCCATGGCCGCCAGTTGCTCGTTCACTGCTTCCAGAGTTTGGTATTGAGCGGCCAGGATCGTTTGTACCGCCATCAACTTCTGATTGCTTTCGACCAGTTCTTCTGACTGGGCAAGAGCAGAAGCATTTTCTATTCCCAGTTGTATATGCTCGTTCTGAAGCTGTTCATGTCGCAGCGAATAGCCGAGAGCGATAGCGATTTGATCCGCGTGGGCAGTCAAGAGGCGGATAATGGTATCGTTAAACGGATCGTGAATTGGTTCTTTCTCTTGATTGTCTTGAAATAAAGCCCTGTTTGAAATCAGGGCTCCATTCGAGACACATGATGCCCAAACGATCATTCCCCCTAAAATTCTATTTTGGAACTTTATTGGTATGCACACCTGTTCCGTAATGCCGGCTGTTAGAAGGCCAATCATCAAATCTGAGTGTCGAGAATTGATATCACTATCGAGTTTGTGTCGCTGAACATCCCCTCGAATAAGCATCTCTTTATCGATCTGCAGAGGAAGTTGATGGAGTGCACTGTCTGCGTGAATTCCTGGTATCGAGCTCATTATATGGCCGCGAAACTCGCCCATATAGTTCAATCCTTCATACTTAAGTAATATACTGCACCCAGCAAAACTCAATGCACGCACATTTTCAATAATTTGTTGGAAAATAGCGTCCTGTTCAGAGATATTTGATGTTCTAGAAGCGAGGAGTTGTAAGTGTTCGGCAATGCGATGTTTGTAACCAGCCTCTTTGGTAAGTTCGTTTAACTTAGTATTAAGTTCTTCAGCATGAAAGAGACCTATGGTGCCATACAATCCGCGAGATACAACAGCGGAAATACCCCAAATTAATACAATGTAAGGACTATGATAGCGAATATTGGAAATGATATGTGCTCCGGAATATTGCTCATATCCGCCCGGTATACGGTGCCATATACATTGAACAGTAATCATGATCGAAGACGCTAAACCGAAGTACCCTGTAATTTTGCCACTATACAGCAGCACTGATGACATACACACCATCAACAGTCCTAACTCAGTGCACAGGCTAAAACGGTTTGATTCTGCAATCCAGCTAAAACCGTATATGAGAAACGACCCGTTGAGGAATATCTGAACGGCAGTATCGGATCTTCCTATCCTGTTCATATAGATCGAAATGGCTGTGATCAAGAACCAGAAGATTACACCAGCGCTTTCCATCTCAGCATGAGATGAGAATAGAAACAGCATGCAAGCTGGCATAAAAACGAATACTAGCATTTGCGCCAGAAGTCGTCCTTGTGCATTCTCGGACTTGGATTCCGTGGTTGTGTTATTTTTCGAACTATATTCTGGGAGTGGCGATGCCCAATCCAACGCCGATTCCCACCATTGCTGCCATTGAGTGTTCTGATGCACTTACTGGATTGTCCTGCCTGCGTTAAGTTGACATTCGTCATCATGCAGCTTGCTGTGAGCCATTTCACATTAATTTATGATCTTGTGGAGCCAAGTGAGCGCCCTGCAGATGTCATTTTATCTGATCTGATATCCCTCTACTCTCTATTTCAATATTCCATACTCGTTAGAATTATTTGCTGACTTTTATTATTATGTTATGGGGGCTATGAGTGGGATCTACAATTTTACGAGCAGAATAGCTTCACCACACTTGACACGACATATTCAGAGTTCTATAATGAGTTATGAACAGTTCCTCTCGTTTTAGAAAGTTAATCCTATTAGTTTTTTCCGTGCATTTGATACTTTATCCACAAATCCCGACCTGGTCTGCCCACCGACAGTTTATCACTCTTATCGTACCTAGCCTCCATATTTCAGATCTTTCCTCTCCCGAACTGAATGAAATTCAATCACTTCTTGCTGCTGGGAGCGGTGGCTGGATGGTATGCAGATCGGCACTCAAGACAGGCATGGTAGAACAGAGTGGAGAGAATCAGAGATTTTTGTTTGCTGAGGCACTCACAATTGGAAGCGGCTCTCGTGCGACATTCCCGGCGCAGTATGGGGATGGTTACTCCTCCATTTCTACATCAGCATTTGTCAGCCAAGTATTCCGACTTGATCTCTCTAAAATAATCTCTTCAAACACTTTGTTAGATCATCCAGTAAAACCCGGGCTGTTAGGTACGATGACGCACAATTCGGGTTTAAAAACAGCTGTCGTCGATGACTGCAAAGACAGAGCCTTAGGGGAAAATGCAGCCCTAATTACCACAGATTCTTATGGAATAGTAGATTTTTATAATCTAGCTGGACCGGGAGTTGTTTCCAATGTAAGTTATCCCTACGGTGTCCACTCAGACCCTGGCAAAATGATGCAGTCTCTTCAACTGGCAAACTCCTCGTCGCTAATCACAATGCAGTTCACGGATCTATTTCGCGCAAAACAGTATTCTCAGTACTGTATGCCATCGATGGATTCCCTTCATTTGAGTCGCGCTCGAAGTGAACTTAACGTTCTGATCCGATTACTTAGAAACTATGTTATCAACCGTACGAACTGCCAGTTGATGATACTAGGATTGCCGGCAGGTGATGGAGCAGACCAGCTGGAAAACCGACTGCAGCCCATAATGCTTACTGGAGATCGAATCCAATCTGGTACTCTCTATTCTGCATCGACTCGAAGAACAGGAGTAGTTCTGGATATAGATTATCTCCCTACTGTTGCCGCGTATCTCGAACTCGATACACAAATGAAACACTATGGGAGACCAATTGAGAACAGAACTGGTATTGATACCACTAATCCATTGAATAAATTTCGAGATTCGCACACAAATTTAATAAATATTGCAAGAGTACAGAACAAACTTGGAGGCTTACCCACCCTGCAGATGTTTTTGGTGATAGCAGGATTATTAGCAATTTTTTACCGGAAAGGGATAAACTGGATTCGAAGTACTGGAATAGCAATAGCTGCGCTACCTTTGGGGATGCTGGTGCTGCCCCCTATGGCTCAGGGCAATTTTCTATATTCATCTCTCCTTCTTTTTCAATTTACTACAATGTGTGCAGGGTTAGGCTGGGACAGTTCATCCAGTAGCGTACGAGCGCATGTAGTCCTGAACACCATCTGCTCAGCTTTACTTGTGGTAATTTTGGGAGATCTGATGTCGGGTTCTCATCTTCTGAAGCAAGCATGGATGAGTTACTCCGTGGTGGAAGGAGCTCGATTTTACGGCATTGGCAATGAGTACATGGGAGTAGTACTAGGGGCTGGGTGTGTTTTAATAAATGCAGCAAGGGGTGTGAACAATAAAAATAGTCTTATTCCATCGGACAGCAGAGATAAAACAGGAGCCATGAATGGTGTGTCGATCGTTAAGATATGTTTTGGAGTCGTGCTCCTGATGTTGATAGTCGTGATGGGCGCACCTCAGTTAGGAGCCAAGGTGGGGGCAGTTCCCACGGCAATCATTGGATTCGGGGTGGCAATGGCTGCGGCAATGGGCTGCCGTATGAATGCCAAAAAGGGACTCCTATTAATAGGCGCAATAATACTGGTATTGTTGTTCAATATTCTATTAGACTCTCGTCAAACTGGGTCTGGGCAGTCGCATTTCATCCGGGCGCTGTATGGGGGAGGTGTGGAAAGTCTGTGGAGTATTTGGTTTAGAAAACTAAGCCTGGAAGCAAGGCTGCTGATTACTAGTCCGTGGTCGCTTACGATGGCATTGACAGCGATTGCTTTTCAGTGGCTTACCTCAAATGTGCAAAATCACCACCAAAATTCATTTATACACCGCTCATTTACTGTTGGAATCTGGGTGAGCGCCGTCGCCGCATTGATATTTAATGACTCTGGAGTGACAGCGGCAGCGATGATTTTCTTGTTAGGATGGGCAGCATTAGTAGTTTGCTGCCCTATTCCTGAAACTCAGTGAGCAGCGACATGGCCATTTTCCCACACCGTGGGAAAATGCTTCCCTTTCAATATTTCTCCTGGCTTAACTTCAATATTGTGCTCCACTAGATGTGTACTGCCTTCTGGCACATACCTTACATGACCTGGCATATAGTGTACAGCAATCGCAGGCCGCCCTCTGTCAGATCGATTGGGAGGGCCGCCATGCCAGGTCAGACAGTGATGAAACATCACCTCTCCCTTTTTAACTTCGCAGGGAACCACGTCTATTTTCGTTCCCGGAGGCACCAATGACATATCAGGCGTAGGCAGATAGTTTTCATCTGTCCCGATTGTGCCACCTTTATGCGGCCCCCACTTATGGCTATGTGCCACCATGCTCATACAGCCATTCTGAACCGTGGCGTCTTCTAGTGCAACCCAGGCACTTACTAAATCTGCAGGCTGTATCACTGGCCAATAAGGATGATCCTGATGCCAGGTAGTTGGTCCTCCTATTTTTGGGGGCTTATACTGCACTTGGTCATGCCAGACGCGCACGGTGTCTGTATCCATTAACTCTGCAGCAATCTGACATATCTGAGCGTTGTAGATATGCTCTCGAAAAAGATCGTCCGCTTCCCAAATATTTACAATTTGAACAACTACATTTTCTTCCTGCCCGGTGAGGTTGGTTACACTCTCCGGCTTATTTTCAGCACGCCCTTCTATGACAGAAAACATTCGTTCCCTCAGTTCATCTGCCTGGGAAACGGACATAATTCGCCCAATTTTCAAAAAACCTAAATCTTTAAACTCTGCAATTTGAGATTCTGTTAGAATCATTGTCATCACCTTCTAAAATAAAATTAGCTCCAGGTAAATTCGTCTGAATACAATCCGCTTTCTTTCATATTCACATAATTCGCCTCAAACTCCTGCCCAGCCTTGCGGCCATACCTATTTCGCGAATCTTCTTCGAAACTATAGCTGTCGGGATAATGGCTGTATATCATCAATCGGCGGGGTTCATTTGTGATATTTGCGCAGCTATCATGCAAAAGCAGAGAATGAAAAAACATCACAGATCCCGCAGGGGCGATTATCTCAACTCGATCATTCTCGTCAAATAGTCCATCGATGACAATACCGGATCCTCTTGAAATATCCGGATCTTTGAGCGGCCACTCCTGTTTGTGAGATCCGGGGATTACTCTGATTGGACCTAATTCCGGACGTGAAGCATCAAAGCTTACCGCCGAAGAGATAGTTTCTTGAGGGTAACCCTGACTGCGATAGTATCCCCAATCGTGGTGCAGAAAAAATATACTCTCACCCACTGGAGGTACAATTCGCTCAATATACTGCGGACAGTTCACTTTCTGTTTATAGTTCAGTTTCTCTTCCATAATCATCGGATTTCGACCTTGCATAATTTGGCTTAGCGGCCCCGTCAATCGGCTGTCTTCACTCACCGATTTTAGCAGAACGGATAGATCGTTGATGGGCTGAATTTTACGAATATCCAGACAGTCCGGCTGATCGGAAGACTGTGCACAGTCGAGACGCGGGTCACGCTGATTCTGAGCAAGTGAGGCATTAATACAGAGCGCTAAAATCCTATCTGCCTCTGCAGACATTGCAGTTATCTCTTCTGGCGAAAATACAGAATTCTGAATGAGATATCCATTTTTATCAAAGAAGGTCAGATCCGATTCAGACAGCATTTTCTGGGTATGGTTTAAGGACATGTTCTCTGCTCCATGAAAGTATTCTACTATTCTAGCCGAACTTTGCATTGACCTTCTAAAAATACTATTTGTATTCCATTATTCTGTGACTTAATTCTTACCCGCACCCACTAAGCGTCAAGTTAGCGAATATCCTACTGCATACATTAAACCGCAGAGAGACAGAGAGCGCAAAGAAATTCAGAGTAAAGCTATATAATGATGGGTAATTGCAAAAGTCATGAATCCAACAGAATTGAGACTTCTTTTGCCTAACCCCCCAGGAGGGTGGGTCAAAAGTCTCTTTCGGACTGTAAATGGGCTAAAAGTCGCTATTTTTCAATGGCAGATCAGCGTCAAAAAAATCTTCGTCGCTTGTATGGGCATTGTAGAGCGATTTTTTTTCAATCGAAAATTTCAGAAA
>JANXSG010000261.1 GCA_025352825.1 Chthonomonadaceae bacterium | reverse complement strand
GAATTCTATGTGGCACCCGTATATAATGAACTTCTGGCCACAGGAAGTAAAATTATCGTCTATAATGTAGGTGAAGAGTATAACGGTATGCACGGCCTGGGAATTCCATCTGATCTAGACTTATTTATTAAGTCGCCCGTTTCACTCCTTGCAGTTGAAGGCCTAGAGGAATCTTGAAAAGGCTATAGTTGAATCGAGACTATCTTCTGCTGCCAAAACAACTCGTTCCAATCTACGTTGAGCCCCAATTGCCACTGGTTCAAAACCATGTGTGCAAATAAACAGGATTTTTTTCACTTGAGCATAACTCGCAGAGTTCTGCTCAAGGAATATTGAAGTGATTAGTCCTTCTTAACAGGATGGAACCGAATCGTCGACATGGAGATACTTTGAGATCCTCAGCGCTTCTGAGTATTCATGGTGAGAATTCGGTTCGGAAGATTGTGATTAAGAGTTTCCCCCAATCTATTCGTGAGTATCAGTTTTAATTTATAGGATGGATCATAAAGGATTGTCAATGGTCGAAAAAAGTAGTGTAGTTCCCAGGGATCGCTCCCATCTACAGCATCTTGATGGCATACGTGGTCTTACTGCTTTTTATGTAGTGCTGCACCATACCTGTCGGAACTACTGGAACCCTTCGCATAAAAATGAGTTTCCTTTCTGGCTGCGGAGGCTCATAGATTTCACCAGTTTTGGGCAGGCAGCAGTTGCGATCTTTATCGTTCTCTCGGGTTACTGTTTGATGATGCCTCTGATTCAATCGAACAATACCTTTCTGCGTGGCGGTGTAGTGGAGTACTTCAAGCGCCGAGCAAGGCGAATTCTACCAGTTTACTATGCTGCACTTGGTGTTTGTCTGCTATTGATAGCCTCGATACCCGTCATGAACAGAATCTCAAATTCTGGATGGGACGGAGCGCTTCCGGCATTCAAGTGGGATATAATAGTAAGTCATATACTACTTTTTCAAAATCTTAGTGTCGGCTGGAAGAATAAAATTGATCCTCCCATGTGGAGTGTAGCTACTGAATGGCAGATATATTTTGTATTTGCTTTAATCCTTCTGCCAGTTTGGCGTCGCTTTGGGATGATGGTAACAGTATTCGTGGCGCTGGCTCTCGGAGTAATCCCGCACTGGCTGTTTCATGGAAGAGTAGATGTGGCAACCTTTGAGTACATTGGTCTGTTTTCATTTGGAATGGCTGGAGCAGAGTTAAGTTTTTCTACAAGTATAGGCAAGATACCATTTAGGAATCACAATCTGTGGGGTGTGTGTTCTCTGGGTTTAATTCTTATTGCTCACTTCGCAAAATTTCGAGTGCATTCAGAATGGATTTTTCTGGTGATGAGCAACGTTGTCATAGGGTTAGCCACTATGTGCTTACTGAACTATTGTGCGATAGCTTTGCTATACTCAGATTTGAAAACCTTACCTATTGTAGTACGATTTCTGCAGGCGAAGCCATGTGTTGTACTGGGTTCTTTTTCGTATAGCCTCTATCTTATCCATGGCCCTGTTCTCGCTCTGGTCTACTTTTCAATGAGACCGCTCCATTTCTCCGAAAGAGCAATGGCGGAGACTTTTCTTTTTACAGCCGTTCCGATATCGGTTGTATCCGCGTATCTCTTCTATCTTGCTTTCGAAAAGCCATTCCTTGCGAAAAGAACTCAAAAGGCAATCGCATAAATAATTTGGCATATACTAATGTTTTTGATTATAATGAAATGTAGTGAAGGATACTCGATCGTAGTTTTGATCAGCATTTGCAGCGTATATTTCGAGTTAATTTCGTTATACGACTGATATCATCGATGTTATATTATTGTTTGATAGGTAGTGTTGGAAAGAGATGGCTGTGGAGGTTAAAAGCAATGAATTACGGACAAATCGCATTCATTTGAATCATTTGGATGGTTTGCGTGGTCTGTCTGCACTCTATGTAGTTCTGGTGCATTCTCTTGGCAACTATCGTTACTCCATCAATATCACTGTATTTCCTGCTGGCATTCGCCGACTCATTGGGCTGACAAGTTTTGGCCAAGCCGCAGTGGTGATATTTATTGTGCTTTCGGGTTACTGTTTGATGATG
>JANXSG010000167.1 GCA_025352825.1 Chthonomonadaceae bacterium | reverse complement strand
TCTCCCGCTGGAGGCGTATCATTGTGAAGAAGGCGTACTGGGCCTCCATTTTCAAATACAAGGAAGTCTGGCCTGCCGTCGTTATCAAAATCTCCCACCGCCAATCCACGCCCTATATATGCAGTCGTGAGACCAGAAGCGGCGGCGACATCCTTAAAAGTACCATTCTGTTGATTCTGAAAAAGAGTTGGAAGCTGTTTATATGGAACCTGTTTGCCACCGACTGTTAATGATGGATCGTCGTCGATGTGACCGTTTAGCTCTAGAAGATCTGGCCAGCCATCGAGATCGATATCTGCATAGATCAAGCCAAAAGTTGTTACCTTGCGCGTGGTCTCTGCGATCCCAGTCTCCTGCTTACGGTTTTCAAATAGTATTGTGCCAGAAGGGTTATTTGGCGGAGTGACGAACAGGCTTGTCTCCTGCTGTGCGAACGTCCCTACCGCAATACTCCACCTTCCGTCACTGAAAGGTGTTGCGATATCCACGCCCATACTTCCTGTGGGCGTGCCGTCGGTCCCCATCGCAACCCCGGTAGTCAGTGCTTGATTGGTAAAAGTTCCGTTTTTATTATTCACCAGCAGAACGTCCGGCTCGGTGTCGTTCGCGAGATATAAATCCAGCCAGCCATCGTTATTGAAATCACAAAGGTTTACTGCAAGAGTTTTACTGGGATTACCGAATATGCCAGATTTCGCAGACACATCCTCAAAAGTGCCATCACCTCGGTTTCGGAACAAGGCAGGGCGAGCCCCCTTATACTGATTGGGCGGGCAGTACTGTCGCGAGTTAGCCGGGCCACAGGGCAGGTCAGTCTCAGGGCTCCACTCGACATAGCGCGCCACAAAGAGATCTAGCCTGCCGCAGTGATCATAGTCGATCCAGACTGCAGCCGTGCAGAATCCGCTCATCGCAACTCCTGCCTTGGAGGTAACATCAGAAAAATGCCCATGATCGTTGTGGAATAACCGATTGTGCCCGAGTGTTGTGATGTAGAGATCGGGCCAGCCGTCGTTATCATAGTCGCCAACTGCCAGCCCAATCCCATACTCTTTCATTTCCAGCCCTGACTCTTTTGTGACATCAGTGAATGTGCCATTGCCATTATTCCGATAGAGGGCTAGACTTGGAATAGGTCCCTTGTAACCGGGCAGCGGTGCACCATTGATAAGCACTACATCAAGTAGCCCATCGTTATTAAAGTCTATAAATCCACCGCCACCTCCCACGGTTTCAGGAAGCAGTTTGCTGCCGCTTCTACAGGCATTGTGTACCCAATTGATCCCGGCAGACTTCGTCACATCTGTGAGGTGGATATTTCCTGGCACAAAATTGTTCGGGCGTGGAGTGGTTGACTTTACTCCAGTCGATTTCGATCTGCAGCCAGCTAAAGTGAGCAGGCAGACGAGTATAATGATTTGTTTAAGCAGCGTTTTCACCTTACCCCCGTCCCCACCCTCATCCCCGGCCCTTCTCCCTGATTCCCTCGTACCTCGGAGGGGGCAAGAACGTGAATCTCAGCCCATGCAGGGAGCCTAAGCGACCGAAGATGGGCTTTGCAAATCCAGACCTGTACTTTAGTGCAGGGAATCAAATTCTTCTATGTTTCTTGAAGGCGTGCCTGTAGTCGAGTAAATCGGCGAGCCGTTTTGTTGTTCTGGACTGCCCATGTGACTGCTCTCTCTTCCCCAACGATAACGCATAACTTGCGGGCACGGGTCAGTCCTGTGTAGAATAGATTGCGCTGCAGCATCATATACTGGCTGGAGTGAATAACCAGGATGACGGCAGGGTACTCCGATCCCTGACTTTTATGGATAGAGAGAGCATACGCCAATTGGAGTTCGTCGTACTCCGAAAACTCATACTCCACTACTCTCTCCGGATAGCGTACCTTAAAGAGCTGCTCCTCCAGATCGATCTCCGTCACGGCGCCTATATCACCGTTATAGACATTCTTATCGTAGTTGTTTCGAAGCTGCATCACCCGGTCGCCCACACGAAAACATCGGGAACCACGCAGCATCTCTGGTTGTCTGCCAGTAGGGTCGGGCGGGTTCAGAGCGCCTTGCAGCAGCTCATTCAGGTAGTTTACCCCCACGGTTCCTCGCCGCATAGCCGTCAAAGTCTGAATATCGTCCGGCCCGAAGCCTAGCGCTGGAAGCGACTTCCTGGCCAGCTTCACTACCTGCTGCGCTGCAGCCTCACTCTCTTCTGCTTCGATATATAGGCAGTTGTATCCTGCTCGCTCAGCCGGAGGTATGAGATTGGGAAACCTGCCTTCGCGAATTCGGTGTGCATTGGTGACGATCAGACTCTCCTGCGCCTGCCGAAACACCTGTGTCAATCTGATGGACGGAACCACTCCGGAATCCAGCATATCCCCTAAAACATTCCCCGCGCCCACAGATGGAAGCTGATCACTATCGCCCACAAAAATGATCTGTGCTGTATCCGGAACCGCCTTGAGCAGGCTGTTGGCAAGTACGGCATCCAGCATTGAAACCTCATCAGCAATCATGGCGTCGCATGGTAAGGGATTGGTCTCGTTGAACACAAAACTGTGAGACGCAGGATCGTACTGCAGCATCCGGTGGATAGTTTGCGCATCCCGGCCCGTCACTTCACTCAGTCTTTTGGCCGCTCTGCCTGTGGGCGAGACCAGAACAAGCTGTTTCTTCTGTGCCTCCAGCGCGCGTGCAATCAGGTTGGTGATAGTGGTCTTTCCTGTTCCCGGCCCGCCTGTTAGAACGAATATTCGGTTCTCGACAGCCAGTGAAACCGCCTCTTTCTGCTCCTCGGAGAGAGTAATGTTTAGCTCCCACTCCTGTTTTTCCAGCCAGAGAGAGATTTTCTGCCGGGAGACGGGGCGGGTTGGCGGCAGACCGAGACGAAATTTAAGCTGTGCGGCCAGCCCCACTTCCGTGTAGTAGAGGGCAGGGACAAACATCGCACGCATCAGGAGCCCTTTAATCTCGATCTCTGGAATATCTTCGGGCATCACCTCTTCCGCTGCAGCCATCTCATCGAGTACCGGCTGGATCTTGGTGGCAGGGACTTCCAGAATTTTCACGGCAGAGCGGATAAGTTTGGGTTCAGGGAGGTAGAGATGTCCATAGTCGGTAGCTTCAGAAAGAGTGTAGAGCAGTCCCGCTTTGATTCGCGGTTCGCCGTCCTGAGCCATGCCCATCTGCATGGCAATCTTATCAGCTGTTTTGAAACCGATGCCCCAGATATCCGTCGCCAGGCGATATGGGTTCGCCTCCACAATCTCGATGGCTCGGTTACCATAGGTTTTGAAAATCTTCACCGCGAATGTCGGCGAAACTCCCCGCTCTTGAAGAAAAAGCATCACCCGCCGAATCTCTCGCTGCTCTTCCCAGGCACGCTGTATCTTCTGTACACGCACCCTTCCAATACCATCCACTTTGAGAAGCTCTTTCGGAGAGTGCTCGATCTTATTTAGTGTCTCGATACCGAACAGGGTCACCATCCGTTTCGCCATCACCGGGCCGATGCCTTTGATAAGCCCGCTGCCCAGATACTTCTCAATCGCAAAGGCGGTCGCCGGTCGAGCCGTGCTGTACTCCGCGACCACGAACTGCTTTCCGTACTCTTTATGTGCCGCCCACTCCCCAGAGCAGAACAGGCACTCTCCCACCACCGGGTTTGAGAACGTCCCCACAATCGTAACAAGATCACGAGCGCCCTCTATGGCAAGCCTCGCCACGGTATATCCGTTATCCTCGTTATGGTAGGTGACACGTTCAAGAATTCCGGTTACGCTGTCCGGATGACGTACTGCCGTCTGTTCAGTTTCCGGATTGTCTGCTAACATGATTTACCTAACCCCCCTGTCCCCCTTCCCTGATTCCCTCGTTCCTCGGAGGGAAGGGGGAATCTTTAGTGATGCCTCTCCCCTTCCCCAATGCAAACAGCTTTATCGTTTGCATATGCGGGGAAGGGGCTGGGGGTTAGGGCGAATTTTTTCGGGAGTAGCGATGTTTTACACCTGTCGGGAAATAGTCGGGATGACCTGTTGGCAGTAGATGGACTTCCGGTAACTGGTAATCTGCTGGGACGTAGTTGGCGTACTCGGAATTCAGCCGGAGCAGCTGTTCGCGTATGGAGTACGCAACGTCTTTCGTTCGATAGTCGGAAGCTGTTTCGCCGGGCATGAGTTCAACGGTAACTCGTAAATGTGTGTTCAGAGCCTCATCCTCGAACGTCTCTAGAACAAATTTGCCCGTAACCCAGGATTGAATTCCAGGCTGTTCCAGCCCCACAGTTACATTCTCCGAGAAGATGTTCGCGCCGAAATACGAGACCGTAAAATCCGACCGTCCAAATACATAAACAAATGGAAACTTGCGCGCGTTATCGACAACTCTCTTATCCACGCTCAGCCCATGTTTCGTAATGATTTCGAGCATCGTTTTCCAGTGGATGACGCCCCCGTGATCCAAAATATTATAACGAATCAACGGGACGCCATTATCCCCGGAGAATAGAAGCTGTCCATCAAACTCCTCAAAATATCGGCTTCGGGGGTCGTACTGTACGATTGTGGGAAGCCGCGACTCCCCAAATAGTTCACGAGCGACATTCGGATGCTTCGCCAACTGACGCCTGATGGTGATGGAGAGAGGCGTCTCATTCCCAAGAACGCCGCCATCTGCAGTGCCGTAGAGTGAAGCCGAATCGAAGCAGATATCCGTTGAACCCAGCCTCTCAGCCACGAGCGACCGCCACTCTTCACTGAACACCTCGCCCGCCATCACGAGTTTGATGTGGAGTGGCTTCCAGTCTATTCCCTTAGCAATCCCAGTGTCGATAATCTCTTTCAGAAACGGCGGATAACCCAGCAGAACCACCTGATCGTAGAGCGGCCCGAGTTCTGTCACCACGCGGAATATCTCATCGGGTTTATTTCCGGGAGTGAGCACAGTTATTGGGTAGCCCTTGAGTGTGAGATTTCGGCAACAGCTGATCGTATACATGCCGCCGACCCACGTTCCAAGAGCAAAGCAGACAACTGCCAGTGTCTTCCGATTTTCACTCTGAAAACTATCCGCAAATACCTGCTCGAAACGCCATGTAACATCCCATTCATCCGCCTGACTGCGCGGCCAGAAACAGGCAGTGCCCGTCGATCCGGAGGAGACCGCGACCGTATGGACTCGATCCAGGTTACCGCCTCTAAGGCGATCGATGAGAGGATAGCGCAGAATATAGTTCTCTTTTGTGAGGGTCGGGAGAGATTTGAAATGGCTTAAGGTCTTTATGTTTTCCGGGTCGATATTTCGCTCGCTGAGAAAAGCCTTGTATGCGGGAACGGATGCGGAGATGTGATGAAAGGATGAAAGAAGCCGTGCTTCAGGATTAACGGTTGCCTTATCCGAAAGCCACTCATCCAGAGGGGTATTCAAATATCTATACTGCGCTGTCAGAGTTTTCGAGAGAGGAGTGTCAGGCACGTAACTGTTCTCCTGTTCAGGGAGCAAGACCGTAGGATTCCGCGAGCAGCTCGACCGGATGGCATATTCGGAGTTCCAGCCCTGTCTCTTTTGCTCCCTGTTGTATCCAGGTGAGGCAGCCTGGATTTCCGGCGGCGAGAACTGTTGCACCGGTCGCTCGGATATATCCCAGTTTGCGGTCGAGGAGTTTTTTTGCCATCTCGGGCTGCGTGATGTTATACACTCCAGCGCTTCCGCAGCAGGTGTCTGCCTCCTCCAAATCACGGAGTATTAGCCCAGGAATCTGCTTTAGCAGATCACGAGGCTGCTGCCTGATCTTCTGGCCATGAGCGAGGTGGCAGGCATCGTGATAGGAGACAGTAATTGGAAGTGATCTAGTTGGCGGAGTGATTCCAATCTCAATCAACCATTCACTGATATCCCGAACCTTACTGGCAAATTTTACTGCTAAATCTGAGTAAGCAGCATCGTCCTTTAGCAGTTCGCCATACTCCTTGAGAGTGGACCCGCATCCTGCAGAGTTAACGATCACTGCATCCATTGAGTCCAATACTGGGGCAAAACTATCGAGGAGGGCGCAGGCTTTCGCGAGTGCATCCGCATGGAACCCGCAGTGCAAGTGCAGCGCTCCACAGCAGCCAGAGGTCTCTGGAGCGATGACTTCACACCCATTGGCCTGAAGCACTTTTACAGTCGCTGAATTAGTCTCCACAAATAGCACTCGCATCACACATCCGGCAAGTATTCCTACGCGATATCGCGTTTCACCAGTGGAAAGGCTTATTGCAGGAATGTTGTGAACGCGAACTTCCCCAGTCGTTTCCGGCAGTGACAGCGCAGAATCGGAGGAACCAGACAACAGTTTGGCGGCGAATCCGGGCAATTTACCACGGGTGAGTGGGCGCAGCAACCCAGCAGCCTTTAACGAAGCCGCCATTCTCCCAGGGTTGGTAAGTGTTGCAAGCAGCTGCCTGCGAGCAAACGACTCCAGAGAAGGGCGCAGATGGCTCTCTTCGATATGAGCCCGCGCCATCTCCAGGATCATACCATACTCCACACCAGACGGACAGGCAGTCTCGCAAGCACGGCAGCCAAGGCAGGTGTCGAGGGCGTTCACCACATCGGAGTCGAATGGAATAGTCTTCTCACGCCAAGATTTGACAAGATATATCCTGCCGCGAGGGCTAAGTGTCTCCTGCCCGGTCAGGCGAAAGGTAGGGCAGGCATCCAGACAGAAACCGCATCTTATACACTTACTAATTTTCTCGTCAATCTCATCTAACATCAAACAAATTTCCTAACTTGGGTGATTTAAGCCCTCACCCCCTGCCCCTCTCCCAAAAACAGGAGAGGATTCAAGCCCTCACCCCCCCGGCCCCCTCTCCCAAAAACAGGAGAGGGGGTGACTTTGGCATGGGCTTTTCCAGTTTACTGTGAGGTTCACCCTCATCCTCGGCCCTTCTCCCTTCATCACTCGTTCCTCGTTAGGGAGAAGGGAGAGAGTTTATTCATCGTCTCTTCGCATTGGGATTGTCAATTGCGAAGTGCAAATAGTATAATTTCGCTCCTCTCTCCTATTTTCGGGAGAGGGTCAGAGGGTGAGGGCTTAGATCACCTTAGCGATGGACTCACAAACATATCCAATATTCTTTTCGTTGAGGGCAGCTACACAGATACGCCCGCTGTCAACGATGTAGATTCCGTACTCCGAACGTAGTTTACGAACCGCTTCCAGAGGCAGGCCGGAGTAAGAGAACATCCCACGTTGATTCTTGATAAAACTGAAATCCTGCGAAACACCATAATCTTTCAGACTGCTGACCAGAAGCCCGCGCATCCGCTTGATCCGCTCACGCATCTCTGTCAGTTCCTCATCCCATTGCGTTAGAAGCTCCGCGTCATTCAAAACAGTCGCCGCCACCTGTCCGCCGTGAGAAGCCGGACTTGAGTAGTTTGTGCGGATCACACGCTTCAGCTGACTGAGAACACGTTTCGTCTCCTCAGTCCCGGAGGTTAGTAGAGTTAAAGCGCCTACTCTTTCACGATAGAGTGATAGCGATTTCGAAAATGAGTTCGCGATGAGACACGGAATACCCGCAGCAGCAAATGCGCGAACGGCAGCCGCGTCCTCCTGTACGCCATCCCCGAAACCCTGATAGGCAAAATCCAGAAAAGCAATAAGGTTTGCAGACTGAAACAGATCCACAATCTGAGTCCACTGACTTGTGCTGAGGTCAACTCCGGTCGGATTGTGACAACAGGCATGCAGAACTACGATACTGCCTGCAGGAATAGTTTTCAGCCCGGCAAGCATCTCATCGAACTTCAGGCCGTGAGTTGCTGCATCATAGTATGGGTATACTTCCACCTTGAACCCGGCAGCTTCAAAGAGTGCGCGGTGATTCTCCCAGCTCGGATCGCTTATATAGACTGCAGCCTCCGGGAAAAACCGTTTCAGAAAATCTGCGCCAATCTTCAGCGCGCCGGTCCCGCCAAGAGCCTCCACTGTGACTGCACGACCTTCTGCATTGACGGGCGAGTTTTCGCCCAGCAGCAGAACTTGAACCTGCTTATTGAAGGCAGGAACTCCGTCGATTGGCAAGTAGCTCTTGGTATCCTCTTTCGCAAGCCAGCGAGTCTCTGCTTCTCGAACCACTTTGAGTAGAGGCACTTTACCATTTGAATCTTGATATACTCCCACGCCCAGGTTCACTTTTTTAGGGTTCGTATCTGCGATGAATGCTTCTGTCAAACCTAGTATTGGATCGGGCGGAGCCTGTGCGATATTTATAAAGGGAGAGGGTTGTGAAGTTGACATAGTGTCGGTCCTTGTAGTTGTTAGTTCTCATTTTACCCGAAGTCGGCGTTTATAGTCGGCCTAAGAAACTCCCGGGATTAAAGGTATTCTCTGGGTCGAGAGCATATTTGATCGAGCGATGGATACTGAATTCGCCTCGCGGAGTTCCCCAGACATCGATCTTGTCCCGATCTGGGAGATCTGCCGGCAGCTTACTCCACACTCGATTCCCATTGACTGGAAGAACTGCTTCGACAGCTTTTATCAACTCTATATCACTACGACTGCTAGCCGCATTTAGAGTTCCCGAACAGCAGTTGGCGGTAATCTGCAGGCCATCTATGGCACTGAGTTTCTCGATCAATTGTGGAAGTTCGTCGGGAAGGCATGCAATTCGAACAGCCGTTTTCACCTGCTCATCGATGTGAGCCTGGCTTTTGGATAGAGATTCAGTTTCGGGTTCACTCAAGATTTCTTGCGCAGCGGTAATTCCGTTCTCTCTTGCGATTTTATCAAAAGCATCTGCCTGCCAGGCCACTCGCTCTGAGGAGCCATGCATTTCCGTTATCAGCGCTGGTAATGTGGAGTGTTCATTGGTGGCGAGTACACAGATCGGGGCCAGCCGGGCTTGGTGTATCGCTAATCCTGCTTTACAGGCGGCTGCCAAATTGGGGGCTTTCCAACTGAATACACTTCGCTGCAAGGGGCGTGGACGAACTTTGAATGTCAGTTCCGTGAGAAATCCGAGAGTTCCCCAGCAGCCGGTAAAGAGTTTGCAAAGGTCGTACCCAGCAACGTTCTTAACGACCTTGCCGCCGCCTTTTACTTCGGTTCCATCCGCCATTACCACGCGCATTCCAATGAGCAGATCACGGGGAGCGCCATATGCAGGACGCCAGAACCCCGTGCTGTTGGAAGCTACGATCCCTCCCAATGTAGATCGCTCAGGAAGTGGGATATCCAGCGGCAGAAATTGACCATGTTTCGAAAGGATTTCCTGCAGATTGCTGAGTGTCATACCAGGGCGGCAGGTAACGGTGAGGTCGTCCGGTTGATAGTCTAGGAGTTGGTTAAAATGCGCGGTTCCTACCTGAAGTAACGGCCGTTCGGAGGAGGGAGCATAACCGGTCTCAATTCTACTGTTGCTTCCCGCAGGCAGGATACTGAACGCTTCCGACTCCGCCAAGCTCACAATCTGCTGCACTTCGGAGACCGTGGCAGGGTTCACAACTGCAAAAGGCTTGTTGGGCCACCACGCAGGAACATTTCCTGTGCCTGGAACAATAGAATCAGTTCCGACGACTACTTGCAGCTTTGCTATTATCTCTTCTGATTTCACAATGATCAATTCGAGGAGTGACTATACAATTCCTGCAGGGCAATCAGCACTAATACAATTACCTCTCATGAAGTAAATAATGAGGAATCACGTGTGGGCGAATCGCACCTTATTCTCGGTCACAACGACGAAGCCATTGGGGAGAAGATCAGCATACAGTTCCAAAAGAAGGCGTAAAGTTTCAATTTAAATGATAGATCGTTCGTCTTGCAATCTTAGGAGAATAACACCGCAATGGGGATGCTTTTCTCTATATACTTTCTCGCCGAAATCTTTATCGTTAGTAATTATAATTCTATTTTCGTCGAAGGCTTGTTTAATTACTGTTGAATCATCAATTCCACGTGCTTCATCAAATACTGAAAAAATATCGTGCCCTTCGAGTAGTAACCAGGCCGCAACTGCTGGGCCGGTGCATTCGTCAACTAAAAATCGCATCTATGCTGCTTCCAACGGCAGCAAAGTAGTCTTCTCAATCGATTTACTTGCAAACAGGTAACAGCCTTGAATGTCTATTAGAGTAAGGCCCTGATATTCCAAGATGATATCTTGTTCCGATGCACCATGCGCCCTCAAATTTAAGATATACTCGACGGTAAGTCGTGTTCCACGAACGACAGGTTTACCCGCCATTACATTTGGATTGCTCGTAATGAGCTCTAGCAGCATTTCAACAAACATTATGTATTCCCTCCTGCATTCAGAATACCGTAATCCACAAGATTTAGTAATCCGCCAGAATCAGTTTCACTAGTGCACGCTCGCTCAAGCCACAGCATATCCCGTGTAAGGCCGAACGTTTTCAGGGTGGAACGCAGGGACGATGTCTTCTTTAGGGACGCCTGCAGCTTCTAACTCATATCCGATCCCATCCTCTGTGCCATCACGCTGAATCCATATCTTTCCGTCAATAATATCCAGATGAACCAGACAACCATGAATACGGCGTACTCCACGCTGCCAACCCACCGTCATCACCAAGTAGCGGTCATTCTTTTCATCAAAAACTGCCTCATTTGCTGCTTCCATATTTGAGTATTCACGCGAAAGAAGAGGCGTCAGAATATTCCGGATAATCTCTCGGTAGCATTCTACTTTTCCCATTGCGTAATCTCCTCTCTCGATGCATTGAAAACGATCAAAGGTAAATGCGTATGCCGAAGGAGCATTTGTCCTATTGCCTCCTCAAAAACGGCTTCGTAGGTCTCTTCACGAATTGCCAGATATAGGACTCTACCCACGTTTTCAGGCGATTCTGCTAGTGCTCCCGCGTACAAAATAAACTGGCCAACCGCTTCTTTTAAATCATGTATGACAGACAGCTTAATAAAACTTTTGATTTCTACGGCAATCTGTTCTCCTTCACGTTCAGCCGCAAGCATACGTTCAGCACCCAAATCTATGAGTAGATCCGTTTTGCCAACTCCAATGATCAGTGGGTCGTGGGTAATGGTCCAGCCATCTTTTTGCAAGGCTCGCACAAATTGATCGTGATACATATCTTTTGCGGACATATCTCAAAGCTCCTTACTAATTATACCATTCTCCCAATAGAACGACCACTCCTGTGTGCTGCGGAGGAGCTTAGCTAATCCATATGAATAGTTTAAGTTCGCACAATTGGTTGATTAGTATATTCAGTCCTTCAGAATCAGCGCGAATTCACCAGAATATGTAATACAGCCCACGGCACCGCTCTCCGAAACGATCTCTGTTTATTAAGGCTTCTCAATATTTGTCTTTCATCAGGTCACTATGGCAATTTAACAGGAGAACTTTTCAAAATAGCAATTTGTTTGATCAGTTCGGTCAGCAGAGTTCGAGCGCACACTTTTCACTACATATCTGCTCTATTCAACTCTACCGCGTTATACTAAAATCTGTCTTTGTTAAAGGAATCTAAACTATGCTCTACTCCCGTAGATACCTCTCAATTTACATCGTCCTTTACCTGATTGTGCTTCTGATGCTCTCGAGTCTCCTCAACGGTTGCGGGGGCAATGGTTCTGCACCTGCCGTCAGCAAATACGCTGGAAAAACATTAAATGCCACTAAAATGTCGATTAATACACTCAAAGCAGATTTACAGGTGAATACTTCCTCTGGAGGATCCATAGCAAGCGGAACTCTCACTATAACAGACTCATCTCGTGGCGTATCACGGCGTACTCGCCTTGTAATTGCTGCTCCCAACTGTAATGGTACCTACGACCCAATGACAGGAGCCCTCAGCCTTACAGGTACCTACGAATACCCGGCTGGTACGGCACATATTTTCACCATAATTGGAACGCTTCCGGTGCCACCCAGCAACACCGGATCACTCACTATCACACTCGACGGCACAGCATACGGTCCATATGTATTTGGGGATAATACCAGTAGTAATGGTGGAAATGGCGGCGGTGGACAGAGTAATCTGACCATCAGCAACTCCACGGCAAATACAATTGTGGTCAAAAATGGCGCATTCACTGGTACTCCCACTGCCGGAAAGATCGTATCATCCTTCAACCTTGGCGGCGTGCAATACGATGGTCAATACACGGTAGACATTGCTCCAACTGGAGGCGATATGGCGATGGACATCTTCGGCCTTTCCATCTCAGCTGGCCAGACATTTGATTTTGCCACATCACCCCGAACGAACCTATCCTATTTAGAGAGTGGAAAAGCGTTCACGGCGAATGGTGGGACATTTACTGTCACAGCCATTTCATCTTCCAGCATTACAATCAACTATACAAATGTCCATTTCATCCCGTCTGCTGGAAGTGTCGGATCGACTGGTGGATTCACGTTGAATGGGACACTCACCTCACCTGTGACGCTGCAATAACAGTGAAGCACTCCCCTTTGGCAGATTAAAATGCCTAATATTCAGCTCCAACGGGCATGTATTTCTTCGCTGAACACATGCCCGTTTCTCTTCGCACGATCTCGTAGAAACAGTAAATTAGAATCTGCATATTTCCTAGATCACGCACGTATCAACGTAAATGTATAAAAATATGCATTAGCTTATTTTCTTGCTCAGAGTATGCAGTGATCGCGGAGCGATAAAATTGATGTATAGTACTTTCAAGGAGATGTAATTTCTAATTGATATACGCTTCCAGTGTAGGCCATTCGGCAGGGCCAAATCCAATGCTTCCTCGTATGTCGAGCTTCAACGTGTGTTCGGAAAAATGGAATGTAAGAGTGGGAGTAAACGGGGTTTCGTAAAAACAGAGTTTTATTTGGAGTGTGGTGGCTGAAATCCACTCAGCGTAGGCCGATGTTCTCCAGGAAGAGTTAACTTCCGATATTCGAAGTACGCGGCTTAGGAGGAAAGAGGTCGATCCAGAAATCCATTTCCCAACCCCCACGGCCAATGTGTGGACTCCCTCTTCATCTTCGATCGAAATATCGATTTCGTCATCAGCATGGGAGAATGCTATTGTTTTAATTTTGAATTCGTTTGCACTAAATCGATAGCTACTTCCTGGAGATAGTAGGACAACTGGCGATAAAGAGTCTGATTTTGGTACTTGCACCTGAAGACCTGTAGTTCTTAGTTTAAGCATTTCATTTGATGCCGAATCTTCCGGGAGGGGTTCCGAACCAATTGCCGGCAGAAGATGTGTCCAGATCGTATTCAGCGGAGCCTGCATATCTCCCAGGCCACTGGTGATTGCAATCACCATATCGAAATCGGGTAGCACGATGCAGTATTGTCCAAATGCTCCATCACCACGGTATCCATTATGACAACTACGCCAGAACTGATATCCGTAGCCTTGAGCCCAGTCGCTATTGGGATCGGTACCATTTTCAACCTGCTTTGATGTGGCCTCGGCAACCCATGCTTCCGAAAGAATTCGCGCATCGTTCCACATCCCTTTTTGTAGATAGAGCTGACCAAAACAGGCGATATCTTCCGTACAGATATTCAGCCCCCAGCCTCCCATAGCTATGCCGCGAGGGCAGGTGTCCCACTTTGCTCCTACAATACCGAGGGGAGAAAGCAGCTTGGGCTGAAGATATTCGAGCAGGCCCATCCCTGTCACCTTTTCCACGATTGCAGATACCATATAGGTTGCAGCGCTGTTGTAGACAAAATGTTTTCCTGGGACATGATCTACGGGAAGTGAAAGAAAGCCTCTTGCCCAGTTGCCATCCGGCGAACTGCATGAATTACCTGTGGTATCCTGGTCATGGCCAGTAGACATCGACAGTAGATGCCGTATTTTCATGGAAGCCAGGTTAGGGCTCACTTCTGCAGGTATTTCGTCTGGGAAGAATTTGAGGACGGAATCATCGAGAGTCAACAGACCTTCGGATACTGCCATACCAGCGGCACTCGACGTGAAGCTCTTGCTGAGTGAATATAACATATGGGGATTAGCCGGCCCATACGGTAACCACCAGGCTTCCGCAAACACGAAGCCATTTCTAAGCAGCATAAAGCTGTGGAGTTCCTGCCCTGCTAATTTGACCGATTCCAGATAGTTCAGAATGGCACTGGAACTTATACCCTGACTTTCAGGGGACATCCTGGGCAAGCGTTGAAAAAGAGTCATTTTTCATCTCAGCGAGTGTTTATAATTCAAATTTTAATGCGTTGCTTTTCCAAAGAATTCTCTAACTATTCTCGAATCTAGTCCACTGTACTTCTCAGTCTATGAGTGAATGCAGTCCGGAAGTGTAGCCGTACCCCAACAAGGTGTGTGAATGGTGATATTTCGCAGAGACTTCTGCGTTATGAATTGCGTTCTGCATCTCCATTGCGGGTACCTCAGTGAGAAAATCCAGCAGGGATGTGAGAATTTGCAAGCTCTCGGATAAATCATCTATTAATGGCGTATTTTGCCGTGCGTTCCCCTGGGAGTGAGGATTACGAAATGAAAGATAATGCCGCACTAAATCCGATAGTTTCAGGAGAGCACTATCTTTAGCACGGTCAATCGCGGCCCCGCTCGCAAGGCAAAGATCCAGCAGCCCCATCGCTTCTTCTTCACTGAGGTAGATCGGTTTCGTATAGGTGGTCTTGTCATTCATGTGCCTATCTCTCCCATATTTCGTTATATATCTGCACTAATCTATAGTAACTCTATTAACCATATTGTGATATGGAATAGCTTACAAGCTGACTGTGAGCTATTCCACAACTGAATTTAGAGATATATAGTTATCAAGATATATATGTATGAACGACATATAAGGAGATGATCTTACATCTAGGCATACTATTTTTTTCTTTTTTGATGCAGTTTCTGAAGCGCCTGTTGGTGCTGCTGATTGTTTAGTTTCTGCATAGCAAGTATGTGCTGATTATGCTGCTGATTGTGCAGCTTCTCCCCGGCGATTACATGTTGATTGTGCTTCTTTTCCAGAATTACTTCTCGCTTATCCTGCTGCATTTCGTGCTGTGCTTTGAGGGCCGCATCCCGCTGGTCATGATGCAGTTTGTGCTGTGCTTTCAATGCCGCATCCCGCTGATTATGCTGCTGATTGTGCTGTGCTTTCAATGCCGCATCCCGCTGGTCATGATGCAGTTTGTGCTGTGCTTTCAGAGCTGAGTCGCGCTGATCCTGCTGTATTTCGTGCTGTGCTTTCAGAGCTGAGTCGCGCTGATCCTGCTGTATTTCGTGCTGTGCTTTCAGAGCTGAGTCGCGCTGATCATGCTGCAGTTTGTGCTGTGCTTTCAATGCCGCATCCCGCTGGTCATGATGCAGTTTGTGTTGATGCTGAATTTCGAGAAGGTGCTGCTTATGAATGTCATCCGCCTGCTCTTTTGTGATTTGAGACTGACTCTGTGCAATACTAACCTGTAAACTTGATGCAAAAAAGATCGCGACAACAAAAATTTGAATTGCCGATCGAGATATTTTTATTAGTGTATTCATTATTCTGCCTCCTATTAGGTTTCTACCATATCTGAGTAGATATACGACTACCGTATATCTGCTTCAGCGTGTTTTAAGATCTTACAATACTAATCTACCTCACTCCCCCTTCCCGTAGCTCGTAGGAAACAGTTTCAGGCAATGGACAACCAGAGAGTTTGAGCGCTAATTCCGCGCGGCCGCGAAGATGCGACTTATGTGAAAACAATATCCACAAAATGCTCCGAAGTGTGGTTAAAGCGTTTGAGAGCTCTCCGATTTGCCATGCTGCTTCTTAAAAGATTGGATATGGTTTCGCTAGAAGCAGCCAATGACGATTCTAGCTGTATTTTTGTATTAGTCGATATACTATCCAGCTTTAAGTGTGAATCTAGCAGATCTGGCGAGGCAGATTTCAGACTCGTCAATCGCACAATATATATAGACGGGAATAGATCCAATAATGTGCCGTTTTTCTGGACGCATACAGTCCTGACGCCTCTTCTGGAATCGAGTTTATCATGTATAAGTGAATGCTATTGTGAATATTCGGGCACTCTATATGCTGATCATCCATATTTCCCTCAACTGAATCGAAGTTAAGTACACTGGCTCCCCCAGTAATGCATCCACACTCATCACTTTCAGGCCATATTTAATGTATTTAAGATTGTAGAAGAATCTTCGAACTATCCACAGTCCATTCCATGCACACGAGAATCATAGTTTTTGTATTGTGCTCGCAGCCACTTTAACCCAGTTTTTCATGTATTGGTCTGGCACACAAATTATGTAAAATATTTGATTTCCACCTTAATAAATATTTGATCTTAGTGCCGATCTTTTTTTGGAATCTATAAGAAATTTCCAAGGTCATAATAGATGTGTGAATAAATGAATATAGCTCAAACCTGTTATAGCTTCCTCAAACTCTCCTGCTGTAATACTTTCACCAAACTTCAGATTCTTAGATCAAATCAATATCCATCGAATGCAAAATGCTCTTTATGGCACCATGGCAAATTCTAGGATATGGTCTGTATGCCCAGGTCGCATTTTCTTTGTGACCTTTTGAAGAAAGGAAACTCCGTTATGAAAACGAATTGTATTTTGGCTGCAGCATGTGCAGCGCTGCTCTTTCAGCCTCTAGCAAGCAAGGCACAAATTGTGCAGAGTACTTTTGACACTGGAAGCGACGGTTGGTTTGTAGTGGATATCAATCAGCAAACCCAACAGGTTCTGGGAATATACCCAGATACATGGAATGCTTCCGGAGGAAATCCAGGAGGGTATATCAGCGCTACGGATCCATCATCACACACTTTCTACTTTGCGGCCCCGTCAAAATTTCTGGGGGACCAATCTGCGTCTCTCAATGGAACATTAAGTTTCGACCTTGCTGACGAACTGAGCAATAATCTTCCACACAGGGCAGTGGTTTTTCAGGGCGCGGGCAGCATTCTGGGCTATGTCGCTCCTTCACCAGGAACCAATTTTACCGGATACACGATCCCACTAACCCCCGCAGGTTGGACGGATTTATCTACTCTGTCAACACCAACTCAGGCTGTTTTTGATGCGACATTGGGTGGATTGCAGGCAATGTTAATTCTTGGCGATTGGAACGCGGGTCAAGATCAAAGTTCCCTGGACAATGTGAGCTTGAATGCTGCGTCTTCAGCCACACCAGAGCCGGGCAGTGTCGCTCTTATAGCTGCTCTCGGAATTTCTAGCGCTGGTCTGCTCTACCGTCGCAGAAGACCTCTTTAAGCTCTTGCGGTATATTATTGTTATTCTCCGCTTACAATACTTAAAAAGCGGGGGATGACAGCAAATCCTTCTTCCACAATTTGTCACTTAAATTCTACTATTAATTGCCCGCGATTCGAATCTACGTACGAAAAATCCTGACTTGTTGTATAATGTATTCATTATTACCGACGATCTATAATGTCATCTTCAGATAAATACATACTCTTCAAATGGTAAGGATCTCTTGTATGTTAACGCATTCCACCCCCGATCATATTCCTGCAGATGTTCCCAAAGAGCTGCATGAAGCGTGGTATCGCTATAAAGCTATCGTGAAGCTGGGTCATCCAGCACTCGAGCAGGTTGCCAAACCGGTGACTAGATATAACACAGATACACATAACCTTATCCATCGTATGAAGACCACCATGAAAGAGGCAAATGGCCTCGGCCTAGCTGCACCTCAGCTAGGTGTCTCCACCCGTATTATAGTCTATGATTCAGGTGATGGCGTGAAGGTGCTTGTAAATCCCAAAATCATCTCTTCAAAAGGCGAGCAGCTCGATCCGCCCGAAGGCTGCCTCTCAATTCCTGGTCTACAGGGGCAGGTACTTCGGGCCAAAGAAGTACGGGTGAAAGGCTTCGATGAACGAGGCAGAGCGGTTTCTCGCCGGGCATTAGATCTCGAAGCTCGGGTAATTCAGCACGAAGTTGATCACCTTGATGGCATTCTGTTCTTCCAAAAAGCCATTCCCGATACCCTCGAATGGGTGATCGGTGATGGAGATGATGACGATGGAAACGGAGCTCCGCGAGATTAACCGAAAGGAGAGCAGGTGTCACTTTCCAAATTAAAAGTTGTATTCTTCGGGACGGCAGAGTTTGCCGTCCCTTCGCTTGAAAGGCTTCATGGCGCAGGTCATGAAATTCTGATGGTCGTCTCACAGCCGGACAAGCCGCAGGGGCGAGGGCGTCATCTTACTTCACCTCCCGTCAAACTGGCCGCAGACCGATTAGGGCTCCCTATTCTTCAGCCTCGGAGAGTGCGCTCTGAGTCGTTGCTTGAGAAGATGCGGTCGCTTGCTCCTGATGCCCTGGCTCTTGCCGCTTTCGGGCAGATTGTTCCTCAGGCGCTTCTTGATCTGCCACCACTCGGCCCTATCAATGTGCATGGATCGCTTCTTCCAAAGTATCGGGGTGCGGCTCCTATTCAGAGATGCCTGATGGCAGGAGAACTTGTGACGGGTGTGACCACCATGTGGATGGACGCCACTTTGGATACAGGCGATATACTCCTCAGCAGTTCGTTAGAAATCTCACCAGATGACAATGTGGGGACACTGACTCCAAAACTTGCTGAAATTGGCGCTGATCTACTCATTGAAACACTTCAGGGGCTGGCCGAAGGAACTATCTCAAGGCAGCCACAAGATAGTTCCCTTGCCACACATGCACCTGCACTGCTTCCCGAAGATGGCACTATTCGATGGGAAGAGAGCGCCAGCGCAATTTGCAACAGAATACGAGGAGTAACTCCAAAACCAGGAGCAACGGCCTACTTCCGAGGTAAACGGGTTAAAATTATTGACGCACACCTTGATGCTTTGGTGTCATCAGAACTCGCGCCTGGTGAGATCATTAATCCAAAATTGGCTATCGTAGCTGCTGGGGGAGGATCGTCTGTGCGATTAGTGACTGTCCAGCCAGAAGGTAAACGTGCGATGCTGGCAGGTGAATGGATTCGTGGGAATCGAATTATGCCTGGGGAAAGGTTCGATAGTCCTGATCAGTCACAAGTGCCGCAAGGGTAAGATTTATAGTATAATGTAGTTATTCAACCCATGGAACTAATCTGTATTAAACTAAGACTAAATTAGGGAACAGGACGATACCTGTATGATGGATAAACTTCGGAGTTCAGGTCTGCGTATCACTGCCGCTCGGCTTGCTGTGCTTTCGGCGATTTCAGAAAAGGGGCAGCATCGCGACGCGGAGACTATTGCTGTCGCCGCACGTGAAAAGCTTGGCTCGCTATCAACGCAGGCTGTTTACGATAACTTGAATGCGTTAGCTGAGGCAGGTCTTGTGCGGCGTATTCAGCCATCTGGCAGAGCAGCACTGTACGAAACGCGTGTAGGCGACAACCATCATCATTTAATTTGCCGTATCTGTGGAAATGCGGAGGATGTCGACTGTGCAGTTGGAAAGATGCCCTGCCTTGAACCTGTAACGAATCATGGGTATATGATTGATGAGGCGGAAGTAATTTACTGGGGTGTTTGCCCTCATTGCCAGAGCGGTTAGGCGCTCACACAAAGTACCTCGTAAATAGATTCAAGATGTTTGGGTCTTTTTAACCTCACCCCCCGTCCCCTTCTCCCAGGCTGCTCGATAGCTCGCAAGGGAGAGGGGGTGACTAAATCGGAAATCTTAGCCCATGCAGGTAGCGTTTAGCGACCGGAGATGGGCTTTGCAAATCCAGACCGGTACTTTAGTGCCGCGTATCTCCCCCCATTATTTGCCGGGCACTGAAGTAGCCGTCTGTGAGGCCTACTGCCAACCACCATGCGGGCGGGGACGCAACGTGTCTGAAGGACGCCGGTTTTTTGCTGACGGCAATTTTCAACTCTCGGACATCGCAAATACATTCAAAAGCCTTTTGTCCAGGTTCGGGTGAAACTCAGGAAGTATGCTCGATGATGCCGATATCGTTCATGGGTATAGTGGCAGACATTTTTGCCGGCTCGAGTAGCATCTCTTTAGTGTAGAGGAAATCGTCTCGTGTGTAGTCTGCCAGTTCGAAATCCTTACGCAGGACAATGGCACCCGTAGGGCACGCATCCTGGCAGTATCCGCAGAAGATGCAGCGAATCATGTTTATATCGTACACGGCAGCATATCGTTCGCCGGGAGATACGCGCGCTTCATCCGTATTTTCCGCAGCTTCCACATTGATGCACCTTGCGGGGCATGCGCCTGCGCACAGGCTGCAGCCGATACACTTCTCCAGGCCATTGTCATATCGGGTGAGTACGTGCCGCCATCTGGATCGCGGGTAGGTCTCTCTTTTCTCTTCCGGATACTGAATTGTCTCTGTAGGGCGAATACGCGCCACTTGCATATTGAAATGCTTGATGGTAATTCCGAAGCCAGTCGCCAAAGCTTTAGCCCCGTCCGCAAACTCTTCGATACCAGTTTTAAGTGTAAGAGCTGCGTTCATCGGCCCTTGCAGAAACGCTGGCACCACAAAAGCATGTTCTTCCGCGTGGGCTATCTCGGAAGATGCTTCGACGCGAATATCTTTGCTCTCTTCAGGATGAAGGAGATCTTCTTTCATTATTTACTCCCTGCTGGCTGATTTGCCGGGAATAGCGGAGCCAGTTCAATCAGCTTGCCGGAGCCCTGTGCTTTGATCTTCTCCTGAAGCCGGATCACTGCATAGATAAGGGCATCCGGACTTGGCGGGCAGCCCGGCACGTAGATATCAACGGGCACGATTTGGTCTACTCCCTGTATAACAGCATAATTGTTATAGACACCGCCGCTGGAGGCGCAAGCTCCCATACTGATCACCCATTTTGGATTTGGCATCTGATCGTAAAGGTGGCGCAGAACCGGCCCCATCTTGGTGGAGACGCGCCCAGCGACTATCATGACATCCGCCTGACGGGGAGATGCGCGGAAAACTTCGGTACCGAATCGGCTAAGGTCAAACCGTGACGAGACGGAGGCCATCATCTCAATAGCGCAGCAGGCCAGCCCGAACGCCATTGGCCACAGGCTGTTGCGCCGCCCCCAGTTGACAAGTTCATCCAGCTTGGCAAAGACTGCTGGCTGTCCGCCCGGCCCGAATGTAGGCATAGGTGTAGCTGAATCGTGAACCGAAATCTCCGTAACTGATCGCGCCATCTAACCAACTCCCTTAACACCATCCCGCAGAGAAACTTAAGATCACCAGGACAGTGTACAGAATTTCACAAACTTCCAATGAATATATTCTACCCCAACGTACCACAATATTTAACAGGATAGCTTTATTATCGGGTGATATTGGAATTATCTGGCTAGAAAACACACATAAGCTGATTTGTATCCTTCAAAACAGGTTCTGAAATAGTTTAAAATAGTTCAAATTATTTGCGTTTCGCTATTGACAGTACAATAAGTTTCATTTTATAATAGTTTGACAGTGAAATTTTCTTCGCTCTCTCCTCTGGTCATATACTCTTCGAACTTAATGCAGTACTCGCTCTTCTTGAGTTTTTCGTCAACCGATATGCTTTTTTCATTGGAGTAAATCATGAAAAGATGCGGATTTGTGCTTGCGATAATATTCTCACTTGGTAATGCCTCATTATTTGGGTGCGCCCAACCCCATGCAAATTTCATAGTAAAACCAATCCATGGGGGAATACAAACTGCCATATGCTCTGATATCATTTTAAATAGTTCCATTCCGACAACTCCAAATATTAAACCGAATTCGCTACATCATCTAACCAATGCGGAGAATGCAGACTGCGGTCCCCGTGCCCTTTTACTAGTGTTGCAACATCTTAATATCACATGCCGACTTGAGAAGTTGAGAGCCGCTGCAGAAACGACTGGTAATGGTTCCACCATGAGTGGGCTTACTAAAGCTGTGGAGTCGGTTGGATTGAAAGCCGAAGGGGTTCAAGTTAATCTGGAGGCTCTTGCCGAAGTAGAAATGCCGGCCATTGCCTGGGTAGACCATAACCACTATATTGCGGTAATAGCATCTCATGGTGAGGGTGAAACTGGAACTGTTTCTATTCACGACTCCAATAAAATCAGCGAAGAGATAGTTTCTGATGAGCAGCTATTGCGAATGTGCAGTGGATACTTGCTTTTGATTCATAAGTAATTAGATTTTTGCATTAAGATGCAAAAACCGCCCGTTCCCCAAACTTTTTGCAGAGACAGGGAACGGACGGCCACACAGATCCCGAAGGACTGAGAATAATATCTTACCATAGTCCTTCGGGTCTGTCAACCGGTCAGATTTTGATAATCACTGTCTGATCTAGACACCTGCAATATTGCAGGAGAAAAAAACGAAGGTGTATCATGGATGGTATCACTCGTAATTCTCATCCAAAATGGATGAGAATCAGCGCAATTTCCTGCGCGCTGATCTTCGCCTGGACACTTGTTCTGGCTGCTCCAGCCTATGCTATCTCACATCACGCATTCAAAAAGTTGCACGGCATGAGAACTCTAAGTAAAATTGAAATGGATAAAATCGTTGGTTCCACAACAATTATTCTTCAACCAGGAGGTTCTGGTACCGGGGCAGTTACTGGAACAGCAAATGCGACTGCTCTCTCGTGGTATGTGAAATGGGGACAAGTGTAGTCGCTTCAAATACTCTACCGATCGGATGGAGTGTAAGTGTAAGCGGTGGAATTATGACAGTTTCTGCACCTGCATCTGCTGCATTAAATAGTACAAATCAACACGCCGATTTTTTTAGCGGAACTAATTCGTATAGCGCCATTGTAAACACCGTAGATCCATCGACCTTGAATAAGGACAAAACACCCGAAAAATGGTATAAGTTCGGACATGCTACATGGAATCCTGTGAATGGAAATAAAAATAGAAGTATCCCGATTGTGGGTTGTACTGCGAAAGGGGGGCTGCCTGTCAGCTTAAATCTGGTGCACAACTCCCTATCCACCAAGAATGATGTCCTCGGAAATAAATGGACGCATAGTTATGATGTCACAGGCTCTACCGATGGCAGCGGGAATGTATCCATCCACTTTGGAGATGACTCCACTTTTACCTGGGCGCTGAGCGGCGGTGTTTATATCCCACCGCTAGGGCACTACGACAATCTTGTCAAGAACATGGACAACACGTATACACTGACCTGGAAAAATCAGACGAAGTGGAACTTTACGACTGCGCTCAGACTCTCGGCGATTGTGGATGAAAACGGGAATACAATCACGCTGGGATATGATGGCAGCAATCGCGTGCATACTATTACCGATCCTACGAGCCGGGTAATCACGATTAACTACACCGGATCGACTATCTCAAGTATCACCGATCCCCTTTCCAGAACATGGTCCCTCACCTATAGCTCCGGCGATCTTACCAATATCGCCCTTCCAGTAGTCGGCGGAGTTACGAACCATATTGTGATGGCTTACACCAGCCACAATATTACCACCTATACTACTCCCAGAGGTTTCAACTATACGGCCTCTTTCAATTTGGACAACAGCCTGAACTGGGAGAAAGACCCCTATCTTAATCAGACCAGCTACACATATACTCCGATTTCCGGAGGAGTGTATACACGAACTATTACCGACCCAAATAGCAAAGTCACGACTCTATCTCTCGATGCGTATAACCGACTCACAAAAGTTACTGACCCTCTCACTTATCATGAGGACTATCTCTATGATGGGTCGAACAATCGAACCCAGGTAACGGATAAACGAGGGAAAGTGTGGAAATCGACTTATGATGTAAATGCCAATCAGCTTACCGCGAAAGACCCGCTGCTCAATGTAACTACCCTTACGTATAATGCTCATAACTATCTGCTCACTTCGAAGCAGCCGATTGGTGAAGAGACCGACTACACATACGACGGCAGCGATAATCTGACCGCGATAACTTATAAAGATAAGTTTGGAACGAGCCAGGCATCTGTTTCGTACACGGTCAACGGGAGCGGCCAGCGCACCGACTACTACGATGCGAATGCCCACCACTATACCTATGCATACGATACCAATGGCAACCTGAACAGTGTCACCACCCCAAACGGGCATTCAACGACCGGTGTGTTCGACGCCATCGGGTTCTGCACCAGTCGAACGGATGCACTCAGCCACACCACTACCTACACTCCGGATAACTGGGAACGCCTGGCGACCATCACTTACCCGGACACATCGACCAAGACATATACCAACGACGCCGATAACAATCTCACGCGCGGTAGGATTGGCGAACGGCAAAAACCCTGTCTCGATTATTGTTCCCTGTCATCGCGTCATCGGTTCAAATGGAAAACTCGTTGGTTATGGTGGTGGTTTGTCTCGTAAGGAAAATCTACTCAATTTTGAGGCGTCTGTACAGTCACATGGTGCTCATCAGATGATACTT
>JANXSG010000118.1 GCA_025352825.1 Chthonomonadaceae bacterium | reverse complement strand
TCTCTCTATCCCCTCCCCGATTGCTGCTCCACGAGCGGATTCATAAGTAAGCCCCGCACCAGAACCTTTACTGGTTACTTCCTGTGGAAAACCGTACAACTTTGTGTTTACTGTATCGGCTGCTGCGATAAATACATCCGGGTCGCCTTTTTCCATCTCAGCGATAGCTACATAAGGAAGAAGCCCTGTCATAGGATCCGCCAGCGTATAGAGCGGTGGCTGAAAGTCTTTAAGTGCCCTGAAAGAATGCTCGTTCACTCCATCTCCTCCCACAGTTTCCGAGCGGGACGTACTTTATGCGATCCACATGCAGGGCATCTGGGCAGTTTGAGCACAGAATGCGATTCGAGGCTTCCGCTGAGGAGATTCATTCGCCATACTCGACCATATGTCACCGGTTCCGCAACGCGGCTAAGGAATTTGATCGCTTCCAGAGCGAGCAGGTCTGCACCAAGTGGAAAGTTTAACCGAGGTGAATCCGTATCGACTTCAGGAACAAATAGTTCATTGTTTGTTTTTGCAGCCTTGAGCCTGAGCTCACAGCAGATAAAGCAGGCGGTCTCATGTGGAATAATCAACGGGCCAATGTCTATCTCGAGCGGGTTTCGCCGATACAGCAGGAGTGGAATAGAAAATTCCAGACAGACCTTGTTGATCCATTCTGCAAAAGAAGAATTAAAATTATCGGGGCAGTAGACCATCAGATTCGGGGAAACTTCACCCAATGCATTCGGAATTTCTTCAGGCTGAGTAACCAAAGTGAACTGGACATTGGGGTTAAGATGATGATATTCCGCCTGTAAATCAGATTGTGATGGAGTACTTTTCACTCCGCCATCTTGCGCCGCAATAGTTCGTCCAACTCCCGACATCACTAATGCACGTGCAAAAGCCAGCCCCACATCACCTAATCCGATCATAGTTACAACAGACTCTTTCAGTCTGGATTGGCCGGTCACACCAGAATGATTATCCGCCTGTCCCTTGCCCGTCTGCCCAGGACGTGCAAGCAGTGTAAGTGCAGCAGTTTGGCGATGATAGTAGTTTAGATCGTCTTGAGAAAGGAGCGTAGCTGCCGAACCCGGGGCTTCTGTTAAAAGTTTGTGCTCATCCAGCCAATAGAGAGCGCCATGAACAGATTCCAACGGGTATCCCTGAATCAGCAGATTGCCATAGATCTCCTCTAGAGTATTTACACCGTTCAACAAAGATATCATTGAGTTTGCTAATGGTGGCAGAATATCTCCATCTAGGGAGGCAAAGCGATTTTGCCACTCCGCCTGCTCCGGGATACTCGTCAAAAGTGGCCGATAGTATATCAGTCTCATAGTTAATTCAGTCTCACAGTTAAATTACCAGTTAATAGAGAAACAACTGCTGCTGCAGCAACTGGCATTGGTGCTGCAGCAGCAGCATGCCACCATGCTAGCAAAGACAGTGCTATATCTTAATCGGTTTGCATCCGACCATTTAGTGACTAGTGAAGTGTCTTTCAGCAGTTGGGCTCTCGCTTCTAATGTATATTGAGGGCCGGCATACGCATCGCAAAGCAGCTCCGCAAAAGTTCCACCCGCGATTTTTTTCATCTGCACGATATTCATGGACGGCATTTCCTGCGCTGTGGTGGCGTCGAATGGCGGAGATCCGAGCAGAGCAGCAAGCTGTGCTGCTGTTTTGGTCTGCACCTGCGCACGCGTGGCGCTCCGTGAAACAATCTGTGGTACACCCGTCGATTTGTCTATATCTAGCACGCTGAATTCGGAAATCTGGAAGGGGGTGTGGTTGGTAACCACAACGTGGCTAGCCGCGACACCGCCAATGGTGCCACACTTTTGTACAGCAATGATACTCGCAGCCTCCTGAGAAAGATCTGTGGAACTAAAAGTTTTGAATGTAGGCCAGATTAGAAGCATACACGGTCCCCCAGGAGGACTGGCTGCATCGCCTTCATCTTCATATACGGCAACAATCGCGCGTTCGGGAATAAACTGAAACCCTTGGTCGACAAAGTTATTGTTAAGCAGTTGTAGTGGCGGACTATTCTGCACGAACAGTGGCGCTAACTGTGTCGATACGGCACTTGGAAGTATCATCATGGAGCTGCGCGGTTGTTTGTGAGAACCGATAGCTTGTGCATCCACACTTTCGGTGTTCATTTGCGTAAGAGCCAATCCCATTATAGCGGCCGCACTGGTGCCGATGAATCCCCGACGATTGACTGAGTTGAATTCTCCTATAGTATCTTCCGAGGCCGAGGTAACTGCTTGTGAAGGGCTTGCATCTGTTAGTTGCTTGCTATCGTAAACCATTGGTTTTCTCCACGTTAGCTATTAATTTTACCGCGCATGGAAAGTGACGAATACTCTTGTTCGTACTTGTTATTTTTATTTAGAGCAACCAATCTCCATCGAAGATTTAGGGGATTACTCAAGAGGTATTTCAGTTCCATTGCAACAGTATCTAGCTTTTAGAAAGGCACTGAAGACTGCATGAGACAAGTAAGCCAAAATTGGACTAAATATCAATCCTGAAGTTTTAAACGATATCTGACTATTCCCGACATGTGTTGCAGAAATAGTCAGACATTAATTCGTGCATGTTTCACAGTTAATGAAACACACTCTTATTGCAGTTTCTTAATGAAGATGGGCAGATCTGATTTAAGCACTGAGATTAAACGAGAAACTGCTGCTTGTGCTCGTACAGCCGTTACTGCTGGTGGAGCAGCAGCAGATCATTCCCGAGAAGACAGCGCTGTATCGCAAACGCTGGGCGTCGGACCATTTCACGACCAGTGAAGAATCTTTTAGCAGCGTTGCAATAGCGCCTAAGGGGTAGAGCGGGTTAGCATATGCGTCATTAAGAAGTTCTGCGAAGGTTCCACTGGCAAGTTTTTTCATGTTTGCAATAGTAAGCGAAGGCATCTCACTCACAGTAGTGGGATCGATTGGGGGTGGGCCAAGGAGCGCAATCAACTGTGCCACCGTCTTTGTCTTCACCTCATCACGAGTTGCGCCATGCGAAACTATCTGTGGCGGAGTTGTAGATTTATCAATATCCAGCACATTGAACTGAGATATTTGGAAGGGATTATGATTTACCACCACGTGGCTGGCCATTACTCCTCCGACAGTTCCACATTTCTGAATAGCGACAATACTCGCCGCTTCATGGGAAGGATCTATAGGATTTACGAGAGCATTAAATGTTCGGAAAGTCGGCCAGATAAGGAGCATACACGGCCCGCCAGGTGCAGTTCCCGCGTCACCTTCGTCTTCAAACACTGCTACGATAGCACGCTCCGGTATAAATTTCATACCCTGACTGGCAAAATTTTGATACAATAAAGTGAGATCGGGGCTATTTTTCAGGAACAGGGGAGCCAGCTGAGCTGCAACCGCATTGGGAAGGACCATCATAGAACTACGTGACTGCTTGTGTGATCCAATGGCCTGTGCATCAGCACTCTCCGTACTCATCTGTGTGAGTGCCATTCCCATCAGGGAAGCAGCGCTCGCTCCGAGGAATGCGCGACGATTAACTGATCTTGCTGGGTCTGATGCGACTTCGGCATCTTTTGTTTCCGCTTGGTTCAGGATTTCCTCAACACTTTCACTGTTGTCGTGGATCATTGGTTTTTCTCCTTTTGAGATTTACTGCTTTAGATGCTAATGATTCCGTTTATGCACAGTATTTTCAAGTTCCTATAAAAACACTCTGAATCCTCATCAATTTCTATAGATAATATGCTATTTTCACTATGATTTATAGAAATCAATAATATTTTTTCAGAACACATCGTCTTTTTGATAATGAGATTATATCACAATTTATTTATTTGTCAAGGTGTTACAATTAAACTTAGTAATTTTAACAATTAATATCAACATCAATGCTAAGAATTGAAATTTAAATATTCTCTGATGCACTTAGATCTGGATTTGTAGAAGTAGGGGGATTACGCTTTTTCGCGTTTTGATTTCGTTGAGAACAGAGCAGTCTCTTGAGTTATAAGGATTGCGTCTGCTATTTCGCGAACACTTTTTTGGTTAGATAGCGCCTGGGCCTGTATGCGCCGGTAGGCTTCCTGTTCACTAATTCCGTGGTGTTCCATTAAAACTCTTTTTGCTTTGCCAACCTGCCGTGAGTTGTCGATAGTCTCCTGAGCAGATCCGAGGGCGCCTTCCAGCGCCATCATTTCGCGATATCTAGCGAGTGCGATTTCGATATTAGGCTGAAGCTCTTGTTCTCGATAGGGTTTTACCAGATATGCCAGCACGCCCGCTCGGTTTGCCTGCTCTATAATGGGAACATCACTAAATGCTGTGAGAAGAATGACCGGGCACAGGCGCTCTTTGTTAATAATCTGGGCT
>JANXSG010000253.1 GCA_025352825.1 Chthonomonadaceae bacterium | reverse complement strand
AAAAAGGAGGTTCCATAAAAATATCCTGCAGTTTCTGTCGCTCAGACCAATGATGATTACCCGTAAAAGGCGGGAAATCGACGACAAACGTCTGCAAAAGGAAGTATCCGGGATTATCGGCGTGTTCATAAATAATCCGGGGTAGGCTGGTTTACTGCGTTATAGTAGAAGTCCGTCTCGTGGCCCAGCGCATCGAAGACCTTGCTCACATTTTTTTGCGTGTCGTATTGGAAATGGGTGACATGACCAAGTATATCTTGTATTGTGGTCGGTTCACCAAGTCCTTCGGTTTTGGAATAGCCTCCATCATTTCCGTATCCGAAGGTGTATGTGACGTTGGTTCCGTTGGTACCGGGAGTGACTGCGGTGAGTAGGTTGCCCAGCAGGGAGTAAGTATAGGTGGTGGTAACCGTGCCACCAGCTGTAGTGCCTGGTATTGGCGAGGACACGCTTTTTAGCAGCCCTGCCGCCTGTGCAATTCCGCCTGCGGTGTCTCCGGAGTTGTAGAAGGCGTAGGTGGTAGCGGTTCTCCCTGGCACCGATACCGAGTTTGGCAGCTTGAGGATAGGCGAGACGACCGTATCATAACCAATGGAAGCGGTGAGCGTTGACGGATGGACAGAGACTGTAATCGTGCTCAGATTGCCGACGGTATCGTAGGTCGCACTGCTTTGCTGGAGATTGTTGTTGATTGCGTTGTTTCTGGCGAACGGGTTGTTAATATCTCCGTAACCAATAGTGGATGTGCCTCCGCCCGTTACTTCCGTGATACCTGTATCCACTTTGAGAGGTGACCAGTTCTGAGTCCAGCTGAGTGTTGTGCCGGTGAGCGAGCCGCCGACTACGGTACCTATAGAAACGCTGGTGGTTCCGCCTCCGTAGGTATACTTCCTGCCGTAAGTGAGGGCATCCGTATAGAGCGCCACACGGCCATTGGCATCGTAGGTGACGGAATTTGAGACCGGCGAGCCTGAACCGGATGGATTAGGCACGGTCACGCTGGATAGGAAGGGAGTATTCCCAAGCCTTCCAGATCGAGCTCGCAATAATCTGTATAGTACCCACCTGCCCTAGGTGCGATTGCACGAATCCGGTAACATCGATGGCGGTCATCCCGGGCTGGAGCAGAACGGAGGTGATATCCAGCAGCGTTCCATCGATATTCGTGGTGTTGGTCTTATTGAGGTTCGGGGCGATGTCCCAGGTGATTCCGGTCTCCAACCAGGCAGGGTTGCCTGGCAGCGAATAGACATTGACGGCGAAGGCTCTATCTGCGACATTAGGAGCACTGGAGAAGTAGAGTTTTAAGAGCGCTCGTGCAGGCGAAGAAGTCACGCCGGTGAGATCGAACTTCAGGTAGGTGACTCGTGTGCCAGCAGCAGGCGGAGTTGAGTCGGTCTTTACCACCAGAGTGGTGAGGCCGCCGAAGTTGGCTGCATGAGAGGTGCCGGCCGGCCCGAAGGCGTCCGCTATAGGTGTCAGAAAGAAAGTTGTGGTGGTATCGACGAGCACTGTGAGTGTCGCCGATGTGGGCACTCCGCCGTAGGTGACGGTGATGCTGGGGGTCTGTATGCTGCCGGTGGTGAGCGGCGCGACATCCACGATGAAGGTCTCTTGAGTATCGCCAGTCGCCCCTCCGATGGAGGTGGACACAGAGGCAATAGAAGAGTTGATGCTGGAGAGATAGAATGCTCCAGACCCTGCGGGAAGCGCACCGCTGAGCTTGATAGTCGCCGTGGTATAGGTGCCGCTGTAAACGATAGTCGGGTTCAGAATAACTGAAGTAACCGTCACAGCCTGAACTGATCGGCTTGCCAATCCCAATACGATTAAAACGAGTAGTAAGTATTTCTTGAGTGAAGATGCTGCTCACAAAACTGTGTTTTGGCGGGCAGGCAGTGAAGTCATATCTGCCATTATGGCGGGCTGGTGCGTATTTCTGCGGGGATGCATCGTTGAATTCCTTTATTAGAATACAACAGAACGAGTGAAGAGACGAGTTATTTTGGTGAAAAAAGAGGATGTGAACAGTGGTATTGAATTGTCATCCTGGACAATGCATAACTTCAAAGCTAGTATAGCAACTGTGAATTTATATGTCAATAGATTTTATATTAAATTTTGATTTAGGTTTTGGAAATTTTAGTAAACTTGTGGATTTCTGGTGCAGACAAACTCTCTCTCTCATGTTTTTGGGAGAGGGATAGGGAGTGAGGGCAGAAATTCACTTATATGCACGACTATCGAATTAGATTTCAAGATTTATCTTCGACTTAGCGTGCTGGTAGGTAAAAAAAAACCTCCTCATATGTGAGGAGGGGTTAAGAACTGATTTGAACTGGTTATGGTTTGTTTCCAGAGTAAGTCCGGCCTGAT
Source organism: Chthonomonadaceae bacterium (assembly GCA_025352825.1). Lineage (GTDB taxonomy): Bacteria > Armatimonadota > Chthonomonadetes > Chthonomonadales > Chthonomonadaceae > JANXSG01. Next base: position 45,642 of record JANXSG010000253.1, on the reverse strand, counting down.
CTTGGAGGATGAGGCGCGTTCGGGCGGGAGTGATGCCGGTTACCCCTATCGAACTGATTGTTGCGCGGAGGAAAGCCACCACCATTTCTGTTTCCACCAAATCGGCTGGGTGGTCCGGAGAACCCTCCGGCGCCTTCATCTCGCGGGCGCGCAATGTCCACATGAATGCTCTTTCCACGGATTTTAGTGCGGCTGAGAGCTTCTATTACTCGCTTCCCAACACTCTCTGGCACATCTACAAACGTGCTGCGCTCCATAATGTCGATAGCGCCAATAATGTTTCCGGCAACACCCGCTTCATTTGCAATCGCACCTACGATATCCGTGGGCCGTATTCCATCCTGGCGGCCGATCTGCAGGAAGAGCCTGGTCATCCCCTGTTCTACTCTATCCGAGAAGACATCCACTTCCTCAGCCTCATACGGAGAGACACCCTTCTGCTCCAGCCACAAAAGATGCATCGCAGCAGCAGCAATGTGAGTGGGATCGAATTTCCCCTCCGTCATCACTTCCTTAACGGCGCTCAAGTGATTCTCATAACTGCCCTCTTCCAAGGCTTTTTTCAAGCTGGATTTGAAGGTCTCTTTTCTTCTGGAAGCGATATCTGCAGAACTCGGAACTCTGGCCGCGAGTATCGGAGTATTGATGAAGCGCTCGATCTGCTTTAGCTGAAAACGCTCTCTAGGGCTTACGAGAGTAATCGCATCCCCTGCTCGCCCTGCTCGTCCGGTACGGCCAATGCGGTGAATGTAGCTCTCCACATCCCAGGGAATATCATAGTTGATCACATGGGTAATCTGGTCTATATCAAGGCCGCGAGCAGCCACATCGGTGGCAATTAGAAGATCAACCTGCCCGGTTCGGAACCTATTCATCACACGATCTCGTGATGCTTGATTCATTTCGCCGTGAAGCGTCTCTGCTTCAAAACCTCTCGACTGCAGCGCCTCGCCTAAATCGTCTACTTCGCGTCGTGTTCTGCAGAAAAGAATGGCGCTGCCCGGAGATTCCATGTCCAGAATTCTTGCGAGAGCTTCCACTTTTTGAGATGGAATGACCTCATAATATTTTTGCGTGATCTGATCGACCGTACGATGTTTGCTTTCGATGGTTACTCGCTGCGCATTTTTGAGATAAGTGCGTGCCAGCGCGGCAATTCTAGGCGGCATCGTCGCGGAAAATAGTGCCGTCTGACGATCCGCAGGTGCAGATTTCAGAATCTCTTCCACGTCTTCCAGGAATCCCATGTTCAGCATCTCATCGGCTTCATCCAGAACTACCATCGAAATCTGCGATAGATTGAGGGTTCCACGGCGCAGATGATCTAGAACTCGCCCCGGGGTTCCCACAACGATTTGGGGACCGTGCATCAGTGATCTAAACTGCCTGTCGATCGGCTGACCACCGTAAACCGGTACGATTTTTAGACGACTGTATTTGCTGAGATTATGCATCTCCTGAGCAACCTGGATACAGAGTTCACGTGTGGGGAGTAAAATAATCGCCTGCGTATGCTGCTTGGATGAATCTAGCAGTTCTGCCATCGGCAGAGCAAAAGCTGCTGTTTTACCGGTACCAGTCTGCGCCTGACCAATGAGATCGCCCCGTTTAAGAAGGATAGGGATCGACTGCTCCTGGATGGGCGTTGGTGTTTCGAAGCCTGCTTCCACGACGGCACGCATTACTGCATCGCTCAGACCGAGAGCACGAAATGGAGCTGCAGTTACAGGAGTCTCTTCCTCAATTATTGCGGCTTGAACAGGAGCAACTTTTGCAGCCGAAGGTACGCTAGTTTCGCTTGTAACAGCTTGAACAGCATCAGTCTTGACCTTAGTTTGTGATATAGTATCACTCTTCGATTTCTGAACAGGGTCAACCGTTGCGACTTTCGATACTTTAGTTTCTTTTTTCGCTACAGGTGGCTGCGATATCTCAACAGCGCCAGCGGAAGCTTCGACTGGGTCTATTTGCGTCGTTTTCGCTTTCCTGGTTGATTTTTTTTTAATTACCACGGCTACACCTTCTGCCTCTAGTGACTGCGCGATGGTCGCGCCATTTGTGAGGCTTTCGGCCCCTTCTGTGATTAATTCGGGTGGGCACATTAAAACTTGATTTCTCCTTGTTTGTTTACAGAAGACAGTATACCTTAATATCACCATTCACGGGCAGAACCGGTAGAGATGTCAGGTGAAGTCTCAGTTTGCAATAGATACTACTGTGCGCGAAATGCTCTCTTGCTGATAATTTATCTCTATAAATCCATACTGCTGCTATGGCCTGGGAATAGTTTGGAAGTGGGATCGATACGTGTCTTTGCACAGTTCACCGCGATGCATATCTCCCCTACTCCTGTCGCAATGAGTTTCAGCTTGCCTGGATAGATACATATATCACCGGCAGAATATACTCCCGGCAGATTAGTCTCCATAAAGTGATTCACTGCAATATCTTCTTTGCCCTCCAGCTTCAGTCCCCAGTTTCGGATGGGGCCGATATCTGCTTTAAATCCTAGATTTAGCAGCACCGCATCGACTTCAATGGGTATCTCTTCTTTCGTTTTGTTGTTAACAATAGTAGCTTTGCGCACATAGGTGTCGCCCTCTGCATTAGCCAGCTCATGCCAAAGCATGACATTCACTTTGGATCGGTTGAGCAGCCAGTCAATGGAATCTTCATGAGCTCGGAATACATCTCTTCGATGAATAAGCGTGATATTTTGAGCAAGAGGTTCAAGGTTCATAGCCCAGTCTAGCGCAGAATCACCTCCGCCTACGATCAATAGCCGTTTTCCTGCGAACTGCTCTTTATCTCGAACAAAGTAATGAACTCCTTTTTCTTCAAACTCATCCAGCCCGGGAGCCTGCAGTTTCGTGGGTGAGAATGCGCCAGCACCAGTGGCGATGATAAGCGTTTTTGTTTGATGCGTTCCGCGATGGGTTGTAATGTTGATAGAGCCATCAGATTCATGCCTCAGTTCCAGTACTTTTTCATCCAGGCAGATAGCCGGCTGAAATCGGGTACCTTGTTCTGCCATGCCTTTGGCCAGATCACGTGCCAGTATTTTTGGAAAACCGGGCATATCGAACACATACTTTTCAGGATAGAGCGCCGTTAACTGGCCGCCAAGTTCTGCAAGGCTGTCGATAATCTTCGTCTTCATCTGCCGCAACCCGGCATAGAACGCACCAAACAGACCCACTGGCCCTCCACCAATTATAGTGATATCGTATAACTCAATGTCGCACAAAGTCTTAGCTCCTCGCTTAAGGCACTTTACGATTGTATACAGTTATTGTATCACATTTCATGTTTTACACTTCGCATTTTATCCACTTCCTGTTGTATACTATTTTCATTCAAGATTCTATTTTGATTTGCTGTGAAAGAGTGCAGAAACATGAGAAGCCTGAGGCGCAAGGTGCTGTTTGCGGTGGTGCTTTCTGCCATTGTGATTGTTTTTGCTCTGGTTCAGGAGAAAATTCCAATGGGTAGTAGTGCGCTTTTAGCGGAGGGAACCGTTGCTCCAGATTTCTCTGCCATCTCTAGCGATGGCGAACGGGTAAATCTGAAATCGCTCTGTAGCTTGGGTCCGGTGGTGCTTGTTTTCTATCCAGCCGATGAGACCCCTGGCTGCACTGCCCAGCTCTGCGCAATCCGGGATAACTGGAGCTCAATACAGCAGGCAGGGGGGAAAGTATTCGGGGTAAATCCAGCTGGTAAAGAGAAACACGCGCATTTCAAGGTAAAACAGCGTCTCCCATTTCCCTTGTTGATTGATGAAGGCGGAAAGATTGCCGAAACTTACGGATGCAGATGGTTCTTCGGAATTGTCAAGCGGACTGTATACGTAATTGGGCAGGATGGGAAAATTCGATTTGCTCGCAGAGGAGCGCCTTCACCTGCTGAAATGATCCGATCACTAAAATAGAAATTCCCCCCACCCACTCTCTTGGAAATAGGGAGAATGGGTGGGGAGCATAACTGTAGTTTCTGTCATTTATTCAGAGATGTTCATAGGCTCCCATTTCTGGATTTCCCACCCGAGAAGTTCCTACAATATCCCTGGATTGATAACTAGGAGCTGTTTTACTGGCTGTATTGATGCAAGGTGATCCTAGTTTCAGGGTCAGGTCACCAGTGCTTACATCGGTGTAGAGTGGATCAGCACTTATGTTGTGAGCGCCAAGACCGCTCCATCCTCCGTAGATATCGCTATAGTTGATGGTAAAGATCGCCGCGCCATCACTGCCTAGTTCGAATATCGCACCGTCATTAGAATCGTACACTATGCTGTTGTTAATGAACACCGAAGTGGATGCATCCGCGTAGATTCCGTCGATAGAGCTCGAAGAGTAGTTACCGTAGAAGCTGCAGTTGGTGATATGGGTCTGAGTGTTACTTCCGCTCAGGCGAAGCCCAGCGCCTTCATTTTGCACTCGGTTAAACTCAATCACAGAGTTGACAAGTGTCGCGGAGCCGCCCAGTGATTCCAGACCGCCGCCGTTCATTCCCACAGTGTTGCTATCCAGAATGCAGTTCTTAATAATAGGGCTTCCGTGATTTAGAATCCCGCCTCCATCCTGCACTGCAGTATTTTCATAAAATAAGCGGCCAGTGATTGTGCCACCCGTTCCGTCTATCAGCATAGCTCCTCCTCCTTCTGCAGCATAGTTGCTGGTAGCCATATTTCCGATAAATGCAGAATTGGAAACTGTGCAGTTGGATAGATCAATACTTATCCCCCCTCCTTGAGGCGCTATGTTGTCGAGGAAAGTGCAGTTGGTGATAGTCTGTTTTCCCATTGCAGCAATTCCACCACCAATTGATATTGCATGGTTCGACCCGAAAGTACAGTTGGTCAATGTAGCGCTGGAATCTTCGATATACATTCCACCACCTTGTTCAGCAGTGTTATTTTCAAAAGTGCAGCTAACTATTTTTCCTGTACTTTGACCAAACAATGCCAATCCGCCACCATTTGCATCACTATTATTACTGAACATACAGCTCGTGAAAGTTGGACTTGATAGTGTATACACTAATACTCCACCACCATAACCATATCCACCTGAAGCACTATCTGTGTGATTCGTATGGAAGGTACAGCTAGTAAAAGTAGTGATAGAATAGTAGTAGACAAAAGCGGCGCCTCCTAATTCCCCCGTATTATTGCTAAAGATACAATTTGTGATCTTCGATTTGTCATGATCTTCTATATCTAACGCCCCCCCAATACTGTAACATTGTTGAAAAATGTACAATTGGTAATTGTTGCGGAGCTATTCGTTATATACAACCCACCTCCCGCGCCACTGGTATTAGCGTAGAATGTATCATTCGTAAATATAGGCGCACCGCTTATGACAGCTCCTGCTCCGCCATTTTCTCCTCCCGAGTTATATTGAAACAGACAATTCGTGATTGTCGGGCTGCTACCATATATATATGCCACCTCCATCAAGATCTTGATGGTTGAAACCATAACCATGCTGAATTGTGAAACCATTAATGACTGTAGTCTTGAGTTCACCACTGTGGATATTAAAAATCGAATTCACTCCTTCACCATCCAGAACACATGAACCCGCACCTGCGAGAGATTTAATAATCACTGCTTTGTGGAGCGTATCAAGGTTCACGTTACCCACACCTTTATAGACGCCAGTACCAACTAGAATCGTATCACCTGTAGCAGATGCTGCGTTTATGACCGCCTGAATGTTGGGATACTGGGCAGGTACGTTCCTAGTGACAGCCTGGACAGATGTTGAAATGCACAGAAGTATTAGCCCAGTAAGAACAACACGGTGCGTGCCTAGAGATAAAATCCGTTTCATAATATTTCTCCTTTGACATAGGGGAGTTACTCTCTCCTAATTGAATTATCAAGAGGTTATCAAGCCTCATTTGGAATCGAACTTTTGCGAGTACTCTACATCTTAAGTAAAGTATGAATGCATGTATCTGGCAAAAACATCACCTTTTCGACGGATTGTGGTAATAGAAATGTAAATTGTATTTCAACTTTTATTTTATATCAGTTACGATTCAAAATTTCGAAGAAATAACCACCGCATAAGCTGCTTAATAAGTCGACCCGTACCCAAGCTCATTTACTTCTAAGGTATGATAAGAGATAGTTGTGCACAAATAATTTCATATGTTTAGGCAATGCGAATATTAAAAATATCTGGAATAGGAATTTTTCTTGGCTCACATTCCGATGTCTCATATCATACTGAATGTGGAGTGTCAGAATGGTAATGAGGATTCAGTTTGACGATAGCTGGAAAGGAAACGAATTGGAATTTGAAGAGCTGATATCGCTATTTCCCAAGCAGAGTATTCTTATAGTCGGGGATGTCATGCTCGACACCTACATCTGGGGCGATGTACGGCGCATATCGCCTGAAGCTCCTGTCCCGGTGGTCGAAGCTCGAAGCCGTACTCACGCTCCTGGTGGAGCAGCAAATGTAGCTTCCAATGTGGCGGCACTAGGAGGGATAGCTCTGATCGGCGGTATAGTAGGCGCTGATGAATATGCAGATCAGTTTAGGATCGTCCTGGCCGAAAATGGAGTAGATTCTGAAGGACTGTTAACTGATCATCATCGACCAACTACTTCAAAAATGAGAATTATTGCCCATAGTCAGCAGATTGCCCGAGTGGATCAGGAATCAAAAGCTCCGTTATCCAGGGAAATGGAAGATACACTTCTTGAATGGGTTGAGAAGATGCTCCCGATGGCAGGCTCGTGTATTCTATCCGACTACGATAAAGGGGTGGTCTCGGCCAGTTTGGCTCAAAAGATCATCTTACTTGCCAAGCAATATCATAAGCCAGTAGTCGTCGATCCAAAGGGAGCTGATTTCACTAAATATAGGGGTGCGAGTGTGATCACTCCTAATATATCGGAAGCGGAACGCGCCACCCGACGCGAAATTCGAAGTGACGATGATATTATTGTTGTCAGCAAACTTTTGATGGATACCATGGGCATTGGCAGGCTGCTTCTCACCCGAGGTGCGCAGGGGATGTCCCTGTTTAGCGCAGAGGAGCCTCCCCTCCATCTCTCTACGGTAGCCAAGAACGTGTATGATGTAACTGGGGCAGGCGATACTGTGGTAAGTACAATAGCAATGGCGCTCTCAGCAGGAGCTGATATGCAGAAAGCTGCAAAACTCGCAAATCTCTGTGCTGGGATTGTGGTGGGAAAGCTGGGTACGGCGAGAGTTTCGCTGGATGAACTACGGCAGGAACTCCATGGGTGAACAGATTTCTGTTTTTAATAATGTGGAACTGGTGATTAACATTCTGCGTGAAGTCACACGGAACTCAAATTATGAAGGTAGGCTCTATCTAGTGGGTGGGCTGCTGCGAGACCGTTTACTAAAACTACCAGTACCGAATGATCTCGATCTGGTAATGGAAGGTGATGCTGTCGAACTGGCGCTCTATCTGCACAACGCAGGCTGCTCCACACACTACCCTGTCCTCTATCCCCGATTTGGAACGGCGATGGTACATATTCGCACAAGCCCGAATGACGAAGATGGATTCCCTGTGGAGCTCGTGTCTGCACGCGCAGAGAGCTATGATGCTGACTCTAGAAAACCCTTCGTGCGAGAAGGCAGCCTGAGAGACGATGCCTACCGAAGAGACTTCACGATCAATACAATGATGCAGAACCTGCATACCTGGGAGATTCTGGATATTACCGGACTCGCTCATGAAGACCTGCTTAGCGGAACGATACGCACTCCACTGGAACCAAAAGTTACTTTCTTTGATGATCCACTTCGTATGCTGCGTGCTGTTCGATTTGCAGCCAAATTAGGATTTCAGATAGAAGCAGCGACATGGGATGCCATTGTTGCCGAAACAGAACGACTCAGACCCCCAGCCATTGCGTACGAACGAATACGCGAAGAGTTGGTTAAGATAATCAAATTACCTGGCCCGCAGATCAGAATTGGCATGGAACTGCTGCGTAAATCTAAGCTGATCGAACAGTTTCTGCCGGAGATGCTGCCTATGGTCGGCTGCACCCAGGGAAGCTGGCATCTGTATGATGTTTGGACTCATACGCTTGTCGCTATGGAAAACCTGCCTAAAAATGCTTCATTGGAGCTGCGCCTCGGTTTGTTGTGGCACGATGTCGGAAAGCCGCCAACGCGTTCTGAAGACGAGAGAGGCATTCATTTCTACGGGCACCCAACGGGAGGTGCAAATCTAGCTCGTCTGATGATGAACCGTCTGAAGTTCTCAAACGAGGAGATTCGAGATGTGACAATGCTCGTGGAGAAGCATATGCGCCTGGGCGAGTACAAATCCAATTGGGCTGACCCGCCCGTAAAGCGGTTGATTCGTGATGCTGGAAGCTATCTGGACGATCTTTTTGAGCTGGCTCGATGTGATATTGCTGCCTCCAACATTGAAGAGGGCATGATCGCAGATCTGCCTGGACTGCGTGCGCGTATCGATTCGTTAAATGCCGTTTCGAATATTGTTCAGATCGAAAGCCCTCTGGATGGCCGGGAAATAATGGAACTTCTTGAAGTTGACCCGGGAGTTTATCTGAAAGAGGCTAAAGAGTTTCTCACCAATGAAGTGATCGAAGGCAGGATTGCTGAAGGCGATAAGATTGCTGCTTGTGCAGCTCTCATTGACTGGTGGAAAAATCGAAAAGGCACCCGTTAAAACATAAGTGATATCTCTCAGATATTCGTTGCATTTCTAGACCTCAATTATACTGAATTACCTCAATTCCAAAGCATTTGGCACAACTCTTGCATACTCTAAGAATGGAATGATTATGGGAGTTTCAATGAAGTACCTGGTAACTATCGATCGAAATGAGTGGACAGAGACCAAGAAATATGAGATCTACAGAAAAGAGTGGTGGGAGGATAGGCTTAGAAAGCCAAAATCTCAACTCGGAAGAACACTCTTCATGGTCGATCGTGATAAAGATACCTGTACCTCGCTATTTACACTGCCACAGTGCCTTGAAAAAGATGTGGTGGAAAATCTTATACAACACCAAGGCTGGGCAGGAAAAGCATTTGCCCGTGGCCTTCGCACCATCAAGCAGACAGATAATGATACATTTATAATCTGTGATGTATTTGGCGCCTATGAAACTGACCTAAGAGGCAATGTTCTGCGTCATATTTCACTTCCAGAATTCACTGATCTCCATAGTGCGTTTCCGAATGCCGGCAATTCCCGAGTACTCTTGAGTTCGACAGGCATAGAAGAGATTCAGGAAGCAGACTGGGATGGTAAAATTCACCGGCGCATCGCGATGCAGGATGTCCACCGGGTCAATCCAAGCGCCGAAGTTATCAAGATGAGTCGGCAGTTTCCGGACCATCGATTGATCCCCATCAAAATTCAGCGTGAACTTTTTCATGTAAACTGGGCGGAGTGGATAGTGGAAGGAGATACGATGCTCGTCTCCATGTATGTTCCTGGTATGATTGCTATTCTAAAGTTCACAGGAAATGAAGAGTGTTATATCGAACGAAGCTGGTCGTACTTTCCAAAATGTCACGCCCCGCTTATCGATTATAAACGAGGTACGCTTCTCGTATGTATCTCAGGTACTAACCAGGTAACAGAGCTCGATCTTGAATCAGGCAAACGAATCTGGACGGCTGAAAATATAAATTTTGGAAAGAGCGTCAGTATTCTGGATGAAAAGAGAGTGCTCGTGGGCGACTGCAACGGTCGACGCGCAGTCGAACTGGATAGAGACAATGGTGAAGAGTTGTGGTCAATTAAACTGCCCGGTATTCCCTACCATCTTCAAGTATTAAGAAAATAAATCAGCCCACCGAATCAACAAATCCCCAATCCTTCAGATAGAATTGGGGATTTGTTGTATCAACTGCACTTGCTCTCTGCTATCTCGAACCTCCGCGTTCTAATTGGGCAAGATATTTCTGAGCTGCATCCACTGCTCCTGCTGGAGCTTTGGGTGTAGCACATACCGATTTTAGCTCCGCGATAGCCTCTTTTTTTCGGTTGGCAGAGAGAAAACAGAAAGCCAGATTGAGATGGCCCGCAGCCGTCTCAGGAGGAGACTTTGCATATTTCAAAGCGGTGCGGAAAACAGGCTCCGCTTTGTTCAGGGAGCCACTTTCCGCATTTAGAATGGCAATTTGAGTGTATCCTTGAAAAAGTTTGCCTTTGGAGTTTCTTGGATCTCCCTGCACCATTTTATCAAGAATATTGGAAGCATGCCCCAAATTTTTACGTTTAATATACTGGCTTAAAAGGAGGGAACCGGAATTGACGTCCGAGGAGTTAGACTTGAATTTGGCCTCCAGTACAGGAAATTGCCGATGATCTTGAATGATTCTGCCTAACTCCTGACGAAATGGATTGGGAGGCAGATAACCTCCAATTCTGTCTTCTTCTTCACCCGAACCATTGACGAAAATGATCGTGGGGAATCCACTCACTCGGTACTGGCGAGCCTGCTGAAGCCCCTCTTTTTCTGCATCTAACTTTACTGGAATGACTTGATTCGTTAGCCCTACCACCTGCGGGTCTTGATAACTAGTTGCTTCCAGCTTTTTGCAGTATCCACACCACTCTGTGTAGAATTCTAACATTACGAGTCGGTTGGAGCGTTTGGCATCTGCTATCGCAGACGAGTAGGAGCGTCCCCACCTTATTCCACCCGCAGCATGCCCCGATTTTGGGACAGCTAGGCAAACTAAAAGGAACATCGCTTTTATAAACGATCTATAATGCATTCTATATTCTCCAACAAGGAATGGATGTGCTTTGCAAAGTAAATGAATATCGGCAAATACGTGTAATACCAGTATCACTCAAATCATTATACGCTATATCCAGCTTGGAGAATTGCAAGAGCAGTTAACATTTTATACATTTTCTGCGAAATATGAATAGTGCTGATATCAGTGCTGAACATAATACTACCACTCCGCTCTCAGGAACATCAGCAACACTTTTGAAATCTGATAAAGTTGGCGCATCTGAGTATGTATACTCGATGGGGTGTTCGGTGGATTGGGCAACAAAGGAAGGTTGGAATCCGGATGTTATTATGGATGAATTGGAAAAAAGAGTCGGAATCAATGGCACTTTCAATGATACTATGGCTCTTGGATCACGTGTATGCATCGGAAATGCCACTAATGGGACAAATCTAAATGGGGGCATTAAATGGAATATCCAGCCAGGTATTCCACTTGATGCAAGAGTATCATGTTCTTGCGTCACTGGTGAACTGCCGGGATGCGATTGTGAGATAGTAGTCGGGTGCGGCTGTAATATTGTTTCCACTGCCGAAACAGAAATTACATCCGAAATCATATGGATTTCCTGCGGGCAGTTATATCTAAGTTCAGGTGGCAGCAGATCCTGCGACACAATGGTAACAATTGACTGTTCTAATTGAAGATCACTGTAGGGAGTGGCAGAATAAGGCAGCTCAAATTCTTTTGGCCACCCACATTTGATCGGATTTCCGCAAGCTTGCACCAGAACCGGAACACCTCGGCTATCAGCAAATATAAGCTTGCCACGAATCATTTTTTGTAGACTGAAGCCAAGATGGCCGTTCGGACGAATAAAACAGATAGCAAAATGCCCCGTACGCGGCATCTCCGCCAGATGAAGTCCAGCAAATACCATTTCTACTTTATCTGGCTGGGAATTAAACAGTCTGGCATATCGTGATCTAACAGTCGTGTCCGTGTGAACCTGCTTGACCAGGGCCGAGACACTCATCACCGGCTGACGAAGGAATGCACCTATCGGCATTGAAGTGGAAGCTGACACATCACGACAAGTGAGTGCAGTGATACAGATTAACATCAAAATAGCGAGCAATTTAACATGATTATTTCTTAACATCGCAAATTTGACTTTCAAATGTAAACCTTAACCCAGCAGAAACCAGCATTTTACATTTTTTTTTCAAATGCATTTACTTGCCTCTTCACTTACAATACTTATATATTCCAGAGTGACCTCGACAAATATACTAGTAGAAATTCGGGTTTTACAAAATAAAATTACAAATCTCTTAGAAATGCGGATTATTTTCTCTCCTCTTCTCATTCGCTTTCCAATTATTGATGAAGGAACGAAATCCTAAACTGGCGAAGCCAGAATCAAACGAGGAACTCTAAACCTCACCCCAGCCCCTGTCCCAGTTGCTCGTGCCTCGGGGGGTGAGGTTGAAATACCTAATTTTCAACCTCAATAGCCCCATTCCGAATACTACTTGCATTCGTTTTGTATGCAAGTCATCTACTAAAAACCTGCCACTTTGGGAACCTTCAAAATTTAATGTCTATCAAAACGAGGGTGACAATATGAGAACTGGTAGTATATGGGAGTTTCAGATTCGAAAAGTCAGAAAGTCCATGCTAGTTTAGTAGACAGATTACGACTTCTGTGCTACAATGCCTGTCGATATGCTATAAGAAATCCTTCGAAAGGAGCTGTGGATATGCGCTCACACGAAGAACCTAATGACGATCAAAATGTATTGGATGAACGCCTTATTTCACCCGATACGATGCCAGATGATGGAAGTGAACTCTCTCTTCGTCCGCGAAGGCTGAGAGAACTCATTGGCCAGGCAAAAATTAAAGAGAATTTGAGCATTGCTATCGAAGCTGCTAAAGGCCGTAACGAAGCTTTGGATCATGTTCTGCTTCACGGTCCTCCAGGTTTAGGGAAAACCACGCTATCCAACATTCTTGCGAACGAGATGGACGCACCTATTCGGATCACAGGTGGGCCTGCGATAGAGAAAGCGGGCGATCTGGCCGCGATTCTCACCAGCCTGGAAAAACACAGTGTACTATTCATCGATGAGATACATCGCCTCAACCGCACGATCGAAGAGATCCTTTACCCGGCGATGGAGGATTTCAAGCTGGATATTATTATTGGGCGCGGCCCCAGCGCTCGCACACTGAGGCTAGATCTACCACACTTCACATTGATTGGAGCGACAACTAGAGCAGGACTTCTTTCGGCACCACTGCGAGACCGATTCGGTATACAGCACGGATTTGAGCTGTATAAGATAGAAGAGTTGGATACAATCGTGCGCAGATCGGCAGAAATACTGAATGTTCCTATCGAACAAGAGGGATCATTGGAGATAGCCCGCCGTTCACGTGGAACTCCACGTGTCGCCAACCGACTGCTCAAACGTGTCCGAGACTATGCGCAGGTTCGGGCAAACGGAGTGATCACTTCAAAAGTCGCCTCGGATTCGCTGGCGATGCTGGAAATCGATCATATCGGGCTGGATCAGTTTGATCGAAGATTTATTACTGCGATTGTAGAGAAGTTTGAGGGTGGCCCTGTGGGATTGGAAACACTTGCTGCCATGCTTGGCGAGGAGAGAGATACTATCGAAGACTTGTACGAACCATACCTTCTGCAGCTAGGATTTTTGAACCGTACCACGCGCGGGCGGATGGTCACTCGCGCCGCCTGTGCTCATCTCGGTCTGCCATTTAAGCCGAATTCCCCACAGGCAGATGATATCCAGGGCCGCCTATTATGAAAATTCCAGCTAGAAAAGTAAATATAGAAGAGTGTGCCCCGATCTTTGAACCGTTGTTTGTGAGTGGTGCGGTTGTCCGCGCGGTGCTGAGCGGCAATCCGAATATCAAAGATTCTGAGGAGGCCGTAGAGCGAGTGGATGTGAGGGCTGTGCAGATTCGTGGCGACAGAAATTGGCAGTTTTCACATAGATCCGCAAAGAAGATGACTCACGTCAACCTCCGAAGCGAGGAAGCGTCTGAAGAAGTGCTGCGCTTGTTTGCCGAGACGTTCCGGAACTGCTTGATCACAACTGCTGATCAGGAGATCCAGCTTCAGAAACAGAAAGACGGCTCTCTTGTTATGCGCGGTCTGGCACCTACATCAGTTAGCATTCCACTCACGCATGACCGCGCCAAACAGTATATTCTGCCGGATAATACCCCGTGTGATTTCCTGATACGGCTTGGCGTAATGAGCAGTTCGGGAAAAGTGATCGCCCAGAAATGGGATAAATTCCGCCAGATCAACCGATTTCTGGAGATGGTTGCGGACGTGAGTTCGGAACTTGGCGATACGGAGACGTTGAAGATTATCGATTTCGGATGCGGGAAAGCTTACCTCACCTTCGCTCTCTACCACTATTTTACGGTGATTAAAGCTCGGGCAGTACAGATTGTCGGACTCGATCTAAAATCGGATGTCGTGGAGTTCTGCAGTAAAACTGCGGTTGAACTCGGATACACCGGACTGACTTTCCAGCAAGGGTCGATACGAGATTTCGAAAATAAAGAGCCTGCTGATATGGTGGTCTGCCTGCATGCTTGCGACACCGCTACCGACGATGCTCTTGTGGACGCGGTTCAGCGAGGAGCGAAAGTTATTCTCGCTGTCCCTTGCTGCCAGCACGAACTTCTGAATCAGATCGATAACCTCAATATGCACCCTCTCCTTAAACATGGCCTTATCAAAGAACGTCTTTCTTCCCTGATTACAGATAGTGTGCGTGCTCTGATGCTGGAGACGAAGGGTTATTCAGTAGATATGCTGGAGTTTGTTGACCTGGAACATACCCCAAAAAATCTTCTCATACGAGCCATGAAGAATGGCACAGCGGATTCCAGTAAACGTGCTTCCGAAGAGTACGCTCAATTCCGCGACGAGTGGAATATTCATCCGTTGATTGAAGAGCTGATGAGATGATAGAGCAAAGGGGGCTGTGAAAGTAATCCCATTATTGGCTACTTCTGGGAGTTGAAAACTCGCGGCAATAAAAACAGGCATCTTTCAGACCCGATGCCCGTCTGGAGGACGGCTGGCTGTAGGCCTCCAAGACAGCTACTTCAGTGCCTGGCACATTAAGGGACAAGTTTAATGATTGCTTTCACAGCCCCAAAAGAACACCACTATAGGTTCCTCAGAAACATAGCAAATGGAAAACCTTAATCCAACAAAGCAAGTCTATATGATCCATGGCTGGGGTGCTTTTGCACCCTGGTTTCCAGCAATCCAAAAACTATGTGAGGATAGTGGATGCGACGTCCATATTCTTAAAATGCCGAGCCCGTGGCTTCCCGACCTCAACAAATGGGTATCAAAATTAAAAGAGATTCTTTCTCTACCGAATGAAGATACTTACTTTCTTGGTTATAGCTGCGGCGCTCTAACAGCGCTAAGATATCTTGAGGACTTGGAGCCGCATCAATCTGCAAATGGTCTCGTGCTTGTCGCTGTATTCTCGCCTTATATAATTTTCCCCTGGCTGCCCTCTTTACTTACACGAAAGCTTAGATACGATAAAATAAAAAGTAAGTTCAAAAACCTCTGCGTCGTTCAATCTTCAAACGATATCCGCGCGCCGGTTATCAATGGAAAACTTCTCGCAGATAGTGTTGGCGGAACATTACTTGCATCTCTAAAGGAAAGGCATTTCGATCTTACTTCAATTCCAACGAATGAAATAATTCAGGCAGTACAGGAAGTTATCATCGGAATCACGGTTAAGGATACGGCATAAAAATTACTTGGTAGAAATGAAATACTCGTTACTTTCAAAGCGACGAGTAATCACAAAGTCAGTGGCGAAGATTTTGTGGTGATGATTTTATCGCTCTTTTTTTCGTGTTATATCGTATATTTCGTGGACAAAATCTGTGTGAAGATGATCGGTTTCAACCGCAGTCAACTACAACGAAAATAGCTCTATGATCAATGTACTTCACTTTCCAGGAAAATTTCCTGAAGTGATTCAGTTGAATAATTTTGTCCACGAAATATAGGAAATAACACGAAAAAAATTCCACCATTGGAAAGCCGCAGAGTTGAATAATCTTAGTCACTCTTTTTGCTGGAGGGTGAATTTTGGGAGTGGAGCACTCGAATATCGCTCAACGAGATGAGATTTGAAGCAGTGGAACTGGTTTTGGAACCTGAAGATTTGGCGGAGAACTCGCATTTTCCGCAGCCGGTGGTGCAGCCAGTTTTGGAAGTGGCGGTGAGGATGCCTTTGACCGACTGGATCAGATATCGAACCACATATATACTGGCAGCAGCTACAATCACTGCCACAATTAACTGTTGCATCATCTTAAATTACCTCAGCCAAGAGTCGATATTGCTAACCCCAGCCTAACATTCTGCCGCCCTGATAGATGAAAAACGTCACTACCCACGCCAGAACAGTCATATACCCAACCTGAAACAACGGCCATTTCCAGCCATTGGTCTCGCGGCGGACCACCGCTACGGTCGACATACACTGCATCGCTAATACATAGTATACCATCAAGCAGACAGCCACCAAAGCCGAATAGATGTGCCTGCCTGTGTTCGGATCGACATCGTCTTGAAGTTTCTTGCGCAGGTTCACCTGACCGCTGTCTTCAGGGTCATCAACATTATATACGGTTCCCATCGCCGAAACGAACACCTCGCGCGCAACAAATGACGAAACGATGCCGATACCCATCTTCCAGTCGAACCCGAGCGGCTTGATTATCGGTTCGATTCCGTGCCCAATCGATCCTACAAAAGAGTGGGCAAGCTGTGAATCTTTTGGCAGATCTGGATGTTTTGGGTAGGTGGAGAGCGCCCAGAGTACAACAGACACTGCCGCTATTACAGTTCCCGCCCTCTTCAAAAATAGACCGGCACGCTCCAGCATCTGTATAAAAGCCGTTTTCAAACTTGGAACACGATAGGGTGGAAGCTCCATTAAGAAGGTGGGAGCGACGCCTTTGAGCAGAGTCCGATGAAACATCCACGCGATAAGGAAGGCCGCAATCATCCCGAGGAAATACATACCAATGAAGGTTACCCCTGGCAGAGTAAGCAGGGTATGGCTCCCAATTCCGAGCACGCGCCTGTTCGGTATGAAAGCGCCCGTCATCAGGAAGTAGACGGGCAGTCGTGCCGAACAAGACATCAGCGGTGCAATCAGGATCGTGATGAGACGCGCTTTTCTATCCCCAATGGTTCTGGTCGCCATGATGCCTGGAATTGCACACGCGAATGAGGAGAGCAGCGGTATAAACGCTTTACCATGCAGACCGACCTTGCTCATCAGCTTATCCATGAGAAACGCTGCGCGCGCCATATAGCCAGTATCTTCCAGCAGACTGACGAATAAAAACAGCAGAAGTATCTGAGGGAGAAAAACAATTGTGTTCCCTACCCCGCCAAGAACTCCATCTTTAAGCAGTGCACGCAGATCACCTGCAGGCATGTGCCGGACGAGCATGCCGCCAAGAAAATCAATTCCGTTTTTAAGCCACTCCATAGGAGCCTGAACCCAGGAAAATATCGACTGAAACATTACTGTCATTATTAGAAAGAATATCACATAACCCCAGAACGGATGCATCACTACACTGTCCACACGCTCATTGGTCGATATGGGATGTTTTCGAGGTCTGTTGGTTGGCTGATTCACACCCTGAATAATATGTGCAATCCAGCGGTAACGGGCGTCAATGGCAGTGGTGGCAAAGTCGATATCGTCCGACGCCAGATGCTCTTGAGTAGTGCGCACTAAAGATTTTACGGATTCAGGAAGATGCTGCATGGGGACATGTTCTGACTCCTGCATGAGCAGTGAAACAGCTTCTGAAAAGGCGATGCGGGGTTGCAGATGATGCTCTTTTTCAAGCGCATGCTGGAGATCGGTGATTTCATCAACTATCTGATCTGGTACTGGCCACGCTGGCTCTGCAGGCATTGAACTAGCAGCCATCTCCACTGCAGATAGAAGCTGCTCCAGTCCCTGCTTTCTGGAAGCCACTACAGACCGAACTGGCACTCCAATTGCTTTTTCCAGAACCCCAGGGCACACCAGAATTCCCTCTTTTAGGGTGGAGTCAGTCATCGTGAGGGCTATAACCATCGGTACGCCCAGATCGAGGAGTTGACTAGTCATGTAGAGGTTGCGATCTAAATTGGATGCGTCTACAACATTCAGAATGACATCTGGCTTAGGAGTGTCCGGCAGAATACCCATAAGTATTTCACGAGCGATCTGTTCATCAGGGGAGTGAGGAGTGAGAGAGTAGAGACCAGGGAGATCAAGAAGAGTGGCAGTCGTGCCGCCTGGCAGTTGGAAATGCCCTTCCTTTTTTTCGACAGTGACACCAGGATAGTTCCCGACCTTCTGTCGAAGACCTGTCAGTGCGTTAAAAAGTGTTGTTTTTCCACAGTTCGGATTTCCAACAAGTGCAATTGTAATGTTTTTCGAAGACTTCTCGCCTTCGGCAGAACTGCCATTCATAGCGAGTGAGGTTTTCATGGCGAATTATGCCTGTCTGACTAAATATCTGCAATGCCTAGCCATACACTTGACGCTTCTTCCCTACGCAGGGATAGTTTGTAAGCGCGGATTTCTATATCAAGCGGACCACCAAATGCTGCTGCCCGAACCACTTTAACATGTGTACCAGGAGTAAGTCCCATCTCAAGGAGCCGGAGTCTGCCCTGACTGTTACCTAATAGTCGCACAATAGTGCCGCACTCTCCGGGCTTGAGATCCGCCAAAGTTATTCCAGCGGGAGCGGAGATAATGGTGTTATTTGGCTCAGTTGATATCATACTATTCACTGCTTCTATATTATGTTTCTGCACTTTTTCCCCTGATATGCCAAACCATTTAAATTATAGCGAATTCGTCCAAAAAGAATATGGTGAATATTGTGTTTGACGTGCAAGCAATCAGTAAGTTTCATTCGCATATACACAACTATCCTCTGCCAAATACCCAGACACTATTCGCAACATCTCTGCCAATCGCGATAGTTCCTTCAATACCTTCCACATCCAGCGATAACACATCGCCGAATGGTGTTCTACTCTGAACGGTTATCGGCGTATTTGGCAGCAGGCCAATCTGCATTATGTAGGTTAAGAACTCCAGACGCTCATCGGTGATCTTAGCAACGGTCAACTCTTCACCTTCGATGCAGTCAGCAAGTCGTTTAGATCCATCTCCCACCGTGACGTCTATGGGGTTCCCGTGGGGGCAAGTACTCGGATGCCCCATCGCTTTTGAAATTCTGGAAGCCACATCTTCACTAATATAGTGCTCGAGTTTGCAGGCGAGATCATGAACATCTTCCCATGGCAGTTCGAGGAAATCGACAAGCAACCGCTCAACTAATCTGTGTTTACGCAAGAGTGCAATTGAGAGCTGCTCTCCTTTTGTGGTAAGTCGTACACCTTGATATGGAATGTGTTCAACCAGCCCTATCTCAACAAGCCTCTTCAGCATAGTAGTAACAGAAGCGGGAGCAACTCCCATGTATTTCGCGATATCACCAGTACTGACAACTTCGATTTCTTCCTGAAGACGAAATATTCCTTCTGTATACTCTTCAATACTCTCGGTAAGCTCATGCTTTTCACGATCTCGTGAAGTCGGCCTGCACGTGGCTGGAACTCTAAGCAACACTTCTTTTACAGACATATGTTATCGTTCCTTATTAACAAGGATGTTTGGAATGATCAATGAATTAACTATTTAGGAGTTTAGCAGCTGGAGGAGATAATGTCAAGCATGTAGTAAACTATTTTTAGCCAAAGCTAAAAATAGTTTACTGAACATACAAGATTACATCAAGGTAATCTTGTATGGATATAAAGGCTGAGTTAGAGATATTCTGTTCAAACACCTACTGGACGATTAGTCCCAGGAACAATCTGGCCCGCAGCAAAGGATCGGCGAACATCTGTAATCGTGACTTTCACTTTTTGTCCGATAAACTTGTTGCTCTCCTCCAAATCTAGAAGATATCCGCCTGCCCAGCCGATGCATTTGGTTGGTTCTTTCAAAAGAGATTTTGTAATCACGCAATCCACCACTTGTGATCTACGATAGTTGAGGGTCGATTTATCCATCTCAGACATGTCCGAAGGCTCAATCGAAAATTTTTCAATATGAGCATCGTCATCCGCTCGCACATAGACACCCTTCTGAAGCTCTCTCTCTATCTCTTCTATGGTAGCGCCTTCCGGCCCAATGAGAAGTTCAGCAACTTCAGGGTGGCATGTCAGCAAGAATGAATCCTTTTTGCTTGCTTTAGGATCATTAACCATCCTGCGAAGCTCTCGTTCTACGACGATACTTACACTCTCTGCCGATGGCAGATTGCCTCTTCCTTTGCAGTAAGGGCACTCATCCGTCATAAAACCAGTAAGCGTCTCACCTGTACGCTTGCGAGTCATCTCCACCAAACCTAACGGGCTAATGTTGGATATCTTGGTGCGAGAACGATCTTTCTTAAGAGCAATCTCAAGAGATTTAATGACAGACTGCTTATCTCTAGGATTACTCATGTCGATAAAGTCAATCACGATGATGCCGCCAATATCTCGCAGTCGCAGCTGACGGGCAATCTCTAATGCTGCATCCACATTGGTTTTTACTATCGTCTCTGCTAAACTGCTGCCCCCTGTGAATTTTGAAGTATTGACATCGATCACAGTGAGCGCTTCAGTTTCGTCAATAACAAGTGAACCACCAGATTTCAGGAACACTTTACGGCGAAGAAGCCTGTCTATTTCAGACTCAAGTTCAAAATGATCAAAGATTGGCTGAACGCCATCGTAGAGATGTATGCGCCCTTTTAACTTGGGAGATATTCTATCAAGCAGTTCATTAGCCTTCTCATACTCAGCCGGCTCATCGATAATAAGCTTCTGCACATCCGATCCAAACACATCCCTTATCGTCTTATAGAGCAGCGTGAGATCCTGTTGTGCAAGGGCAGGAGCACGCAGTTTTTTTGTATTCTCAAGCATTTGCCTCCAGGTCTGGAGCAGAAAATCCATATCCTGACGAAGCTCTTCTTCCGTCTTCTCTTCCGCCTCTGTGCGAATAATCAGTCCAAAGCCAGGCTCTCGAAGTTTATCACCAATTTTTTTAAGGCGATCTCTCTCTTTCACATCTTCGATTTTCCTGGATACGCCCAAATTATCCGCTTCCGGCATCAACACCAGATATCTGCCTGGCAGAGAAATACGGGTGGAGACTCGAGCTCCTTTAGTGCTGCGGGGTCCTTTAATAACCTGTACCAGAAGCTCCTGTCCCACTTTGAGAACATCTTTTATTTTTTGCTGGCGCAGCGCAGATCTTCTTATATTTCTGCGAGGGGACTGTGCCGATCTACCTTGTTCTGTACTCTCAGAAGACTCCTCTTCGCCCTCCTCGGCGTCATCATCCAGAAGTTCAATATCCATTGAACTCAAGTCTGCAGGAAGTCCGGCATCGCCAAAGGTTTCTCCAAACGCATCCGTAATAGCCATTCCTACATTTTGCGGAGAAACAGAATCATCAGAAGGAGTTCGAGATGGAATGCCGTTTGCGGCAGGTTTCTGGCTCTTTTCAAAGCGCGGCCTGCGGCTGTTTGAGCTTTCATTTGGCGGACCTGCGCTTCTTGCACCAGAACCGCTGTCATCTCCTGTTGGCAGTACGTCACCCACATAGAGAAATGCATTTCGTTCTAATCCAATATCTACAAAAGCTGCATCCATGCCAGGGAGTACATTTGCAACACGGCATTTGTATAGGCTGCCAACCACACGTTCGGCGCGCTCAATATGGAGCTCAACAAGCTTGGAGTCTTCCATCACCGCTATTCGGGTTTCGCGTTCTCCC
This sequence comes from Chthonomonadaceae bacterium, assembly GCA_025352825.1. GTDB lineage: Bacteria > Armatimonadota > Chthonomonadetes > Chthonomonadales > Chthonomonadaceae > JANXSG01. The sequence continues at coordinate 23,954 of JANXSG010000253.1, read as the reverse complement.
ACGTTCACCACAATCTCTTTACTCATGAAGCCTCACCTTTCGGTTAAATATCTACTGAATCGGCTGCATTATCCGCTGGTGCGCCGGTCAATTCAATCGTTTCAACAATAGCATTCTTTAAAAGCTGAATTCGGTGCGCACGGCGAAGCTTGATATTGGGGATTTTCGTTCCGAGGAAAGCGATCACTTCCGATGGCTTTGCTGATCCGCTCTCGCCAATTGCTACGATCATACGAACCGTAAAACGTGAATCTACATTCCGATCCCCAGTCAGTTCTAGTTCAAAAATATACGGCTTGAGATCTACCGTCTTGCTTCGACCTTCTCGCGCACGTATCCATGGAATCTCCTCGAGAAGAAGAGTTTCAGAAATAGCCATTTTCACTTCTGCTGGATTTGGCTTGTCCGGTGCATCGACCAGAACATTATATTCCGCTCTGCAGTAGGTATTTAAAAGGTCTTTAGATCCAGCGTCAGGGATCTCAGAGCAGCATTTGATACGAATACCTGGCGGCAGCGAGTCGTTCAGCAGTCTCGTTATCTCTAGCGGAGTCATCGGTTCCGTAAGTTCGAGCACCATCGGTTCAGCGCTGCCCGTGATTCCTGTACTAAGTGCGGATGCGAAGTACAGCCTTTCACGCGGGTTAAAACCGGCTGAGAATGCGATGGGGAGACCGGCTCGTCTGATGGAGCGTTCAAATGTTCGGAGTATGTCGAGATGACCCAGCCAGCGTACAGGTTCATTTTTCTCGAATATGAGAAGGAACTTAGGCATAAATTAGAGGGTGCAATGCACAATTCTTTAGAATATTTCAGAACGATTACGTCTGAATTAATAGCATTCCTAATAGATCGCTGAAATCAATAGAACAGCGATCTATCAGAGTTTATTGTAGTCAGCTTTTCTTTGCAGGAGCCTCTTTTTTGGCGGCTGCTATCACTTTGGCTTTCTGCTCTTTGGCGCTTAGAGCACTGAATTTTTCCGGGCATCCCGCGCAGCAGAAATGGACTGTCTTGCCGGCAACTACGACTGTTTTCTTGGCTGCCGTCGCGTGGTCTTTGATGGCTTCGCCAGTCATCGGGCAAGTCCATACATCTACAGCTTTCGCAGTCTTCTTAGGTGGCGCTGCAAACACAGCCACACCGCTGAGGATCGCGATGGATGCAAAAATAGCGGAATACTTTTTCATAGGAAACATCTCCTTGCCCACACCAGGGCATGATCGCGTCTGAGGCGCTAGATATTGCCGCACTCCGACAGATACAGATTGATTTTCGGCTCGCTATTCTATGGCTGCATTCGAGCCAGAAGCCGAACCGTCTGAGTTAGTATACAGAGGCACATTATTACAAAAAACCCTATGCCAAGCATATATTACCGTATCTATTTCTAAAATAGCAAGTTTAAAAACTGTACCTCTCCTGTATATGTGACTCAATTTGTTATATCTCGCTCATTATTTTAGTAAAATAAGGTGACTGGCGAAGACATTTCAAATTCAGTTATTTATGCAGATTTCCGGGAGTTGAAAACTCCCGGCATTAAAATACAGGCGTCTTTCAGACGCGAATCTGCCCGCAGGGCTGTTGGCCGCAGGCCTTCCAGACGGGTACTTCAGTGCCCGGCAATGTGCAGGAGATTATTTCCGAGAGTTGAAAACTCCCGGCAATAAAATACAGGCGTCTTTCAGACGCGAATCTGCCCGCAGGGCTGTTGGCCGCAGGCCTTCCAGACGGGTACTTCAGTGCCCGCCTCTTATTATGGGTGGTTTTCGATTACTTACACATCCCTTTTAACCCGTCGATACAATTACAAAAATCCTTAACCGAACGCCTACGCTCCCAGTCCCCCGCTCCCGAAGCTCCCGAAGCTCCCGAAGCTTCCGAAGACGGGAGGGTGAGGGCGTGACAAGTATTTAAACTACATGAAACGCTTGAAATTAACACTGGCGCTTGGAAACTTCAGGAGGAATATCCAATGCCGACCAAGAATAATCACAATTATAACTATGTTGATATTAGTTATCGACTGCACCGCTTTCAATGGATTTTCAGAATTAAATGACCAAGTTACTCAACCTCTTTTCATTACTTTTCTGTGTGTTCTCAATTTTTGCTTTTATAGTGCCGCAAGATTGCATGTCTGATGTTCCTATCAGACTTGTTGTATGGGGGCTCGAATCGGGTACAGAGACCAAAGATCAAGATGCTAAGATAGCAGCATTTGAACGCATGCATCCCAATATTCACGTCGCCGTTTTGTCGATGGGCGCGGGAGCGATGAATCCGCAAAAACTGATGACTGCAATCGTTGGAGGAGTTCCTCCCGATCTGGTGCGGCAGGATCGATTTACTATTGGCGACTGGGCTAGCAGGGATGCTTTCCGATCATTGAATGACCTATTGGCTCGTGACTTGAACAGTAAGAGTCCCTATGCTATCCGTAAAGTGGACTATGTACCTGCCACCTGGGCAGAAGCTAATTATGAGAGTAACGTATACGCCATCCCATACGAAACTGATGATCGTGTGCTGTACTATAATAAAACTCTCTTTCGTGAAGTGGGGCTTGATCCGAACCACCCTCCCCAGACATGGGACGAGCTGATAGAATATGCCAAAAAACTGACCAGACGCACCCCAGGAGGTGGATACGACAGACTAGGATTTATTCCGATTTATGGTCAGGGCTGGCTCTATCTTTGGTCATGGCAGCAGGATGGAGAGTTCATGGCGCCGGACGGGCGTCATTGCACTCTAGACAATCCCTTCACTGAGATGGCGCTCACCACCATGGTATCATGGTACGACCAACTAGGGGGTGTGGATGGAATCAATGCGTTTTCAGGGGGATTCACTACTGAAGATCAAGACCCGTTTATGACTGGCAAACTTGCGATGAAGGTGGATGGTGATGGTTTCATTTCATCAATAGCAAGATACCATCCTGAGATGGATTTCGGAGTTTGTGCTGTCCCTATTCCTGCAGAACGTTTTCGCCGTGAAGGAAGATTCAAATCCGATCCCCAGTGGGTAACCTGGTCGGGAGGATTCTCGTTCGCTATTCCTCGTGGCGCACAGCATGTTAAAGAGGCGTGGGAGTTCGTGCAGTGGATGAACTCTCCCAAAGCCGTGATTATAGGCGCTAAAGCACAGGCTGCCTATGTGGCTAGCAAAGGTAGGCTTTTTGTACCCGGTCTTCGAGCGAATATACCAGCGACTCAGGCTGTTTTCGACGCCTACAAATCGACTCTCCCACCGAAATTCCTTGACGCGAAACAGATAACGCTTGACCTGCTGCCCTATACCAAATTCCGACCGGTGACATTTGTAGGCCAGCGCCTATGGGATGAGCACGCACGCGCGGTCGATGCCGCTATTCGCCATACGAAGTCACCAAAAGCAGCTCTGTCGTACGGGCAGCAGCAGGTTCAGATCGAGCTGGATAAAGTATTTCAGAGAGAATCGCACCCTCTGCTTCCCTCCGGGATGGTAATTGGAGTGACCGCACTTCTAGTAGTCATCGGGTTTGCCGTTCTTGCGATAAAGCTGGCATTCTGGATGAAGAATGAACGCCGGATGGTACGCGCAGAAGCATGGGCGGGGTTCGCAAGCGTGCTTCCGTGGGTAATTGGCTTTGTTGTTTTTACACTCGGCCCAATTATTGCATCGCTCATTCTCTCCTTTTGCGACTACGATGTGCTGCATCCTGCCCGCTGGGCGGGAGTATCCAACTACATCTCACTGGCAACCTTGGATAGATCGTTTATACTAAAAAGTATTCGCAATGCCCTCTACCTCGCGATGTTTGGTATCCCACTGGGAATGGTCACTAGCTTGTCTATGGCAATGCTTCTCAACACAAAAGTGAAAGGCCTGCAGTATTACCGCACCGCCTTTTATATGCCCAGCATTGTGCCGGTAGTCGCGACGACAGTTCTCTGGGCGTGGATTCTGAACGCTGATCCCAGCAGGGGCCTGATCAACGCCTTCTGGCAGAGCACCATGACTAACTGGTTTCACCTGCCTCCTCCCGGGTGGCTTGCGGTTCCTAGCTGGGCTAAACCTTCACTCATACTGATTGGGCTATGGGGCGCGGGCGGCGGGATGATTCTATGGCTGGCAGGTCTTCAGTCTGTGTCTGCCACTCTCTATGAGGCTGCAAACTTGGATGGCGCCAGTGGCCCGCAGCAGTTCAGGCACATCACTTTACCGATGCTCTCACCCTATATTTTCTTCAATCTGATTGTGGGGACCATCGGTGCCTTACAGACGTTTGAGACAGCTTATATTCTAGGCAACACAGGAGGCGGCCAGAGTACAGGGCCTGATGACAGCCTTCTTGTTCCAGTGGTCTACCTGTTCAATAACGCCTTTCAGTATTTCAAGATGGGCTATGCCAGTGCGCTCGCCTGGATACTGTTTATTATCATTCTAGGACTGACTTTGGGCCAACTCAAACTCGCGCCAAGATGGGTGCACTATGAGACGGATGGAAAATAGAATTACCCGGCACTAAAGTACTGGTCTGGATTTGCAAAGCCCATCTCCTCTCGCTAGGGCTCCCTACAGGGGCTATATTTTTGGCTATTTTGGAATAAATTATGAACGCGATTATCTCGCTTATACTAATACTAATTGGTTATACTGTGCTGACACTCTGGGTGGCGCATACGACTCGTGCCCTGCGTCTGAAACAGAAGTCTCTGGCGGGCGCTCTTTTAGCGCTGCCCATTATTCTTATAGTGTTTTCGCCGTTTTTAGCAAGCACATTCCGAATCATTTGTCTTGAGGCGATTCTTGGAGTACTCACTCTGGGATTGGCAAAGTCGTTAGCTCCGATTGATGCAATCATCCCCATTCGAGAGTCTAAACCATCGCTGCTTCATCTCCTACTGCTCACAGGATCAGCGCTTTTCCTTATTCCATTCGTCTGGTTGGTGGTCACTTCCCTTAAGGAAGACAAGCAGATGTCGCACTTTCCTCCTGAATGGGTTCCAACTCAGCAGGATACGATCCATGTGGATGGTAAGGAAGCTGGACTGGTCTGGATGAACTATCGTGGAACCAGAGTGAAAGCTGCAGTGCTAAAATCTTTCCCGGATGGAACTATGCTCGCCAGATCTCTTGACGATCCTAACGCGCTTCAACAGGTATCTAGAGCGGAACTTACAGAAATCCGACACTTTGCGCCAGTATGGAAAAACTATCCCGATGCTCTCAAGTTCCTGCCAAAAGATAGTAACTACGGCCTGATCAACCTGCAGAATACGCTTGTCATCGCGCTGATGTCGGTCATAGGCACGGTGCTCTCGTCAAGTCTGGTCGCGTACGGATTTTCACGACTGCGATGGCCCGGAAGAGACTGGCTGTTTGGGCTGGTACTCGCAACTATGATGCTCCCGGACGCTGTCACCATGATGCCTCGGTTTCTCATATTCCGCAGTCTGCACTGGGTGGATACCCTCTACCCACTCTGGGTACCCTCCTTTTTTGCCGCGGCGTTCAATGTCTTTCTGCTGCGGCAGTTTTTCATGGGTATACCACAGGAACTGGAGGACGCTGCCAAAATCGATGGTTGCACCTACTTCGGAACCTACTGGCGAGTTATGCTTCCTATGGTGAAACCGGCTCTTGCGGCGGTAACGATCATGACATTCATCGGAGCCTGGAAAGACTTCATGAACCCCTTGATCTACATATCTTCCCCGGAGAAGATGCCCCTCTCCTACATGCTGCAGCTTTTCAATTCTGCCCACGGCGCTGAACCAGGCATGTTAATGGCAGCAACCACCATGGTGATGCTGCCCGTAGTCGTGTTGTTCTTCTTCACACAACGGTATTTTATCGAAGGCGTCACCCTCACCGGGCTCGGCGGTAGATAGTTTTCCTAACCCTCCGACCCCCTTCCTTGTTCGCACAAACGGTAAAGATGTTTGCGCTAAGGAAGGGGGAGTCAGAAACGGTAACTTCAAATTCTCCCCTTCCCTCCGAGGAACGAGGGAATCAGGGAAGGGTCGGGGGGTTAGGAAAACTATCTCTATTCCTCACGATCGTATCCGATGAAATCACCCGATTCTAATTTCGCGTCGGACTTGGAACTCGATTTATGAGTGGCAGCCGCGATTCTGTCTGCACGGTGGTCGCGTGGTATCGCCATCTCCATATTTCCGACACGATGAAGTGGAATTGGCTGCAGCGGCAAGGGATCGGGCATTCCAGTCTCTGCTTCTCGTTTCGCACCATGTCGATCCATGATCGTTCTAAGTTCGCTGACTTTTTCTGGCAGTTCCTCGGCTAGATTATTCAGTTCACCAGGATCATCGACTAAGTTATAGAGTTCCACCTCTGATCTGCCATGTAGATCGGGAATCTCCAGCGGTACAATCAGTTTCCAGGTAGAAGTACGAACCGCACGCTTCTTCATCCAGGTGTTCTCGGTGATGTGCAGGATATCCGTTGAGCCACGGGTTGTCTCCGAGAGATCATTGATAAGCGGCATCAGGCTTTTACCGGACATCCCTTCGCGAGTGGATATTTCCGAGAGCCCGAGAAAATCCAGAATGGTTGGCGTAACATCCGGCATCTGTGTAAGCCCACGAACCCGTTTGCCGGCGGGCAGTTCCCCTGGGCAGTGCAAGATGAGAGGAATATGTAGATTTGTATCGTACAGCCCATGATGATCGAACCAGCAGCCATGCTCATCCAGTTCCTCCCCATGATCCGCCGTGATGACAAGAAGCGTTTCCGACATCAGCCCTAGTTCATCCAGCTGCTCAAATAGATGCGAAAGGCACGTGTCCATATAAGCTATGCATGCATCATATTGAGCTTTAGGATATTCGATATCGGTAACGCCCGGCATCCACTCAGCAAAGTAGTATTTAAAGTTCTCAAACTCCCATAACTCATCCATGCTGTCGTTTTCCGGATCGAGTTCATTTCCAGCATAGAACATCCGGTCGAAAGGCGCAGGTGGCAGATAGGGCGTATGTGGATCCCAGTAGTGAAGAAATAGAAAAAATGGATCGTCCTGCGATGCGCAATGTTTCAGCGCTTTCACAGCAGCATGGTTCACCGCTTCCGCTTTCCTCCAATCGCGAGGCACGCTCGTATCCCATTTATAGTCCTCGGTATGATCGATCCCTCGCAAAAACCACCTTCCAAGATTATCCGCAGACGCTGTAAAGTATCCCTGCTCTTTTAACAGTTCAGCTATCATTTTCACACCGTCCGCTGGCTCGGGATTTCCCGACTGAGAAGAGATCTGATGCGCGTAGAGATCCTTGCCAGTCATCATCGTGGTATGGCCGGGAAACGTTGGAATGTGCGGACTAAAGTGATCTGTAAAGATCACACCATGCTCCGCTAATTTATCCAGATGAGGGCTGGTCTTCCGGTAATGCCCGTAGCAGCTAAGCCTGTCTGCTCGCGTAGTATCGAGGCTGATGAGTATCACATTTTTCATAGAATGATATAGTCCTGAGAGTGGATTAAATTCAGTTTGGACGCCGCACTAAAGTACCGGTCTGGAATTGCGAAGCCCATCTCCGGTCGCTCAGGCTCCCTACATGGGCTAATATCCCGCCCGCAGGGCGGTTGGCCGAAGGTCTTACAGACGGGTACTTCAGTGCCCGGCTCTCAATGGGAGAAATTTTCTGTTTCTTCGACAATCCATCAAAAGACTAACGTGTACCGCCGAAATTCCCTGCTAGCTTATAAAAAATCCATGGCCTGCTGGGCACGTTCGCCCACACCAGAAGATGTCGGTTTCAAGATATAGTCAGAGAATTTGCCATCGAAGGCGTTTTCCAATCGGCGTGCGAATTTGTAAAGTTTATCCAAATAGTATTTCACATTTTCATCGTTTGCAAAGTCTTCAACCAGCCCCAGGCTGCCATCATTGCGTTCGTATACCTGCAGATAGTCCCCCACGGGCACGCCTACGGCCACTCGTGCATTTCGCTGCTTTAGCTCACTATTAAATGTTTTATGTGTCACCCTCTCGCGCCGAGATAGATCTTCAATTGGAATGCGGCGCTCAAGAATATCGTTCGCATATTTTGCATATAGTTCTGCTGCGCCATCGAAATCTCGCTCCATAATCCGGTCGACAGTTTCTGCCAAAAACCTCCGGCCGTATCTTTCATCAGCTCTCGACCGCAGTGAAGCCCCTCGGAATATTCGCTTGCCCCCATAATCCTGAAGAACATAATTCTTCATTTTAAGCGATAGCATTTTTTCGTAGCGGCCATCGAATGCAAGGCGCACACCATCCGGCAGCACTTTGGCAATCTTAGCAACGTACTGCTGTTCGTCAGCTTCGCCTGAAACTTCTTCAGGAGGAACGAAGTAAACTCCGTCGGTATCTATTTCAATGACCTCACTGCCGGTCTCTTCGAGTTCTGCTGCAACTTTCTGCACTATTTCGCGTCCAAATTCGGTAATTCTACCGGCGGCCTTATAATCGTTCCAGGGAAATGGCCCACCTAAATATCCGTAAAATGAATTGATGAAGACTTTAAATGTATTCTGTATTCCATCCCAATACGCTGATCCAGATGCTTTTTTCTTCGCTTCGAGACGGCGTTCTGTAAGGGTGCGCAACATGGGAAGGAATATTTCCAGAGTATCGGATTCTGGCGCAATTTTGTGCGTAAGCATCAGGCTGGGATACAGACTTTCAACATCGGCCTTCACGATGCGTTCCAGCACCCCTGTTCGCAGAAGCGCTGTGTATCCCCCTAAATTAGCCTGAGCACTGCGCGGAATAGGCACGGATCTACCGGACGCAAGGTAAGCTCGTACAAAAAGAGAGTTTATTTTTTCCCCAGTGCCTGTAATTACACAGTTGTCGTAGTTATCCGGCACCATCTGCGTCTGATAAAATTCAACAGGGGTGATAAGATCGGCAAGAGAACGGGTATCTTCTGCATCCTGGCGAGCATACATTCTTACTAAATCCGGATTTTCATTATAGATTCGAGGAATTTCAGCGCCCGGGATCTCAACACGATCCTCTCCAGCAAAGCCGTATGTTCTGGCACACTCCTTCAAACCGTAGCTGCTTAATTCGCCTTTTGCCCAATCGAACCGCTGTACTATCAGGTATGTATCCAAAAGGTGGCGTCCGTAGATATGGTAAGGCAGGAATGGGCGAGTTCGTCCTCCTATAGCAAAATTCCGTTCAGCAGCTATCTTAGGATCAGAACCATCTCGGCCTAACGATAGATGCACACCGCACTGTTTTGCTCTGCTTATAAGAAAAGGCAGGTCAAATCCAAAAATATTATGACCCTCCAGTACATCGGGATCATGCTCACTCACCAGCTTGCAGAAATTTTCGATGATTTCACGCTCGTCACCCTCCAGGAGTTCGAGCATTCCTCTATTGTCTGAAACGACAATAAGCAGAATGCGATTTTCAGGGTGATCCGGTGAAAGCCCATTCGTTTCGAGATCGAACTGAATGCGGTATATATCTTCAAAAACCATCCCTTTGAAGAGAGTTTTTCCCATTCTTACCAGAGCCGATTTAACCAGACTGGGATAAGAAAAACACGGAAGGTTCTCATTTCGCACTCTGGAACGCGCAATCTGCCAGGCGCGCACATTTTCAAACTCAGCAAGAATACGACAGCCTTCTCCCTCTAAACATGAATATTCTGCGTCAGCTAGGGGGAAAGAGGGAGTTTCAGTGAGCAGTAACCATGGTTTGAAATCAATCTCATGCTTGTGGACACCAGCATCGGTTCGTCGAAATATAAATATACCACCATCAGGGTCAGGTTCTGCGCAAACGATGCGTTCTTCAGGATCGTTTCCAAATAACGCATCTTCACTGATTGTTTTCGCATTCTGTGCAGTCAGCATATTTGCCTCGAAGCATCTGTTTACTAAGCCTATTATACCAAAATTTGATTCCCTCACGAAAATAAAAATGCCACTGTAGCTGACTCTCAGGCACAGTGGCATTTTTCAAATTATTAAGCCATATTATATATCAACGCTTCCGAGCTTCTTAGATCGGAGTGCGAGGACTAAGGTTAGGTGGGGGATCGAACTTGTGGGTATAAAAGGTATGTCTAGTTTCGTTCTCCCAACATAGTTATTCCTGATTTATAGCATTTATCTGTACTGAAAGAGATACCGGGATTTGCGAAGTAGGAATTTCAGCGAGGCGTAACGAACTATGGTATTCTGATATCATATCAAATTAATGGTATTCGCAAGGAGCCAGAAATGAATGTTCAAATGAAAATCGCTGATCGTAAAAGGTCAATTCTTTTAATTTTAGCAGGTTCGCTGTCATGCATGGCAATTGCATCTCAAGCTGTTCAGGAGAAGCTTGATAATGTGGTATTGAATGTAAATGGCGATTCTGTATCTGCCTCGGAATTTCTTAACCGGCTGCAAAGAATTGGCGCTCAGGATTTTATTGTTTCCATGAATCCCGTTCAGATGCGTCCGGAAGTTGCTGGTCAAATCGTGATGAACAACCTGATAAATGAGCATCTTTTGCTACAATGGGCGAGTAAAACCACAAATCTGCCTAAAGATGCAGAAGTTAACGAAGAAGTGAATCGCATTAAAAAGCAGCCCAATATACAACAAGCCATCACCAGTGGATTCATTACAGAAAGCGATCTGAAATACGAAGTTATCATTGAGAAGTCACGATTTAATGTCGCAACGAACAGTGCATCGTTAGCGCCGGCGGATGCCGAAAATTACTATAAAGCGCATTCTGCAAACTACATCACTCCGGAAAGGTGGGGTCTCGCCATTCTGCGAACGTCCAAACTCACCGATATTCCGAAGATACAGGCAGCATTTACTTCTGGGAAATCCTTTGCAGACGTGGCAGCATTGTACTCAGAAGATATACGCACGAAAGAAAATGGCGGCCGGCTGCCACTTATAAATGCGAAAAACAACGGCCTGCCACCTGCGATTCAAAGTGTCGTTCAAACAATAAAACTTGGTGAAGTCAGCGCTCCCATCAAACTTGATATGGATGTAGGGCCAGGTAAACCGAAATCTAGTATCTGGTTTTTTGTAAAACTCATCAGCAAAGAGGCTGAAGTAGTGCATCCTTTTTCAGAAGTTAAAGCTCAGGTGGAACGTACAGCACTGCTTGAGCGTGCAGGCGGATATCAAGTGGCCGAGAAAAAAATTGCTGATTTCAGAAAACAGGCGGTCATAAAGATCAGTATTCCAGGATATCAGAATTTTATTTCCGAATCTAAGAAACCATGAATACCTTTTCCTAATCCCTTCCCTCCGATTTAGTAGAGAATGAGGGACGTGGGTCGTGGCACAGTCGTATATAAACCATAACTATTAGGAGCAAATATGAGCGATAATCTTTCCCAACTAAAAACCAGAATGGCACTGATCAGTCGGCTTGGTCAGACCTCCGCACTGCTGGATTGGGATCAGCAGACTTACATGCCGAAGGGAGCTGCTGAATCTCGCTCAGAGCACTCGGCGGCAATGAGGCAGGTTACTCATGAGATGTTTACCGCACAGGAAACAGGCAATTTGCTGGCGAATTCTGAAAATGACCTGAAGGGACAAGACCCTGATGCGGATGATGTCCGAATGCTTGCCGTCTTGCGCCACGATTTCGACCGCGAAACGAAACTTCCTGCGGAGTTGGTTTCAGAGATCGCCAGACACACATCCCTATCTCAGGAGATATGGATCAAAGCTAGAAAAACGAATGATTTTGCATACTTCGCACCAGCGCTGGATAAAATGATCGATCTCTCTCTGCGTCAGGCCGAATATCTCGGCTATGAAGATCATGTATACGATGCTCTCCTCGATGCCTACGAGATTGGCGCGAAACAGCGAGACGTCGCGGTTATGTTCGCGGATATGAAGCCCTACCTGGTGGAGCTGACACGCGCTATCGCGGACAGTAGTAATCCGGTGGACGACAGCCCGATCCGAGGTAACTTCCCTGTCGATCAACAGAAACAGCTAACACTACAGATAGTCTCCGCCATAGGTTACGATACAGATCGCGGCAGACAGGATGAAGCTGCTCACCCGTTTTGCACTAACTTCTCCAGGGATGATGTGCGAATCACAACTCGATACAATCCTGAGTTCCTGAACCAGGCAGTCTACGCATCCATGCATGAAGCCGGCCATGCCATGTACGAACAGGGTTCTCCTCCAGAGTACGAAGCGACTTTCTTATCAGGTGGAGTCTCCCTGGGGGTACACGAAAGTCAGTCAAGACTGTGGGAAAACCAGGTTGGACGCAGCCGTTCGTTCTCGAAATTTGTTCTGCCTAAACTCAAATCTGCTTTCCCCGCATCACTTGCCGAGGTCGACCCCGAAGCATACTATCGGGCAGTTAACAAGGTTACACCTTCTCTCATCCGAGTAGAAGCAGACGAGGTTACTTATAATCTGCACATCCTTATGAGATTTGAACTGGAGTGCGACCTTCTCACCAAGACTCTTGCGGTGAAAGATCTTCCCGAAGCCTGGAATGCAAAAATGACCGAATATTTAGGAATTCGTCCAGAAACCGATGCGGATGGAGTGCTCCAGGATATCCACTGGTCTTGTGGATTGGTGGCGTATTTCCCCACCTACTCTATAGGCAACCTACTTTCTGCCCAGCTCTGGAACGCAGCTTCGAAATCCATCCTGGATATTGATGAAAAAATTGAACGTGGCGAGTTTGCACCACTGCTAAATTGGCTTCGAGAAAACGTCCATAAGTATGGACGCAAATATCTGCCCGGTGAACTAATAAAAAAAGCTACTGGCGAACCTCTTAGCTCCAAATACTATATGGAGTATTTGAACAAAAAGTACAGCGATATCTATAGCTTGTAATAGGCTGATTGATAAGGTGCAGAACGTAAGGATTCGCATTCGCATAAAGTCATACCCTCACTCCCGGCCTATCTCCCTGATTCCCTCGTGCCTCGGAGGGAGAGAGGAGCAATTTTATTACTGTTTGCACTTCGCATTCTATATACTTCAAATGCAAAGAGACGATCAATATACTCTCTCCCTTCTCCCTAACGAGGAACGAGTGGTCAGGGAGAAGGGCCGGGGATGAGGGTAAATCCTAACAATATATGCAACGCGATCTACATTCTATAAAAGAAGAAATTCGTACCCGCAGTGATATCGTAGATATCATCAGCCAGTACTTGAGACTGAAGCGATCAGGCAAAAACTGGACGGGACTATGTCCTTTTCATGATGATAAGCGTCCCTCTTTCACTGTGTCTCAGGATAAGCAAAACTATAAATGCTGGTCGTGCGGCGAGGGCGGAGATGTATTCAAGTTTATAGAAAAAAAAGAGAATCTGGAATTCATTGAGGCTCTTGAGTTTTTGGCACGACGTGCTGGAATCACGTTTGAACGAAAAGGATTTAGCAAAGAACAGGCTTCCGAACGGGAGCGTATGTATGAACTGAACCAGATCGCTTCGAAGTTCTATCAGGAGCGCCTCGCCAAATCCACCGATGCCAGGGACGCGCTTGCCAAACGTGGAATCCTCAAAGAGACACAGGAGCAGTTCGATATCGGCTATGCACCTCCCGATCGGGGAGCATTAACTGCTCACCTCCACAATACCCGCGCGGATATCGAACTAGCGATTAAATTGGGGATTGTCCGGTCGAGGCAGCCAGCTGGTTCGGGGATTTATGATACTTTTTGCAATCGCTTAATGTTCCCCATTCACGATATCAATGGTCGCATCGTAGGATTTGGTGGGCGGGCAATGGGAGACGACCCTGCCAAGTATATCAACTCAGATCAATCACCCATTTTCGATAAGTCACGCACTCTCTACGGGCTATGCTTCGCACGTAAAAAGTTGAGTTCGAATACCCCTGCAGTCTTTGTAGAAGGCTATATCGATGTCATCACCACACACCAGGCCGGATTTCAGCAGTGTGTCGCCACTCTCGGAACTTCACTCACCGAAGATCACGCACGAATACTAGTAAGATATAATCCACACGTTGTAATCTGTTACGACGCTGATTCGGCAGGCATCAAAGCAACGATGCGCGGCGCGGAAGTGTGGGAAACTCTAGCTATAGAAGATTCAAAAGTTTTGATTGCGCGACTTCCCGCTGGTGAAGATCCCGACTCGATGCTGCTTAAAGGAGATACCGCAGGATTTCAGCGCGCCATCGACAACGCCATACCCCGAGTGGAATTTGAAATGGAGCTCATCCAGCAAAAGCATGACCTGAGTATGGAAACCGGAAAAGATGCTGCTCTCCATGAGTTGATTCCCGTTCTTGCAAAAATAGATTCTATGGTGGATCGTGATAAGTATGCAATCCGCATCGCACGTCTGCACCCTGCATCGACATACGATCTCAGCCGTGCCATTCGAGAAATACTGGCTGATGCCGCACAGATCGCGCTCAAAAATGGTAAAAGTTCGCCGAGGGCTCAGGGATATCCACTCACAGCACGCACCAATCAGGCTCCTCTCAATCCACCTCCAAACGGCATGGGTTATCAGCCTCCTTCCAAAGAAAGCTGGGGAACATGGCCAAACACCAATCAAGTTGTTCGGAAGGGAAGTAACTCTAATTTTCCCGGCAGCGAGGGCTCGTATCAGAACAGCCTAGTTAGGATGCCGTTACCGCTATTAGCCAACACCCGTCTCACAGGTACGGAAAAAGCGGAGAGAGAGTTGCTCCGGGCACTTCTCACTGCAGAGTGGCGTCTATTTATCTTGAATCGCCTTAAGCCGGAGCAGTTAGTCTCGGACCTTGGCCGGGAATATTTCGTGCTGATTGCACGCACCACGGCGGAAACAGACGGCAGTATCAATATCCCAAAACTCATACACACTGTGGAACAAAAGGAACGCGAACCAATCGATGACCCTTATGCGGAGGAAGCTAGTGAAGAATATAATTCCCTGCCAGTTGGCTCAGAATTAGATGTTGAGTCTGAAAAAAACGATCCTTCAAAATTATCTCACTTTATTCGCAACGTCTTGGAGGATTCCCCGTTTCTGGTGTCGAATGACAAGCTATCTGAAGCTAGTTTGAATTCACTAATTATCAAACTGCAAAAGCATTGGAAAGACCAAGCCAGGCGCGAGCTGGCGCTTGTTCTCCAACAGGCGCAGGAGATGCCTTTAGAACAGCGACGCGCATTCATTGAGCAGTATCACATTAAAATGAGGGAGTATTCTGGAAGCCCTCTCGTGAAACAAGAATAGCGGTTAGCTGGTCGAGGAAAAATGCGAAGGGAGAGTTAGAATAGTGGTAGATACCAATGTCGCCGAGCAATCATCGGCCAATGGGACAACCGAACTCCAACGCTTGCTCGATCATGGAAAGGATCGGGGATTTCTCACCTTCGAAGAGATCAATGATGGGCTCTCACACGATGATCTGGATGTAGATCAGATGGATGAGGTGATGGAGCTCTTCGCGCACGAAGGCATTGAGGTTATCAACAAAATTTCGATCGACAAAGATTTTATTCCGCGACTAGGCTTTCATGAACTTCCTGTTGCAGCTGTGGTCAAAGAAGAAGTGCTCCCGGATGACGAAATTATCGCATTAGAAGCGCTTCCCATAGATGATTCAGTTCGTATGTGGCTTCGGGAAATAGGGAAAACCCGGCTCCTATCGCTGGATGAAGAGATCGTTTTAGCAAAGCGTATTGAGAATGAACATATCAATCCATGCGCTGCAAAAAGAGCGAAAGACACTCTCACTCAATCAAACTTACGCCTCGTGGTCTCCATCGCCAAAAGATACAGCGGGCGTGGTATGTCCTTCCCGGATCTTATTCAGGAAGGGAACATCGGCCTCATGCGCGCAGTCGAGAAGTTCGACTACCGCAAGGGATACAAATTCAGTACTTATGCCACCTGGTGGATCCGGCAGGCCATTACTCGCGCCATAGCAGATCAGGGACGAACTATCCGCATTCCAGTTCATATGGTTGAAACAATCAATCGCCTCATCAAGACATCTTCGCTTCTCCTGCAGGAAAATGGACGTGAACCTACCCTCGATGAACTCGCAAAGGCACTTGATATGCCCGTTGAGCGAGTATCCGAAATTCTTCGCATTGCTCCCGAACCTCTCTCGTTAGAAACGCCAATCGGTGAAGAAGAAGATAGCCACCTGTCAGATTTTGTTGAAGACCACGATGCAATGTCGCCGGCAGAAGCAGCATCTCATCTAATTCTTCGTGAAAAAATTGATGATGTTCTAAATCACCTCACCCTGCGCGAACGCGAAGTGCTGATGATGCGATTCGGACTAGAGGATGGATGTCAGAAGACGCTGGAAGAGGTAGGAAAATACTTCCGAGTAACTCGTGAACGAATACGCCAAATAGAAGCGAAAGCACTCAAAAAACTACGTAACCCACACTGTAGTCGACACCTCAAAGCTTGTCTGGACTGGCCAGAACAGCCAATAACTTTTCTCAGCTCAGATCATGAGGGGTGCGACAAT
This sequence comes from Chthonomonadaceae bacterium, assembly GCA_025352825.1. Taxonomy (GTDB): domain Bacteria; phylum Armatimonadota; class Chthonomonadetes; order Chthonomonadales; family Chthonomonadaceae; genus JANXSG01. The sequence continues at coordinate 7,466 of JANXSG010000253.1, read as the reverse complement.
GGTGACCTGCCCATTGTTATCCTTTCGCAAGAACCGCTTAATCCCGCACTTATGCTCGAACCAAAAATTAGAATCATCAGCGCAACTGCCTGAAAATAACCCTCACCCCCGGCCCCCTCTCCCAAAGACAGGAGAGGGGCCGGGGGTGATGCACATTTTACTGCTTTAGAATCTTTGCCTCCACCTCGGGATCATCCCTGCGTATAGATGGGAGTTTCCGGGCTTCCATATAGTCAGGGTCGTTGGGATCTTTCACTTTTTCAGGGTCGAATATGCGGCTGTCGACCGGAACATACTTGTAGGGAGTGTAGTCCGGGGTTGTTGTGAAACAGTCCGAAAAGTCGTTCGCCAGTCCATCAAACATATTTAGCGCAGGCAGCCCAAATATCTCGTAAAGAGTGCGATGCATACTCACAATAGTGGTATGGCGATGAGAAACATTGCGGCGCTTCGCCCACGGACTGATACAGAGCAACACGCTCCGCTGGGCATCCACATGATCTGGCTCACCCCCGCTATCGTCCTGAGTTACAAAGATCGCCATGTTTTTCCATTGAGGAGTATGCGACAGAAAATCGACAATGCGGCCAAGGGCCAAATCGTTATCAGCCATCCACGAAGCGACATAAGGAATTCCCTTCGCGGGATTTGCTCCATTTCCGTGATCGTTGCAGATACATATATTGATAAAACTCGGTACAGGGTTTTTCGCTTTCAGGAATAGCTTCGTATAGTCCTGCTGGAACCAGTATGCTCGGTACTGGTCTGGTATATTCATATTGAATATCGGAAAATCTCTGCAAGTGTTATCATATACTACCTTCGGCATCGGCATATTGATCACTTCTCGCGCGCCTGTTTTGTGCTCATCCTCATCTTCGCCAACACCAGCGAATTCAAATCCCTCCCCGTAGTTGCGAAACTTGATTCCATGACGATCAAGATGCTCCCACATCGATCCAGCCTCAGGATAGTCTTCTGGCGTAATCGACCCGTTGGAACCAAAGGAAGCGCGCCTGCCAGGCGCAGTGCTGTTCACTTTGAATTCCCAACCGAGTGTATAGGTCATCTGGCAGAAATTATCTGGCTGTACGCCTATCAGCCAACGATGTCCTACACCTGATGCTTCTGGCTCCATGTAGAAGTTATCACTCACTGTAAACTGTTTAGCAAGTGCGTTGTGATTAGTCATTACTGCAGCATCGGTAAGAGTGGGAACCCCTGCGCCACTGATCGTCTGATGATAGCCCCATTTTAGCAGACTGGGATCATCGTTTGCTCCTGGAATATGATCAAAAATTGTATCGTAAGTATGATTCTCTTTTGTAATGAATATCACATATTTGATCTGTTCAGAGATTTTACCAGGAACGGTAGGTACTACCGCCGAAGCCATCGCAGGAAGATCAACAATTTTATTGATCATACCATTGTACGTGAGTACATCCTGTGTCATCTGCTGAAGCTGCGCGCTATTAGGAATGTCCAGTGTGATAAAGGCACCCTTCATGTGCAGGAAGTCGCTCTTCGGAATATTTTTTCCTGCATTCGGCCCGCTGCCGAAACCACGGAAACAGATGGAACCTAGTTTTTTTCCATCCGGTGAGAGTACTAATCTATAGGGATACCACGCACTTGGAATCTGTCCGATAACTTTTCCTGCCAGCGTATCTATGACACCGATTGCATTGATTCCGGATTCCGCAACATAGAGTTTACTTCCATCAGCGGAAATCACCATTCCAGATGGACCTACACCTCTAAGTTTAGCAGTCAGAGGAGATGGCTGAATTCTGATTTTTGCGACGATTGTATTTGTTTTCAGATCGATCTTCTCAACCATATCATTATTGCCGTCTGACACATAGAGGCTGTTCCCATGGACCAACAGGTAGTTCGGAGCGCTTCCGCCTACGGCCTTATCCTGATCAGCTTTTGCTCCCACCAGCAGCCCTGTTTTTATGCGAGCAACGACTTTCGGCTGCGCGGGATCGGTGACATCAATTCCCCACACTGAGAAAGATTCTGGAGTGTTTGCCGGCCCAATCCCTGGAACCTTACGACCTTCTACTTCAACCCCCTCTTCTGACTCCTTACTAGGATAGGCAAAAGGAGGGAATGTGAGTCCGCGTTTATCGATTGTTGGCAGTTTTTGGGAATGAACGCCATTCAGCACGGGGGGATTGGTAGGGCCGGTGGCTAAAACTCTTGGGGCTGGAATCGCGCTGTACTCAAACATACCGATATTAGCAACATATACTCTGTTTCCAGCCACGGCGAGTGCATACGGATATCTTCCGACAGGTATTGATCCGATCATAGATTTGGTTCCGATATCCACTATGGCAACTCGAAAATTGGTGACATCTGCGCAGTACAGGGTGCCGCCATCATCACTGAGTTTTATATCCATCGCGACACTGTCTTCAAATTTCCGGCCGTTGAGGGAAGTATTAAGTTTTACAGTGTCTGTCACATTTCCGGTTGCAACATCTAGAAAATAGAGCTCCCCGCTCTCTCCAGCACTCCAGTATAGTGTCTGTCCGTCTTTTGAGAAAGCAGCTCCACCGGTGTTGTTTTTGCGTTTTGGGTGTGCTAAAAGAGGAACGATAATCGGCGTTTCCGTATCCCAATCCTTTACGAACTGACCCTGATTTTCACTGGCTATAAAGACAGTTTTGCCGTCTGGGCTAAGTGTCATTCCATGCGGCCACTGCGCGACAGGAAGATGTTTGCCGACTGGTTTGATAAATCGGCCTGAGGAGATAATAGTCAATCCATCTGGATTATGTTTTGCATAGGTGTTGACAGACGGCGCATGCAGATATCGCTGAGTCTGCGCTAAGAGTGCGTTGCTCTGCACCACCATTGAGCAGGCAGCCGCAATCAGCGGTAGTTTCATATACATTATAGGGCGGGTAACCATCGATCTTCTCTCCCTGAAGCTCATATTATTGCTTTTCATACAAAGTCAATATTCCAGCTATAATATTTACTTTGTAGCACTAGATTTCCTTCCACAATTGTAATCTCTGCAAGCCGTATGTGATACAATAGGAGATGCTATATGTAATTTTCGTCTGTCGGATATTCATTTCATGAGAATTCTATGTCATCGTGGCTGGTGGAACAATCGAGGTGAAGAAAACACTCGCGCCGCATTTCATCGTGCTTTCGAAAATGGAATGGGAGTGGAGACAGATATTCGTGATCGTCTGGGCGAACTCGTTATCTCTCACGACCCTCCCATGGATCACTTCCTGCCATTTGATGAATTTCTGTCGATTTATAGATCCATCGGAAATGGATGTCCATTAGCGCTCAACATCAAATCTGACGGTATCTATACTCTGCTTTCACAACAGCTGAGTGATATGGATCCCTCCTGCTATTTCGTATTCGACATGTCGATTCCAGATACACTCTCTTACTACGATGGCAAAGAGCCGTACTTTACACGACAAAGTGAATATGAGCCAGCGCCAGCCCTATACGAACATGCAGCAGGAGTGTGGATAGACTGCTTCGAAAGAGAGTGGTATACCGAAGAGACGGTAAGGGCACATTTAGCTTCTGGAAAAAGAGTGTGCCTGGTCTCCCCTGAGCTGCATAGACGCTCGCATATCACGCTGTGGGATCTGCTTCTGACAAGCGGATTGTTTGCAGAATCGGAACTATATCTCTGCACCGATCTTCCTGATGAAGCGCAAACGATATTTACATGTTGAGATGAATCGTATTGTGGGAAGAATATGTTGAGTCGATTTATGTCAGGAATATGTAACTTACAAAGCAAATAGAGAGACTCACAGCTGTGCCATAAACATCTTGGAGTTTGAAAAAATGCATCGCCTACCAAAATACTATATCCCAGTCACATTATTCATCTACTGCACACTCATGAGCTCCCCACTTCTCGCAGACCAGGGGCTGCCGCGCGAGACTCACGCTCCCACCATAAAACTCGACTACAATAGGGATGTACGCCCAATCCTTGCGGCGAAATGTTTTCATTGCCACGGAGCCGATCCCAAAGCAATTCAGGCCGGATTGCGGCTTGATAATCGTGAGGGAGCAGTTAAGCTGCTCGCGAGTGGCCACACGGCGATCGTTCCTGCAAAACCCGCTTTGAGTGAAGTGATTAACCGTATTTTCACCAAAAATGGAGGGATCGTAATGCCCCCCTTGAGTGCGAATAAGGCTCTTAAGCCAGCTGAGCAGCAGATTATTAAACGATGGATTGCTCAAGGAGCAGAGTACAAACAGCACTGGGCATTCATAAAGCCTCTCCGCCCGATTCCACCTGCAGTTAAATTCTCAAGTTGGGCTCGAAATCCCATTGATAAGTTTGTGCTCGCTCGCATCGAGAAAGAGCATCTCAAACCATCTCCAGAGACAGATAAAGCTACATTGATTCGTAGAGTTTCCCTTGATATCACTGGCATACCGCCAACCATTTCTGAAGTGAGATCTTTCCTTGCGGATAAATCACCGAAAGCTTATGAAAAAGTAGTAGACCGACTATTTACCTCCCCACGTTACGGCGAAAAAATGGCACAGTCGTGGATGGATGGAGCCAGATATGCCGACAGCAACGGCTATCAGGCCGATTATGAGCGGTTTCAGTGGAGATGGCGTGACTGGGTAATAGACGCTTATAACAACAATATGCCCTACAATCAGTTCACAATTGAACAGCTAGCGGGTGATATGCTTCCCAATGCTACACTATCACAGAAAATCGCGACCGGCTTCAACAGAAATCATCGTATCAATACTGAAGGGGGAGTGATTCCGGAAGAGTGGCGATTGGAAACAGTTATCGACCGTGTCGAAACAACATCCGCAGTTTGGCTGGGGCTAACCATGGGATGTGCACGCTGCCACGATCATAAATATGATCCTATCACCCAGAAAGAGTTCTATCAGTTTGGGAGCTATTTCAACAATGTCCCCGAGACTGGCAGTGGGGAGGAAAGGCCCGTAAACCATCCTCCACTGATCAAAGCCCCTTACCCCGAACAGGCCGAAAAGCTTGCGGGGCTCGATTCAAAGCTCGCTCCGGTGGAAGCCTGGCTCAAGGAGCGTATCACTTCCAATGAATCCACAGCCTCGACATGGAAGATAGATAACGGACCGATAGACAAGAAAACTCTGATGAGCGGAATTGTCGCTCGATACCGAATGCAGGCAACACCGCTGATCATAGATGGAAACGCGGCAGCGCCGAAAATCGATGGAAAGATAAAATTCGAAACCGGCAGAGGGACTGGGGCGGCCGTTCTCGACGGCTCAAGTTATATCGATCTGGGAGAAACCGGTGATTTCGACACTAAGGATTCTTTCTCTTACGGGGCCTGGGTAAACCCCGCCACTGGCAGCGGTGTGCCGCTTTCAAGATTTGATGGCAGAGGAAACGACCGCGGTTGGGACATCTTCTTAGCGGATGGTCATGTTGATGCACACCTTGTGAATAAGTGGCCTGTCAATGCATTAAAAATTGTCTCAAAACAGACCATACCGAATAACCAGTGGACTCATATTTTTGTTACCTATAACGGATTAGCAAAGCCAGATGGAATGAAGCTTTACATTAACGGTAAATCGGTAGATTTTGATATAGAAGCCAACACTCTCACAGACTCGATTCGTGCCTCCGCTCCTGTAACCACAAAGATTGGCTCGCGATCTGGCTCGGATAACTTTAAGGGCAAAATTGAGGATGTCGCTATCTTCAAACGAACTCTCAAGCCTGAAGAGGTATTCCAGCTTGCAGATGCCGATCCTGCGAAGGTTCTGCTTGCGATTGCGCCGGAGAAAAGAACTCCCGATCAGAAAAAGGAGCTTTCGAAACTCTGGTCGGAGAGCAATGACCCCGACTACAAAGTTCACAGTGAGGAACATGAAAAAACGGCAAAAGAGCGATCTGCACTAGACTCTGACATCACCACGGTGATGGTAATGGAAGAAATGCCCAAGCCTCGTGAATGTTTCGTGCTGGTTCGGGGCCAGTACGACAAGCACGGAGAGGCTGTGACTTCTGGGCTGCCTGCAGTTTTTCCCAAACTTCCCAATGGGGAGCAAAACAATCGGCTGGGATTGGCGAAGTGGATAGCCAGCACGGAAAACCCACTCACGGCACGAGTAGCTGTAAATCGGTTGTGGGAGAAGTATTTCGGTTTGGGGATAGTGCAAACTACAGAGGACTTCGGAACAAGAGCGGAGTATCCTTCAAATCCTGAACTTCTAGACTGGCTTGCGACTGAGTTCGTAAGGCTTAACTGGGATTTGAAAGCGCTTCAAAAAGAGATCGTGATGAGCGCTGCCTACAGGCAATCATCCAAATTAACTCCGGAACTCAAGCTGCACGACCCGGAGAACCATCTGCTGGCGCGAGGACCGCGCTTCCGCCTATCCGCAGAAGTCATTCGAGATCAGGCCCTAGCGATCAGCGGGCTGCTCGTTGAGAAAATTGGTGGCCGGTCCGTGCGCCCGTATCAGCCAGAGGGGATATGGAACGAGATCAACGTCTACGGCAACCTTATCAACTATCAGCATGACAAGGGTGATGGTCTCTACAGACGCAGTCTTTACACGATTTGGAAACGCACTCAGGGGCCGCCAAGTATGTCGCTGTTCGATGTGCCAGGTCGTGATACATGCCGGGTTCGCCGCTCTCGAACCAATACACCTCTGCAGGCTCTGGCTTTGATGAATGAGATAACTTTCGTGGAAGCATCGCGTGTTTTCGCTCAGCGAATACTCACTGAGGGAGGCTCGACTCCTGCGGAGCGCATCAACTACGCCTTTGAACGTGCCATGAGCCGACGTCCCAATGCGAAGGAAGGGCAGATACTGCTCGCCGGTCAGAAGCAGTTATCCGATCAGTATCGCGCCAATCCTGAGGCTGCGACCAAGCTGGTCAGCATAGGTGATTCACCGCGCGACCCAAAAATCGATGCTTCCGAATTGGCTGCCTACACGATAACAGCCAGCATTATCCTTAATATGGATGAGACTATTTCAAAGGAGTAGGATGAAGTTTTTTGAACTCGGATTAAACGGATTGTATGATTAACTTTGATTTTACGAGCGATCAATCATAATAAATTCTTTAATCCGTTTAATCCGAGTTCAGAAGGTTCATATACTAAGCTACAGGAATCTATGATGGATAAAACAACTCAAATTCAAGATGCTATCAATCGCCGAACGTTTTTGGCGCGTTCCGCTTCTGGGATTGGTCTGGCTGCTCTCGCTGAAATTATTATGGGCACGGAAGCAGGAGCTGCCATAGGAAATCCGGCCGACACGGGAGCACTGCCTGGACTGCCTCACTTCCAGCCAAAAGCGAAACGAATAATTTACCTGTTCCAGTCTGGCGCACCATCTCAAATGGAACTGTTTGATAACAAACCTATGCTCGAACAGTTCCGCGGACAAGATCTCCCATCCTCCATACGCAA
>JANXSG010000061.1 GCA_025352825.1 Chthonomonadaceae bacterium | reverse complement strand
CTCGCCCCCATTATGAAGGAGCTCGCCGATGCTCTGGAGCAGGCAGGCCAGCTAAACGCAGCGTTCGATGTCGCCCGGCGGTGCCTACATCTCCATCCCAGCGATCCCTATTTTCGTGCGCTTACAATGCGCCTGGCTGCGAGCACCCATCAGCTTGATGTGATGCTCGCGCTGGAGCAGACCCAGAGTTTACAAGATGCAGTCAGCAGGCAGTCAACACTTGGCCTCGCATCGGCTACGCTGCGAGGCGGCCGCAACTTCTCCACCCTCTTTCACGAGGAACTTAAGCGGCTGCCAACTGCCAGAAGTAAGAACTTACTCCGCTTATCCTTTCTGCCAGCCCCATTCCCCGCAGAGATCGCACATCAAGTTTGCGCCGTCCCGCTGCCCAGCTTGCGAGCGCTCATCAAGACTCCCTTCCTCAGCCAATCCGGCGAACTCTACATGCTGCCCGCCATGATTCGAGAATGCGCCTTAAAGGAGCTTCCCTCCCCCACGCGCCTCAAACTTGCCAGACTGCTTACGCACTACTGCTTCGACGCCATCTATGCCGAATCGTCCGAGCAGGCTATTATGTGTCTGCCATTCCTTCTCTCACCCGAGGGCACCGCATTTCTTGAGGCAGCGCTGGAGTGGGTATTGAAGCAGCCACCCTCCATATTCTGTATGCGATATATTGACAGCCTGCGCCACCTCCATCACAACGAACTCGCCCTGCGCGGCCTTAACTACCTTCAGGAAGCGCTGGACGATAATTCCCAAACTACCACTATAAGATGCTACTTCGCCCTTACCATCGCCTTCATTCTGATGCAGGCCGACGATAATACAGGCGCCATTCCACCTCTATTGACCGCCATCGAAATCGCGACAGACGCTGGCGATCTCGTAGTACACGCCAGCCTCGTCACTACACTCATGAGAGCCTACAGTAACATAGGAGATTGGGAAAGAGGGATAAAAACCGGCATTCTCGCCACAGAACTGCTCCGCAAGATAGGAAATCATCACTCCGCCCAGCACTGCGTCCGGTTCATGGGGGAGATCAGCTTCCACGCAGGTGATCCGGAGAAGGCTCTCGAACTCGTAGAAGAGGCGCATCTGCTAGCTCTTTTCCACACACTTCCTCCAGATACCATCGCCGACGTGCTATTCTGGAAAGGTCGAATATACCACGCCTTGGGACGTAATGAAGAGGCTCTGGAAGCCGCCGAAGCAGCCCTTGCAGGCTGGGAAAAAAGCGGTGATAATTATGTCGGCTTCTGCCTAACACTCCTGGGGCAAATTCACACCTTCCATGGGCGGTATGCAGAAGCCAAAGCACATCTCGACCATGCCGTTGTACTGTTAAAAAGGGCAAACCGTGAACTGCACCGCATAGCCGCCGTTGAAGCCCTTGGTGATCTTATGCGTGCTCAAAACCGTTGTAGTGAAGCTCACGAATTCTACGTGGAATGCCTTACCTACTACAATTCTATTGAGTTTAAACCAAACGTAATTCGAATACAGTCGAAGGTATCATCCGTGTAAGGCAGCATCCCTATAGTAAAGTTAAACATCAACATCGCAATTGCGTATAAGGAGACCAATGGAAGCTAGAACACTCATTATCGAAGATAGAGTCAAAGTTGATATCGGGGCTGTAAAACCATCAGATTTTAAATATCTGGATGCTGGTGTAATCGATCCTCAAATTGTGCTTCATGACCCGAATCTTTCGTTATACTGCCTCGACTTTGAAAAACGTACCGCCCTATTCGTAGAAACCCCTCCTGAATGTGATCTCTCCCGAGTGCCATTTTACTATCAGACACAGTATGAGGCGGCACTGAGGATTATTGAGATTCCATTTGAGACACTTCATCAACTAGCAGCGGAAGCGGCAATTGATCCTGCTAAATTGATTTTGATCTACTCAGTTGGTCGATGTGGATCCACTCTCATTAGCCGTGCATTCAACGAAATTGAATCTGTTCATAGCTTGTCTGAGCCAGATGTATTTTCACAGATGCTAACCGAATGGGGAGTCATCGATCTGGAAGGCATAGAGAAAGAATCTCTATTGAAAAGCTGTATCCTGTTACAATGTATGCCTGGCAAAATAAAAGGGGCTGCGGCATGGGCTCTAAAATTCAGAGGGATGGTGACGGTGATGGCATCGCTTTTTTACTCAGTCTTCCCTGAAGCCAAGCCGGTTTTTATATATCGTAATATCGAGCCTTGGTTTCGCTCATTCATGCGGATGGTGCAGATTTCTGATCCTCATGAACCCATTCCACTCGCTCATTTACGATCACAATGGGGACGACTCGTGAATGAATCAGACACACGAGAAACCATGACTTTTCTCGAACTATCTGCTTTCACATATCTCAGTAGTATGGAGAAATGCATTGAGATGCAAAGACTGAAAATTCCGATGTTCATCACTCGGTATGAGGAATTGAGTAGTGCTCCAAAGGAGGTTATAAATCAGATGTTTTCCTTCTGCGGGCTGCCAGGAATCTCGGCTGATAAACTGGATGAACTGCTAAAGAAGGACTCCCAAGCGGGTTCAACGTTATCAAGAGAGAGCATAGCAAATACACCGATTACGCTATCTCGAGAGCACCTGGATGAATTAAAACTGTTTATTAGTTCGGGAAATGAGAGAATGACCGAAGATACGGTTATTCCTGGAACATACTGCCCAAAAAATAGTTAACGTAACCTTTGTTCGATAAAAATATTTGTTCATAAAACTGGCGAAAGGTGGGATATGTAACGCTGTATTTTTAACGAATCCTTCTCCAGAGGTTAGTACACATGCATCGATCCATCGGCTCTGCGAATCAACGGCATAAATCCTCTCTTGTATGGGTATTTCTCGGCCGCAGCTTCATCAATATCAATTCCAAGACCAGGTTTTTCGCTTACATGTAGAAAACCATTTTTCATTTCTGGAATACCGCTAATGACGTCGTAGACAGGATCAGGATAGCGGCACCACTCCTGCACACCAAAGTTCGATATCGATATCCCTATCGCGACTGAAGCTGCCTGCGAAACTGGCCCGATATCCCCAGCCCCATGGAATGCGCTGCGAACATTAAATGGTTCCGCTATGTTCAGCATCTTGCGACACTCGGTAATGCCTCCAATGTGCAGTGGCGGAGTGCGAATAAAATCAATCCAGTGGTTGGTAAACAACGGGATACAGTCCCATCGTGACGAGAATATCTCGCCGATTGCGAGAGGTGTGACGGATGCTGATCGTAAAAGCGGCCAGCTCTCACGGTGCTCCGGCATCAGGGGATCTTCCAGGAAGAAGAGGCGGTATGGTTCTAATTCCTTTGCCAGACGGGCTGCTTCTATGGGTTGAAGCTGTTCGTGGACATCGTGGAATAGCTCTATCTCCATACCGAGCTTGTCTCGCAGGTGCGCGAATAGTTTCGGCACACTCAGAAGATATCGCGTTGGCTCGTATATCTGTTCAGGTGGCGTCCCCGGCGAAACAGGCGGATTCTCTCCCTGCATTCCATCTCCGCCATAAGCGCCGTGCGAGCCCACCTGGCATCGAACCACTTTAAAACCCTGTTCCATAATACTTCGCGCATGATCTTCGGTCTCGATCGCATCCCTGCCGTGTGCATGTGTGTAGCACATCACACTTTCGCGAGCTTTCCCGCCCAAAAGCTGGTAGACCGGCATATTTGCGATCTTGCCCTTGATATCCCACAGCGCGAAATCGAACGCAGCAATGGCGGCGGCAAATATAGGGCCGCCCCTCCAATATCCCTGTCGATAGAGCAGCTGCCAGTTATCTTCGATCCGCTGCGGGTCTCTGCCGATGAGGAGGTGACTCATATGGCGGATAGCTTCTGCAACAATAGATTCGCTGCCGCTGACAGTGCCTTCACCCACTCCGTACAGTCCGGGTACATCAGTCATTACTTTGATGAATACATAGTTACGCCCCGGGCATGTAAGAAAAATCTTGACATCAGTGATTTTCATATCCACTCCTCGCATATTGATGAAGTTGTTGTTGACAGGTTAGTTCTTCGTGATTTTAAGAAACACCTTCCATTTCTTCTGCAGGAGTATTTTGAACAGGAATAGAAACAACCGATAGTTTCCATTTTTTGCAATAAATTAAGGACATGTCTAATGCCACCACCAGAAACACTCTATCGAACCAGTTATGAACAGAATGGCTTTCTAATACATCCGGAACCGATATTCCCCACAGCTGTAGTAGAAAAAGCTGTTGAACAGATCGATGCTGTTCGACGTGGGGAGTACGATACAGGCCGTGCGCCTCGTGATTCACCCTGGAAACCGGGTGACGATCCAAATACACTTTGTAAAATCGAACAGCCTCAATTTGCGAGTTTTGGTCTAAGAGAAATTCTCACTTACCCGGCGTTGGGTCACCTCGCAGCTGAAATAACAAAAGCATCTATGGTACAAGTGTGGTGGGTACAGCTGCTGTACAAACCTTCGACGCCGCCAGGATTAGCTTCAAACACAAGTGTAGGCTGGCATCAGGATAGGAGTTACTGGGGAGTCTGGGAGAAAGACAGTGAGTTATTTACGGCGTGGATTGGACTATCGGATGTGACCGAGGCGAGTGGCCCGATGCGATTTGTTTCAAGTTCGCACAAATGGGGTTTCCGGACAGAGAGTGATTTTTTTGAGCAGAATATAGATGAGCAGCGTAAAGGTATCCAAGTTCCAGAAGGCGAGAAATGGGAAGAAGTCGCGGCCATAATGTTACCTGGAGGAGTAAGTTTCCATGATAAGCTGACTTTCCATGGATCTGGTTCGAATCACTCCGGCTCGCCTCGAATAAGTCTCGCCGTGCATATGCGCACTCAAAACTCCCGGCCAGTTGAAGATAGGCGTGCGGGGCTCACAGAGTTTATCGACAAACACGATCTCTGCCCGGTGATATTTCGTGCATGACATGAGGTAATTGCAAAAGTCGGGTGTATATGCATATTTTTGCCCTCACCCTAGCCCCTCTCCAAAAACAGGATAAGGGTGAACCTTAAATGAATGGGATTTTCAATATCTCGTTATGCCGTACCCTCACTCCCGGCCTCTCTCCCTGATTCCCTCGTACCTCGGAGGGAGAGAGGAGCGAAATTGATGTTCCAGCACTTCGCAATTGACGATTGCAATGCAGAGGAATTGCTTATTTACTCTCTCCCTTCTCCCTAACGAAGAACGAGTGATGAAGGGAGAAGGGCCGGGTATGAGGGTGAACCTCACAGTAAACACGGAAAAACCTTTGCCATAGTCACCCCTCTCCTGTTTTTGGGAGAAGAGGTGACTAAACCAGGAATCTCAGCCCATGCAGGGAGCTTTTGGTTCTGGCTGCGCCAGATCAGGAATTTGGAGTTCCAGCGGTAAACCCTTCTTTTCGAGTGAAGTCCGGAAAAGACCTAGTTCATTGCAAGTTCTAATGTGATCAATATGAACACAATAAAAAATCGATTCGAGATGGATTTCTTCACACTTTATTACATATTTGAATCCATTTGTTATGAATGTTCCAGCTAAGTTCTACCTTGCAGATTTCAATTTAGCCGCAAGATTCGAGAAAGAGTATACAATTGATATTCGACAGTTTCCCCGCAGTTTATCTGCAGAGGCTGAGTCACCATTGGGGAGATTCCTGTGTGGAGTTTTATGTACCTGTCATTCACAATCTGGTTGTATACCAAATCAAATCCATGAAATTTGCTATCGGGCAGAATGCACTCTACCCAACCCTGCATTCGCTCTGTTTCAGCAGTCTCGGAGAGATAGATAATTCCATTCACGTATCGCGCAGGAATTTTCAAACGACGGCATGTACGCAGCATGATTATATTCAAATTCTTTGAGGTCTCTTCGGTGGCAGTATTCGAAATGGGTGAGTTGCTCAGCTTGTCATAGGCACGATTCAGCAGTCTTGTGAGCGATATCACGAATGAAGCAACCCCAACACCTGCAGAAAGCCGTGCGCGATTGATGATGCTGTCGATTTCGATGTCGACATGTTTATCTTCTCGGACTAGATACGGTTTCCACTCTTTATGGATAGGAGGATGCTGGTAAAATAATAAATCTTCGTCCAAATGTAGACCAGTAAAAGGGCTGTTGTAGCGTGTATCGACCTCTGCTTCAGCCTCCAGTGAGAACTCGTGGATTGGTTCTGAAAAGGAAAATGAATGTACAGTTCCACCAGCAGAATCAAAACGAGTTATAGATGAACACGGCTTTGTAGTGATTTGAAAATCTTTGCACACCTGCTGTTCATCCGAGATCGGCATAATACTGGCTTCAAATTGGCATTCTGGTGGTGGAGTTTGGGTGGCATAACGTATATTGGTTAACCTTCGAAGTCGCACAGGAGTATTCCTGCCTTTTCCGGCGAACTCACAATCTTTGGTAAATCTATTATAACTCTACCCTGCTGAATTGTAAAGGAGCAGAACTGGTTGCAATTGCCCTTGCTATTCGGTACAATAGAACACTATGTCCGAAATATTTCTTAAAAATGTTAACGCACTCATCGTAATAAATGTTGCAGAGGGTAGTGCAGCAAAGCGAGCAGGTGTTCGGGTTGGAGATTTGCTTCGGCAGATCAATGGGCGGCCAACTCTCGATATCCTGGATTACCGTTTCCACTCAGCAGATTCCAGATTAAAACTCTCACTAGATCGTGGGGGAACTGAGATTTCCACGATTCTCCGAAAAGATGAGGGTGAAGACAGCGGCCTAACCTTCCAGTACGATCTCGGAGATAAAGTCCATACGTGTAACAATAAATGTGTGTTTTGTTTTATCCATCAGATGCCAAAGAAGATGCGTAAATCCCTCTATCTAATGGATGACGATTTCCGCCTCTCATTTATGCATGGCAACTATGTGACCCTCACCAATTTAACCGATGATGAGTGGGCTCGTATCCTGGAGCAGCGACTCTCGCCTTTATACGTATCGGTGCATTCCACCAATCCTGAAATACGGCGACTGCTCCTCGGGCGGAAAGAAACTACACCTATTCTTCCACAGATACGTGAACTCGCAGATAATCGTATAGATGTTCATGCTCAGATCGTTCTCTGCCCAGGCTTAAACGATGGTGATACGCTGATGACGACACTTCAGGAGCTTGCAGAGGAGCATAGAAGTGTCACGGGTAAGCGGGCTGGAGTGCAGTCCGCAGCGATTGTGCCCGTAGGAATGACGCGATTTCGAGAGAGGCTGCCCACACTTACTCATGTCGAACGCGACTATGCCAGAGCTATGATAGATGTGGTGGGAAAGCTTGAACAAAGATTTATTACTCAGCTTGGGACACGTTTTGCTTGGCTCGCCGACGAGTGGTACTATATCGCAGATATTCCTTTTCCAGGCAAATCGCACTATGAAGAGTTTCCACAACTCGAAGATGGGATTGGCACATCAAGGCTATTTCTGGAGGATGCAAGGAAGGTGAGCAAACGCCTCCCTGCAGCAGTTCCAGTACCTATCAGCGCTACACTTGTCACTGCAGAGATGCCTGCCGGGCTGGTAAAGGCTTTCGCGAAAAGGCTGAACGAGATTGAAGGGGTAGATATGAACGTTTGCGTGGTAATAAATCACTTTTTTGGAGGTGATATCCACATAGCCGGACTGCTTACCTCTGTGGATATTATTGCACAACTGCGCGAATTTTCTGATTGCAAATCGGTGGTCTTTCTGCCGAAAATATGTCTTCGTGACGATACTATATTCCTGGACGATGTTACTCTAGAAGAGGCTCGAATTAACTCCGGACTCGATTTAAGGATTACAGGAAATTCGCCACACCACCTTGCGGAGGCTATGGGACTTGTACTTCCATCACGGATACAAAAAAATGTCACAGATGGCTGGGTTATGGAAGAGAGTTTAGTTTGATGACAGATCAGCTAATGGTCGAGAAGCAGCAAAAATCTACCAGAACTATCGAACGCAAAAGTGCGGCAACATCCAAAGGCAGTACCAAAATCATTGTCACACCGGATACAAATCTCTTCTTTGATCGTGAATTAAGCTGGCTAGATTTTAATGCACGCGTACTTTCTGAAGCTCTAAATTTAGCAAATCCTCTGCTAGAACGCCTAAAATTTCTAGCAATTTTCAGTAATAACCTGGATGAATTTTTCATGATTCATGTCCCCGGAATTCGAGATCGAATCCAAGAGGGCAGTGATCCACATCGTAAGAAGCCTAATATCGAACAGAGGCTCCAAAATATTCAAAATAAGCTTATTCCGATGCTGGCTCAGCATTCGAAGTGTCTGCAAGATTTGCTGCCTCAGCTTTCAAAGCACGGCGTTTGTCTTAAATCGCATTCTGAGCTGACTGAAAAGCAGAAGGATAGCCTCAAAGCTTATTTCGAAAATGCAGTCTTTCCTGTGCTTACTCCGCTTGCACTCGGTCCAGGGCATCCATTCCCCTATATCTCAAACTTGAGTCTCAGCCTGGCTGTCGTTGTTCGTGATCCAGAAACGGGTGAAGATCATTTTGCTCGTGTCAAAGTGCCTACCCGGCCGGTGCTGCCGCGCCTGGTGCCTATTGCGGGTGAAACATGGCAGTTTGTTCTGCTTGAGGAGCTTGTGGCCGCCCATTCTGGTCGCCTCTTCCCTGGCATGGAAGTGCGCGCGTGTTACCCATTCCGAGTGACCCGCAATGCCGACCTTGAATTCCGGGAGGACGCAGCGGACGACCTCATGGAAATGATAGAGGAGGAGCTCTCGAAACGCCGTTTCGGAGAGGTTGAGCGTCTCGAGCTAGACAGTTCCATGCCTGTGGATATCCGTCAAACCATTATTGAAGAGCTCGGAAATCTCGAAGAAGCACAGATCTATGCGATTGACGGCCCCTTGAACACAGCCGACTTCTTCCCTCTAACGAGCATCAACATACCTGAACTGCGCGACACTCCATTCACACCCGGAATTCCCTCGGCGTTACGTGGAAATGCGGATATGTTTGCAGCTATTAGACAGGGAGATATTCTCCTCCACCACCCGTATCAATCGTTTGGCTGTGTGACGGATTTCCTGAGAAGGGCAGCAGACGACCCTCAAGTGCTGACTATCAAGCACACGCTCTATCGCACAAGCGGGGATTCACCCATCATTCAAGCGCTGATGGATGCTGCAGATAATGGCAAACAGGTGGCCTGCCTGGTGGAGCTAAAAGCTCGTTTTGATGAGGAAAACAATATTATCTGGGCTCGCCAATTAGAAAAATCTGGGGTTCATGTAGTCTACGGTTTGCCCGGTCTAAAAACCCACTGCAAGGTTACACTGGTTGTTCGGAGAGAAGAGGACAGACTTCGCAGATATCTTCATATCGGCACTGGCAACTATAATCCAAAAACTGCGGCAGTCTATACAGATATTGGAATATTGACTTGCAACCCCACCTTTGGTGCCGACGCTACAGACCTATTCAACTATCTCACAGGTTACTCCCGACAGCGATCTTACAAGGAGTTTCTTGTCGCTCCTGTAAGCCTAAGAAATGGACTTCACGACCTCATCGAGCGGGAGACCGAAAGCCACACAGCAGAAAATCCGGCACGCATCACCGCTAAGATGAACTCTCTCGTAGATCCCGCGCTCATAAGTTCACTTTATGCGGCCTCACAAAAAGGTGTGCAGATCGATCTGATTGTGCGCGGAATGTGTTGCCTTCGTCCTGGAGTTCCTCAGCTTTCGGAAAATATTCGCGTGGTGAGCATCGTGGGTCGATTTTTAGAGCACAGTCGAGTATTCTATTTTCATAATAGCGGAAATGAGAAGATTTATATTGGCAGCGCCGACTGGATGCTTCGCAATCTTGATAGGCGTGTGGAAGTAGTAGTCCCAGTACACGATGCGGAAATACTTCGGACACTTCGCGATGTAGTTCTGACCATGCCGCTCTCCGACAATTGCCAGGCCTGGGATCTCCACCCAGACGGCACCTATCATCGCCGACACCCCGAACCTGGCCATAATCGATATAGTATTCAGGCAAAGCTTCTAACAAAATATGCTAGCTAAGATGAAGTGATTTGCCCTCATCCCCCCAGCCCCCTTCCCCCAAAAACAGGGGAAGGAGGTGATTCAATCGGGAATCTTCAGCCAATCCATGGAACGGTTTAACCTCACCCCCGGCCCCTCTCCCATATTGCTCGATAGCTCGCAAGGGAGAGGGGAGCGGAAATATTAGTTGTTCAATTTTCATTTGGTGTACATAAGCTGATAGTGGTTTAAAACTCACAGTAAATTGATAATCCTATACCAAAGTCTCCCCCTCTCCCGAAGCTTCGGGAGAGGGGGACGGGAGAGTGTCTCAAAAGTCTCTTTCGGATTGTAAATGGGCTAAAAGTCGCTATTTTTCAATGGCAGATCAGCGTCAAAAAAATCTTCGTCGCTTGTATGGGCATTGTAGAACGATTTTTTTTTCAATCGATAATTTCAGAAAGACTTTTGACCCGCCCTCACGGGGGGTGAGGGTTTCCCCTCTCCTTGGGAAGGAGAGGGGTTCGGGTGAGGTGGATATAGGGTATAGACCTATGGTACTGGAGTACCCTGGGATCCGTCAGCATTCGGCAGAGCAGGAGGAGAGCACTGAAGCGAGATAAATCGCTCTGTCGCCATTTTTGCATGGCCATCACAGAAATAAGCTACACGAGCTGGCCCGATTGTATCCTGATAACCGTTTGCTTTCGTAGCAGATTTCCAGCCGGCGATCGCACGATTAATTCCTTCATGGAACGAAGTGACTTCTGCTCCCATATAGGTACTCGACGGAAGATCGATGGCCGACATTGCCCCTTTTCGTGTAACCACAGTGTTCAGGCAGTAGCTGCTGCCTTCCACTTTCCATATCGGAACTCCCTGTGATGGATCTGCGCTGAGCAGCGAAGAGGAAATCCCGTTGTCACTAGGGCATTTGAACATATCCACACTCTTGATGTAAGGCATGGCGTAGAGGCGAGGATCGTATGCCTCGGGATCGGTTTTTGTGAGGCTGTTTGAGTTCGAAAGAGCTACAAGCGCATCATGATTAAGGCTGTTCTTATTCACGCGAGGGCGGCACGGACGGCAGGGGAAAACTTGTGAGCCATACAGTACATACTCCGGAACTGTTGTACCATTTACCGTAGTGGTGTTGTTTGGCGGGAAGGTCTCATCACTGTCCTGAACGTACATCATCCAGGCTAGGCCGAGCTGTTTGACGTTCGAGACACACACGGTTTTTCGTGCTTTTTCTCTAGCTTGAGCGAATACTGGAAATAGGATGGCAGCGAGAATCGCGATAATTGCGATGACCACGAGCAGTTCAATAAGTGTAAATGCTGAACTACGTGTTTTTATACTGAGTAACATGTTGGATACCTTTCCTGATAAATAATCAGATTGATAAGTGATTCGAGTTCGAACCGATATTAAAAACTGGCTGCGAATCTGATTCTATCTTGCCGTCCCGCATAGAAATCACACGTCGAGTCGATTCGGCAAGGGTAGAGTTATGTGTAACCACCACGACGGTAAGCCCGTCACGGTTTAACTTCTGAAAAAGTTTGATGATTGCTGCACCATTCGTGCTGTCGAGATTTCCTGTGGGCTCGTCTGCGAGCAGTAGTTTTGGACCATTAATTAGTGCGCGGGCGATAGCTGCGCGCTGCATTTCACCTCCTGAAAGTTCGTGTGGGCGATGGTTTCGACGGCTGCTAAGCCCCACTGTTTCCAGTAGTTCCTCAGCAGTGGATTGTGCATTACGACGTGAAAAAAGCGTGGGTAAAACTATGTTTTCCATCACTGTCAGTGTGGGAAGCAAACCGAATCCCTGAAACACAAATCCCACATGTTCTCTGCGCAGCCTGGTAAGTTTGGCATCGCTCAAACCTTTGGTGGACTGGTTATCTATGAGCATCTCACCCGAACTGGGAGTATCCATGCATCCCAACAGCTGCAGCAGCGTGGTTTTGCCAGCCCCAGACGGCCCAACTATAGATAAAAACTCGCCTTCCCTAATACTGAAGGAAACATTGTCCAGCGCGTGAATCTCATATGCCCCACGACGATAGAGCTTAGTCAATCCTTTTGCCTCAATGATAATAGTTTCTGCCGCGGCTTCTTTCATAGTGACTATTCTATTGATCATATTGTGCTATGCTCCCGCCTGACGAATAGCTTCCACCGGAGAAAGCCGGGCAGCGCGCCATGCTGGGAAAAGACCGGATAGACTGCCTAAAAGCATAGCCGCGATCAGGCAAACAATCGCCACTGCCAACTCAGGTTGTACCAGTGCGCCCGTAGGGGAGAATGGCAGCTGCCCGCGCAGCCATGTCTCCACCATTCTTGAAGCGGCGCTGGATACTAGTACCCCTATCAATCCTCCTGCAAGACAGGTTGAAACGGTCTCCAGCCAGATCAGGCGAAAAATATCAGCAGGCGAAGCGCCAATCGCTCTCATAACCCCAATTTCGCGTTTGCGTTCTATCACTGCCATCAGTACTGTATTGCTCACTCCGGCTCCAGCGATCAACAGCGCCACCACAGCCACACATCCCAGCAGGGTTCGAGTGGTATTGACCAGGCCTTGAATTGTTCGAAAAAGATGTGCGAGAGGTACCACATTCATATCCATTCCCGCTTCACATGCTCGTAGTCCATTCACGACAGTATCCATCTCATTTGGGTCGGTAAGCCTTACTAAAATATGAGTCAGCTGATTTGGCCGGTGGAATATGCGCTGTGCATTGGCTAGAGACATGTACACAAAAGTATCGTCTGCACCTTGTGTGGCAGCAATTATCCCTGCTACATGTCCGGTCTCACCCGAGACGCCTGGAAGTGAAAAATTCTTTCCCATGCTTAGATGATGACTTGAAGCAAAAGTCGAACCAAGCAGGCATTCATCCCCTTTTACTGGAAATTTTCCATCTATGTGCCATCCACGTTTCACTGCAAGAAGCCCTGGTTCCGCTCCTAGATAGACAGTCTGCACTCCAGTTTCTGCGGTGTAAATAGCATTCATCAGAAGCGGAGCGGCTGTCTGAACTCCCTCAGTCTGCCGTACTCTGGTAAGATACTCTGCCTTCAAGTAGCATGGCCAGCTTGCCCCATGAAGTGCAATAGAAGCAGCATCGTACGGGCATCCTTTTGGAACTACCAACACATGCGCGCCAAGCCTATCGAGTTCACCTTTCATACCGAGCTGGTATCCACGCTGAAATGAAATAAGGCTGAATAACGCCGCGACGCCAATCGCGACACCCATCATGGTGACGATTGTCCGGAATTTTCTGCGCAGCCCATTTTTTAATGCCATATTTAGCCAGATCAAGACATATCCTCTTCGGAGGTTGAAAACCCCCGACTGTAAAATACATGCGTCGTTCAGACGCGACACGACTGCAGTTCCTTATGAACAACGTCTGCTCTTTATAGGCAGAAATTTTCTATTTTTGCGATGGATGAACTACTCCACTCTTAATGCCTGTGCTGGGGTAAGCCTGCTCGCCTGCCATGCCGGATAAATACCAGCTATTAATCCCACACCAACTCCCAGTGCGATACACTGCAGCGCTAGAATGCCACTAACTGCTAAGAGACTTTCCGAAGGCGGCAGTGGTACAAAATTCTTTACAACTCGCCCTACCATCCTTCCGGCAACAACTGCCAGCAACAGACCCGCCGCGCTGCCTACAGCAGTCATAAGGATCGATTCTATAGCCAGCAGCCGAAATATTTGAGATCGGGAAGCGCCTACTGCTCGCATCACCCCAAGCTCCGATGTTCGTTCCAGTACAGCGGAGAGCATCGTGTTGAAAACGGATAAGGTGCTGATTGTGATTGCAACGATCGCTATTGCCAGAACAAGCGTGCGAACTGCTCCCACCAGATTAAGAAACGTGCCCATCATCTCTGTCATAGTAACCACCTGAGCGCCAGGTGTATTCTGCAGCCGGGTAGAAACGCCGGTGATCTGCTCCGGATCACGAAGCCGTATCGCTACTGCAGTCAGCCTCCCACTCTGATGAAACATCTCCTGAGCGGCATGCATGGGTATAAAGAACAAGCTGTCGTCACTCGTACCACTGCGCTCCAGAATTCCTGAGACACGAAAACTGCGGTTAGCCTCCGGACTGAATAGAGTGTCACCCACTCGCCTCAGTTCGGTCGATGCCGCCTCCGCGCCGAGTATAACCGAGTGATCATCCGTGAACCACGTCGATCCCGAAGTCAGCTTCCACCACGGTTTTAGCGGTCGGATGCTTTCATCCACTCCCACCCAGAGATCGGTTCTTCCTTCAGAGGGACGCGGCAGAGCAGCCATCAGCAGAGGGGCTGCAATCTGAACATCTTTGTCACTCCTGGCAGCATCCAGGGCAGTCATAGGGAGTGAGACATCGAGGGTCTTTCCCTTTAGTACCCGTGCAGCAGCATCGAATGGGCATCCCATTGGCACCAGCATCATTTGCATTCCCATGTTGTCGAGTTCCTGGCTCAGCCCCCGCTGGTATCCCTGGCCGAATGCTGCCAGACATGCTAGAATTGCTACTGCAGCCGCTACTCCGAGGAGTGTAAATATACTTCTGGTTCTGCGCCTTAATAGATTGCGAACTGCGAGTTCCATCATTTTTTGGATCCAACTTCCAGCAGTACAAGTGCGGTGTGTGCGCTGTCTATGATTCCAGATGCTGATCTTTTCGCCTGCGGGGGTATTTCTGATGAGATCATGCTCTCGTTCCAAAGTGAATTGACTGACTTTCCTCGAAATGAACCCATAAATTTTTCAGAACGCAGAAACGATGCTGCTATATCTGGTTCGCGCATACGCTGCAGTTTTGCTCTAATCACCTCTCCAGCATTTCCTACTGCCAGCACAAGCTCAATCACTCCGGATTCCCCTCGCACTCTTCGTGTAATCACCACTCCCAGCGGACTACTGCCTTTAAGAATGCGGTTGATTCTGATGGCATTATAGTCGCCAGATAGTGTCCGCCCCAGCTTCTGTTCGATGGCATGCTGCTCATGGCTAAGAATGAGGGTCTCTTCTCTGGCTGAAGTGGAATCAGGAAAAAACATCATTCTGTCTGCCTCAGGTTCGCGCCACGGACATAGACCAAACTCTTCCTGATGTTTTGCTTCCACTGAAACTCTCGGGGCATCCATCTGAGCGATACCAAAATCGTTCTGTGATGACAGCTGCGTCCTTATGACGATCACAAAAACTGTAATTGCCAATGCAGAAGCTATGAAAATCTTACTGCTAATTCTAATATCTTAATCCTGTTGCAGCCAGACTCGGTTGAGTTCCGGGAACCATCTTACCTGCAACGGTTACCTTCGTGTGCAGCGGGATATTGCTTACTACAAAACCTGCAGCTTTTGTGTCGACATGGGTAACTCCACTCTTGTCGCGCAGCTCAAACCAGCATCCTGCTACGGGGCATTTTTCTACAATCTCGCCTTGTAGCAGAGTGATTTGAGAGGCTTTAGCGGTATTAAGTGAAGCTGCGGTGAGATTAACTCCAGCTCCAGGGGCCTTACCCAGAACTCGAGTCTCAGATTTTCCACAGCCAACGAGAGTGATAACAGATATTACAAATACTATTTTAAAGTAACTATTAATCGACATACTGCTTTACTTCCATTCCATAATATAAAGAACTAACTCAATATTTTTTTACATGTCGAGAGCTTTACTGCGTTTTGTGTAAAAACATTCTAACACGAAAATTCCAGGTTAGCTCAGATAATGTATACCAAGAGTATTAAACGAGAAAGATTGCCAGCCAGCCTTACTTGTGGGTGCGCTATAGTGACATAACAGAGAATATAGCATCTACATCTATCGCAGACTGGTTCTGAACGATCGTAAATCATGCATCTTGTTTATCGATAAACAACATAACTAATTCTAACATTCTTTTCTCATGTTGTCAAGGGATACAACTTCATTACTCATATCTTAATAATAGTAATAGCAATATTAATAATGCACAACTTTTTGCCTAACCCCCCTGCCCCCCTGCCCTGATTCCCTCGATCCTCGGAGGGAATCAGTGCAGGGGGGGAATCTTTATCGTTGATTCTCCCTCTTCCCTAACACAAACAGCTTTATAGTTTATGTGTGCAGGGAAGGGGGTCGGGGGGTTAGGCAAGGAGATGGGCAATTCTGAGGTTCTTACGACTTTTAAAATTATCCCTTTAGTATCCAATTAATATGGGATAAATTTGAGACTGGTCTTTAAAAATGATTTACGGTTTTTTTTGATCATTTCTATTGACATTTCAGCATCTGTATGTTACACTTTCCCTACTCAACAGATAGATTACGTATACTTTATTTTTGGAGGCTCCAAACATGCTCTCCAGCCGAGCAAAATATGCCACCAGAGCGCTGCTAGATCTTTCGAATCATACTAACGAGGGACCTATTCAGATTCACGATATTGCCGAAAGGCAAAATATTCCGCTTAAATTTCTCGAACAGATTCTATTAGCTATGAAACGAACGGGATTTGTTCGCAGCCGGAAAGGGCCTGGTGGTGGATATGAACTGGCAGTTCCAGCAGAGGACATCATGCTTGGCGCAGTAGTACGTGCTCTCGACGGCCCTTTAGCGCCTATTAGCTGTGTGAGTGTTTCCGGTTATCTCGAGTGCGGATGCCCTGACCCTGAAGTATGCGGGCTTCGCACCGTCTGGAAAGAGGCTCGTGAAGCTCTTGTCGAAGTATTGGACAAAACCTCGTTTGCTGAGATCCGTGACCGTGAGGCTAATATTCGCCATCGGTGGGATCAGATTATAGATTTTGTAATTTAATATATTTAGCATCTATTTTTAAAGCATTGTTTTAGGCATCAGGAGAACTCAAATTGAAAAACAAAAAATCGCCATGGATGCACTATGTTAGCCCAATTATAGGAGTTGGACTGCTCCTTTTACTGGGATTTTATGGCAGAACGTCTGCAAAAAAAGAGCCGGTGCATCAGCAGCATCTCAAACTGGGATATTTTCCGAATGTAACACACGCTCCCGCTGTCGTTGGAGTGGCACAGGGGGCTTTTCAGAAAGAGGTCAGTAAGAATACAACAGTGGACTATCTGGTATTCAATGCTGGCCCAGCGGCGATGGAAGCTCTGCTGGCCGGCGAAGTAGATATGTGCTATGTAGGCCCCGGGCCGGCGCTAAACACCTTTATCAAAACAAAAGGACGCGCGCTTCGAATTCTGGCAGGAGCCTGCGATGGCGGAGCCGGGTTGGTCGTACGTCCTCAGGCAAATATCAGTTCGGTTCGTGATCTGGATGGCAAGAGCGTTGCCGTTCCTCAGTTAGGTGGCACTCAGGATATCTCACTGCGGCACTTTATGGCGCTTAACAATCTTTCACCAGTTGAAAAGGGCGGTACGGTTAAAATACTCCCAATCAAGAATGCGGATATGCTGGCTCTTCTGAAACGTGGCGAGATTGACGCTGCATGGGCTCCCGAACCCTGGATTACCAGGCTGATCGAGGAAGCGGGTGCAAAACTCGTAGTCGACGAGAGAGACCTATGGCCGGATAAGCGTTTTACAACCACTGTACTGGTTGGGCGGACAGCGTATATTACCGCGCATCCACAAGAAGTGGAGGCGATATTGAACGCTCATAGAAGTGCGGTTGCTTTCGTTCAGAACGAACCAGAAGCAGCTCAGCAGATATTGAATGGAGAATTAAAGCGACTGACCAACAAGGCATTGTCAAAAGAGACTCTTAAAACTGCCTGGGGACGTGTGACTTTTACTACGGACGCTAACCCGGTCAGTATCATGCAAATAGCGGATGCAGCGGTACAGGCAGGTTACAGCCAAACCAAAGATCTGGACATTGCGCTGCTTATCGACGGTTCGTTTTTAGAAAAAGCCCAGAAGAGGCAGCTCACAGTACTGGCTAAATAGCTGTCTTAAATCAATGTGTGATTCAGGAGCGCTGAATGGCCAGTCTTTCAATACGCGGGGTGAGCAGGCGTTACAGCGGAACAGATGGTGATGTGCACGCGCTGGATAACGTCTCGCTTGAGATAGAGCATGGCGAATTCGTAGTTCTCATCGGCCCTTCTGGCTGCGGAAAATCCACGCTGCTAAACCTCATCGCCGGCCTTGACCCGCCAGATTCTGGGGAGCTTTGGGAAGACGACAAAAGGATTACAGGCCCCGGCAGAGATAGAAGCGTTGTATTTCAAGACGGCGCGCTATTTCCATGGCTGACAGTTCAGAAAAACGTAGAGTTTGGCTTGAAACAGATGGGGTTGTCTCCTATCGAACGAAAACGGAGAGCGAGTTTTTACCTGAAACTTGTTCACCTGTCACAGTTTGTAGACAGCTCTATCCATGAACTCTCCGGCGGTATGAAACAACGTGTAGCCATTGCACGTGCGCTTGCTTTAGAACCGAATGCCTTGTTGATGGATGAGCCGTTCGCAGCCCTGGACGCCCAAACTCGTGAAGACCTTTACCGAGTGCTTCATGAGATATGTGAGCGAACGCCTACCACGATTGTTTTCGTCACCCACAATGTTCGGGAAGCGGTATGTCTTGGAGACAGAGTGATACTGCTGTCATCTCGGCCTGGCAGAATTCATGCGGAGTACACTATCCAGCTGGCGCGCCCGAGGTTCGTCGATGATGCAGATGTTGCAAGTATGGCCAGAAGAATATCAGATGTTTTGAAGGAGGGACTGGATGCCTCGCGTAGAGAAGAGTACGATGCAGACTGGGTTCCTGCGGAAGCTGGTGTTCTTCGGCCTGTTGATGGCGTGCTGGGCGACAATATCTAAATATGGCCATTGGGAAGAAGCGCTGTTTCCCTCTCCTATGCAGGTATTTCGAACCATCCAAAGAGGTATTACAGACGGGTCGCTTCCTCTCTCCACCGCGGTAAGCATGAAACGAATGCTTATCGGCTACAGCATCTCCATGGTAATAGGCCTCCCTCTTGGAATATTGTTGGCGAGAATCGAGTGGCTGGAGGATACAGTAGGTTCCTTAGTGTTAGGACTTCAGACACTACCTAGTATCTGCTGGCTTCCGTTAGCTCTGTTGTGGTTCGGATTAAATGATACCGCGATACTGTTCGTTGTTATCATGGGAGCGCTTCTCGCTATCACGGTTGCCGTGAAGGACGGTGTTAAAAACGTCCCCCCTGGTTATCTAAGAGCCGCTCGAACAATGGGGGTTTCTCCACTGGGTATCTACACACAAGTTTTGATTCCTGCTTCGATGCCTTCGATTCTTACCGGCGCTAAACTTGGCTGGTCGTTCGCGTGGCGAGCGCTGATGTCCGGTGAACTGCTTGTTGTCGGCTTAGGTTTGGGGCAACAGTTGGAATCCGGTCGTGACAATGCCGATATGAGCCAGGTTCTTGCAGTGATGCTGGTAATCGTTGCTCTTGGACTATTTACAGATCTGGCTATTTTTTCAGCGATCGAAAACCGCGTGAGGGAGCGTTGGGGACTCACTGGCGCCCGACAAAGTTAAAACACTTTCATTTTTTGACTACACCCTACCCGAGTTCGCTTCACTGGCAAGCGATACCTCTGCTTCAACCTCATCCTCCGGCCCCTCTCCCATGTTGCTCGATAGCTCGCAAGGGAGAGGGGGTAATCATTTCTGGTCATTTTACTGAATTCGCGGTACAATACATACCATGAGAATTGTGAGACGA
>JANXSG010000250.1 GCA_025352825.1 Chthonomonadaceae bacterium | reverse complement strand
CCCATTTTCCAATCTCCATTCCGCTATGAGCTAAAGTGCTATCCAATTAGGTAATTGCAAAAGTCGGAAATCACTCACATTAGACCATCTCTTGTGTTTAGAAATTCTAGATAGTTTTTTGCTTTTTTTGCACTATTATTTTGTCTTGGATTTCATTCGGTTTCGTAGCATTGTGCCATACCCAGCACAAACCCATACTCATGAGAATTTATTTGGAACTTACCGAAATCTATACACCATTACTGTATTCTGTATAACAAATACATCATCACCGACTTATTTGAGTTAGACCAACAAATCCGCCAATTAGCGGATGACAGATCGATGCAATCTGATTTATACTATATCTAATATTAGGGTATTCGTATAATGACATTTCTAAATCAGTTTTGAGTTCTTTTTCGAGCATGATTTATTCATTTCTATTAACCATTTTACATTCGCTTTCGAGGAGGTATTGTCATGAAATCTAAATTAGCTATAGCGTTAAGTGTGCTTGCAATGTCCGTTTTCCCATTGGGATCAATAACTTACGCTCAAGATGACAAGGAGACAGCACATCTTAAACCTGCTCCAATTATCATCAAGTTTAAAGCGCATTCCATGCACTCGAACGATTTCAACGTCCGTCGCAGTAAAGACCGAAGCATTGAATCTGAAATAAAGAGAAAAGGGATTGATGTCGCTTATACCGAGTGGATGCAGCGCGATCACCCCTTCATTTTTGCGAAAGAATGTGTAAAGCAGATCGGCGAAATGTCCAAAGAGTACAAAAGCACTGCTCATATGGAAGACTTCGATAGTTTGCTCACGAAGCGTACAGATCTTCGATTAAGCGCGGAGAAGTACGGACACGATGTTGCGTTCGCTGAGTGGCTTCGCAAAGAACGGCCGAATGTCTATCGTGAACACTTCAACCTTGACAAAAACAACAAACCGATGAAGAAACGAAACAAAGCAGAAACTAAAGATGAGAGTAAAGCAGAAAACACAGCAAAACCCTGACCGTTCCTAGTTACCAAAAGCATCCTCTTGTTAACTCATGGGGATGCTTTTAATATTTAATCAGGAAAAAAAGACGGTTAACAAAAGTATATAACTGCTTGAAATTTCTGATGATCTACGATGTTTGGGAGGTAATGTAATGCGTTACAGACAGTCTTTGATTCTCATCATTGGCACAGCGATTGCGTTCACAATATGGGAAATAATCGGTCACTGGTTTTTAATGTATCTTCCTATGGATGTAAGGCACGGATTATCCATTGTTATTGGTACAGGTTTGGCTTTGTTCATCGCAACCGTGTCTATTCGTGTTATCTGGAGTCAACAACAGGAGCTGCATGAGCTGGCTCGTCTACGAGATTATCTGCTGCGAATGCAGTCACACTATCTCCACCTCTCGCCAGAAGCACGTATCGACCCACAGCAGCAGCTCGAATACACAGCACTCGAACTGAAATATTCCGATATTCAGAATAATCTTGTTTCCCAGAGCCCGGAGATTCGTGCCAGCGGTCTGCTCGATCTCAAAGAGCTCGCCCAAACACATATATCGGGATTGCGAGAGCCTTACCCATTCTTCTTTTGCGCAGTTACACACTTGACGGCAGTACTGTATCTAGAATCGGAGATAGCTCCACGGAATCAAGCGCTCGAATCTTTAGAAGAGATGGCGGGGTTCGCTCACGATAGCGAGCCGCACCTACTCGATTCTCTTGTTAATGATCTCGCCCACGTGAATCGAACTTCCCTGAGCATGTTATCTGACGCTCTTGCAGATCATTTCGGATCTATGGAAAGCGTGTCCTCAGAAAACTATGAATTGATTTTGCCACTAGTACGCTTTACAGATTCAGAGGAGACGGATAGAGCAGTCCTGCATGATCTTATTGACTCTCCGCTATGCCAGGATTCACTTGCAGCCCGACGGATACTGCATAAGGGGGTTATATCGCAAAAGACAGACGAAGCCGCCCTGCTGAAGAGGATTCGGAACGCCGCCATTAAACTGCGCGATACACGTAACGCTCTGGCTCAGGCGCTACGTGCCCTATCAACCCCAAGCGACATTCCAACAGATAAAGATGCGCTTCGTGGCTGGAAGCGCATACGGCCGTTGATACTGCACACATGTTTTCTGGTAGGCACTGACCTGAATAAGACTCAATTGCATGGAGTTGACTTGAATCATGCTGCCTTACAAGCCGCGAACCTCACCGACTGCCAGTTGATGAACTCTGACATGACAGCCGCCAACTTAAGGAATGCGCAGCTTTTCGCAGCAAAATTAGACAACGCGAAACTCTGGAGCGCAAACTTTCAGGAAGCAACTCTGACTTCAGCTCGTCTCCATGGCGCCGACATGAGCCGCGCACAGCTGCAAAGAGCCCACCTGATAGGTGCTGACTTAAAAGACACATGTCTATGGCAAATTATCGTTTCAAACGATCCGCAGAAGAGAGAACACAGTGCAAACTTCACGGAGGCAAATTGGTGGGAAGCACGATTTAACGATCAGTTGAGCGGAAGTACTGATACGGTGTTATTATCCTGGCTCAAAAATAGTTATCCACAACCTGATCTGAAGATTGTAATAAAGACAGGAACTAAGTGAGTGAGTACATGAAATTATCTAAATAAATATGCAATACTGGAATATTATGAAGACAATCACATTGTACAATCGAAGATGGGTTTGTTGGGTATTGACTTTAGCCATCTTGATGATGGGGATTGTCTCTCGTGCCTCCTGGCAATGCTTGGATGGGAAGCCCTGCGATGCCAACTGCAAAATGCAGCATGGTATTGAGGGGAATACCTCCGCCTTCACTGCCCCTAAATCTAAGGGCTGTTCGCACTGCCACTCCCCCATATCTTCATCACTAACTGTCAATATGATTGCAAAATCCGGCGGTGTATGTACCACTCCACAGTGTGTAATGCACGTTTCCGATCACCCTGCTTCAAACCTGCAAGATGGCGTAAAGTGGGTTTCGCCTCAGTTGGCATTGCTCCCGCCTGTAACTGCGTTCGCGCCAATCTCGATTAAATCTGCTTCTATTTCTACATCTATCCTCAGTTTCTATCCACAACGATTCCTACGTATCTTGTCTGGCCGCTCCCCTCCAATCGTCCTTTGATGTTCCCAATCTTTTCGAGGTAAGAGATAACACTCCGGCACAGCTATTTTTGCCTGGGCACTATCCTGCATCTTTGGTAATATCTGAGCCGATGCAGAGAGCGTCTAGCCACCTAAGATGGATTTTGCAAATATAGGCCGGAACTTCAGTGCTGTCTCTTCATCCAGTATTTTCTATACTAGCATCGATTGTGGGGAAGTTATGAAAGACAAATCTATTCGACCTATTATTATTGGTGTCATAACGCTGGTCATAGTCTATTTGATTACCAGTAATGTAGTGAAACACTATCGTCCGCCCGGCTCCATGACTGTGATAGAAGCGCAGGCGATGGATATGAAAGCAATGAGCGCTAACACTCCGCTCGGATCGATCCCTGTGGCAGCAGAAGATGTAGCCTACCACCCCTTCGCACCTACCGTCACCTATACAGGTACTGTCGTCGCATTCAACGACTCGGAAATCTATTCACGGGTCACCGGTACTCTGACGGCAATCACGGTATACCCTGGAGACAGAGTGCGAACTGGGCAGGTGGTGGCACGGCTTGACAGCGCAGAACTTGCCTCTAAAACAAACGAGGCTGCAGCTGGCCTGGTGGTGATGCAGCACGATGTCATGATCGCCCGGGAAGAGCAGCGCATGGCAGAAGCGCAGACGAAATCCCTCCAGGCGAAGGCGCGAGCAATGAGTTCCGGAGAGACAGATGCGCAGGCTCAAGCTTCGGCTTCCGATGCTGCTAGAGATCAATCCGAGCACGAGCTGCAAGCCCTACAGCTCAGTTTGGTGGATACCGAAGCAAACGTGAAAGCTATGGAAGCCGATGCCGACTACTGGAAAGCTGAGATCTCCCGGGAAAAACAGCTATTGCAGGCGAAAGCAGTATCCCGTGAAGAGTACGACAGAGAGAGTGCGCAGGCAAAAACGGCAGATGCTAAACTGGTTCAGGCGAGGACTGAAGTTCGTGAGAAGAGAGTAATGATCGCCGCCGCAAAGTCGAAAGTTCAGCAGTCCGAGGCAAATAGAGTGAGCGCCCAAGCAAAGCTGGAACTGGCTCGAAATGGAGTACAGGCAGCTCTCGCAGATGTCGCTGCTGCGAAAATTAATACAGAAGCCAGCACCCATCGTATCCTGCATCACGATGCACTCGCAACTCAGGCTTTAGCCCAAAAACGTACCGCCGATATTATCCAAAGTTACACAGAAATTCGTGCAATGCAGGATGGAGTTGTTACGGAACGGCTGGTCAGCCCGGGAACATTGGTGCAGCCTGGCATACCAATCCTCAAAATAAAGAGTACCGATAAGGTCAGATTGCAGGCAAACGTCTCCCAATCAGATCTATCCGATGTGCACATCGGCAGCGCTGTCACGGTCTCAAAGCCATATGATCCCAGCTTCCATCTGCAAACAAATCTCACTTCGATATTCAATGCGGCCAATGCCCAGACGCGCACCGTAACAATAGAGGCGCTAACTCCGAATCCGGGTGGAAAGCTGCTGCCAGGTGAGTATATCGTGATGGAAATAGCTACAGCGACACCTCGCAATGCCGTCACTATTCCCCTCGAAGCCGTTCAGCACGACGTTGACCAACACTCATTTGTTTGGACTCTCGCTGAGGATAATCCTCTACACAGAATAACACAATACACTTGTGTTATGCACCCAGAAATCATCCGAGACAAGCCTGGGAAATGCCCGATATGCAGCATGGAATTAGTGCCCAAAAACAAAAGTGGAAAGTTCACTGCCCATCGTACTTTCATCTCACTCGGCGCATCGGACGGAAAACGAAGCGTGTTCGAAAAGGGTTTACAGATCGGGAAGAAAGTTATTACTCGCGGGATGGAGAACCTGAATGAAGGCGATCCGGTATCCCCGGTTGAATGGAACCTTAGCGGGCCGAAATCGCTCCCCCAACCCTCCGGCGAGATGCCCAGTATGCCCGGAATGGACATGGGTGGAACAGATACACACAAAATGCCCGGCATGAATATGGGTAAAGATAGCGCTCCTATGCGAAGTCCAGATACTAAAAATAAGAACGATTCTATGGATAGTATGCCGGGAATGGGAAGGAACTAGACTCCCATGCCAGACACGAACTTACCAACAAAAAAAAATCAATCGGGCTTTAATATCTCGAAGTGGTCCATTGAAAATCCATACGTGGTAATTGCGTTTTATACTGCTGTGGTTCTACTTGCAGTAATAGCGATTAAAGGCTATTTGCCGCGCCGCTTCACTCCCTATGTGCAGAGTCCGCTCATTGGAGTTGTCTCGATGATGCCCGGCCTCAGCGCCGAAGAGATGGAGACCTACATCTCCAAACCTATCGAGGAGCGGATGGTCAACATCCCGGGAGTGAGATACATTCGTTCCACTTCTCAGGATGGATTTAGCATCGTCACACTAGAGTTTCCTTACCAGACCGATATGGACAAAGCGCTAGGTCAAACTCAGGCGCTCCTAAATGTAATCCAGGCAGACCTGCCTGCTACAGGCGCAAACCTCAAACCATCCTGGGTGCTGAAGATCGATCCGCTCAACCTGCCAGTCTTATCACTCTCCCTGAAAGCTGATAAGCGTTGGGACAAGAAGAGCCTGCGGGAGCTCGCTGATAACACCATCACCAACCGCTTAAAATCCGTCAGCCCGTATATCTACACCGTTCAAACCTTCGGAGGATACCGCAGGCAGATGCAGGTTATCGTCGATCGCAAAAAGCTGGCAGCATATGGCGTATCTATCTTGCAGGTTCGGAATTCCTTAGACGGCAATAATATCGCGAAACCTGGAGGCACACTCACTTCCGGTGGCCGGGAGACTATTCTGAGAGTGAACTCTCTGGGGGGCGATGCCGAAACAATCAGGAACTATCCAGTAGCGAACATGGACGGACGCATCGTCACCATTAAGGATGTGGCGCGAGTCGAGGACACTTACTACGAGGCACGCAGCTCCTACCATCACTTTCAGAGGGGAAAATCCAGTGACAAACGAAATACTATTGCAGAGACAGCGACAGTAGACGAGACGATCGAGCTCAGCGTTCTGCAAAGCCCAGAAGCCTCCTCGCCAGTGGTGATATCTGCGG
Source organism: Chthonomonadaceae bacterium (assembly GCA_025352825.1). Taxonomy (GTDB): domain Bacteria; phylum Armatimonadota; class Chthonomonadetes; order Chthonomonadales; family Chthonomonadaceae; genus JANXSG01. The sequence goes on along the minus strand of JANXSG010000250.1, from coordinate 36,405 downwards.
TTTCGGAGGAGCTAAAACGCCTAGAATCTGAGTACAAGGGAATCAAGTTCGATGTCGCATACGACAATAGCGAGTTCGTAGGCATTCTCCTCAGAAATATGTTCGAGGAGCTGGGAGTGGCAATTCTCCTGACTGGAATTGCAGTACTTTTCTTCCTTGGAAATTGGCGCGGAACTCTGATCGCGATGACTGCCATTCCTGTCTCTCTTGCAATGGCGCTTCTGGCTCTTATTCCTATGGGGTTAACACTGAATTCCAGTACGCTTATTGGACTGCTGCTCTCGATAGGGCGGCTTGTAGACGACGCTATTATAGATATCCACTCAGTTGAGCGGCACCTGCGCATGGGAAAAGACCCGGTTTCAGCGACAGTTGACGGCATCACAGAAGTTCGAATGGCAGTAGCCGCAGCCACCCTCATGCTCTGCCTGGCACTCCTGCCGCTCAGCTTAAGCGGAGGAATCGTTCAGGATATGTTTGTGGGGTTGGTATGGCCAATCATTTTCGGACTATTAGCCTCGTTCCTTGTTTCGCTCACTCTCACCTCACTGATGGCAGCACACTTCCTTAAGCCACATGACGATCCACAGTATCAGAGAGAGCAGCAGTTTTGGTTTGCGCGGATGTTTCTTAATCCGTTCCAGCGTCTACTAGATAGAATGGAACACTCGTATGCTAACCTGATTCGGTGGCTGCTGCAACATCGCTTTGTGAATATGGCCCGTGTATTTGCAACAATCTTTATAGGGTTTGGATTCTACTATTTCATCGGCTCGGAGATGATGCCCCTTGCGGACGTGGGGCAAGCCTTTATGAGTCTAGAGATGCAGCCAGGAACTTCGTTTGCCGCCACGGAGGAGGCAGTAAGGCACATCGAGAAGATTATGGAGAAGTATCCCGAGTTGAGACACGCCTCTATCGAACTGGGCTTCGAGGGTGGACCAGGATATTCGACTGGGGCGTACTTCAACGGATATTCTATGGGATTGGTAAATGGCGCATCCGGAATGCTTACTTTTACTGATAAGGACACGCGCAAGCGAGATGTATGGCAGATTATGGACGGGATTGTTGCGGAAGCTCAGGCGACAATTCCCGGCATTCGGCGATTCCAGATCAAGGAGATGGGTTCGGATGTAATGGCATCTTCTGCTTCACCCATCCAGCTTCTTGTCTATGGCCCAGATCTCAAGATCACTTCGATGATGGCTGAGCAAGTCGCGAGCATTATGCGCAAAATCCCCGATGCTTATCAAGTGGGTACTTCCTGGGGGATGCAGCAGCCTAGTTACGAACTCAAGATTGATCCCAGGCGCGCTTCGGAACTGGGTTTGACTGTTTCCGATGTGGCGGATCAGGCATATTACGCCATGCGAGGCGGCTTCACAAACGAGTTCTTTCGAATGGAAAACAAACGGCAGTCCACCATTCTGGTTCGTTACGATAAGAATGATCGAGAAAATTCATCAGACCTTGAACATATGACTCTGACCTCACCGGATGGCAGGCAAATACCATTAAAGTCGGTTGCCAGCCTGCAGTATCGTGAAGCGCCTACTCTTATAGAACACGATAACTATCGCCGAGTAGTGAGTGTGCTGGGCTACTATCGCAAGGCTCACTACCAGCCGCTGGGAGCAGCCCCGAAGAATCCAGTCACAAACCGCCCTTCCATGGACGTGGCGATGGAAGTGATGATGAAAGCACAGATGACCATGAACTGGCCACCAGGTTATGGCATCGAGATGCGCGGTGATATGACCCAGATGATGGATAGTTTCGGAAGGCTGCTCAATGGTCTGAAACTCGCACTCGTCTTTATTCTTCTCGTGTTGGTGGCACAATTCCGAGGATTTCTTCAGCCGCTGCAGATGATCTTTTCTATACCTCTAGAACTATCTGGCGTATTCTTTGCGCTGTGGCTGGGAGGGCAGGCGTTCAGTACCGTCTCCATTATGGGCATCATTGTCCTGACTGGCATGGATATTACGACGGCGATCCTACTTATCGATCTGATTACCAAATACAGGGAAACTGGGATGCCCCGAAACAAGGCAGTTGCGGCAGCTTGTCCGGAACGTCTCAGGCCTATCCTGATGACTTCCCTAATTACAATCATCGCGATGAGCCCGGTAGCTTTCTTTCCAAAGACTGGAATGGATGCCTTTCAACCACTGGGCACGGTCGTCATTGGCGGGCTGATCGTGGGGACCGTATTAAGTCTGCTGGATATCCCAATCATGCACACCATTGTGGATGACATCCTCAGATGGTGGATGGTTCATATTTACCATCGCGATCCCGCATCACTCCCACCCATTGAATAGGAGGTAAGTTTGAGAGCAGATACACCTTCAGATAAGCATCGTCGCCCGTTCCGTATTGGCCCGGTCACAATTCTTGCATTAATCGGGTCGGCAGGGATCTTGTTGGCAGGGAGATTTGCGAAGCCAGTCACACCTGATCCGAACGCCGGCCGAATTATCTTTGAAGCGGATAATAAGGGGAAATTACATCGGGTGGAATCGCTTTCTCGGCAGCGTTTGCATTCTCCACACCTATGGAAGCCGGAACCGGGTTTGCTGTTAGAACACACCCTGGAATTGAGTTTGAATAGCCGCCAGCGAAGGGAAATTGAGCTAATGAATTCTGCCTGGCTCTCAGAAAAAGCACAGCTTGAGAAGCAAATTAGCCAGGCCGAGTCAGATGCTTCCATTCACATTCATGGTTCGAATGCAAATCAAAACAATTCCACTCTGCAGGTGACGGGAAATCTCATCGACTATTCGAGGTTATCGCGAGAGTACGACGAACACAGAGCCTATAGTTGGAGAAGGTCACTTTCTTTGCTGAGCACCAGTCAACAAGAAAATCTCGGAAATATTACCAAAAACATCGGAAGCGAATAAGCCAGATTCTACGGTTCGATGATACTAGTATCGCTCTGAATTTTCGATGAAGGAAGACCTTTCTCGTAACGCAGAAGCGCTATGTCAAGGCGCAGCAACAGATTTTCACGGTCACGTGTTGACATATCGCGGCCATGCTGCAATGCGAAAGTGAGCCGCTGAACAGCTTCGGTTCATTCGTCGATTCGTTGATCTTGTTCTGTGACGTGTTGGCGAATTTCCTTGATGTCCGTTTTGCATTGCTGCATATCTCTTGCAAAGGCGAGCACCTGCTTGCGGCATCAATTATCTGTTTAACATGAATTAGCCTGGTAGGGAAAGTGAGTCGAGTTGGACACGAAGACGAGATACAACCATATCAGTATGACAAGTAATGATTTGAGACTCTGCCTTCAACCGATCAATTTCAACTTGCTCTCTTTGAATATAGATACTGATCTGTTGTAGTTCGGCTATAGTCCGCGCCACTAAATTAACTATCTCGCTTTCAACTGGTGATGTGGATGTTGTAGATGTCAAATCAGCCATTCGTTTCACCTCCTAATGAATTATTATATTATAGTCTCCGTTGACTGTGCAAACCAAGGATGACGAGACTGACGATTCGATTTATCGGCCTCTTCAAATTATATCTCTATTCACATGAGGATTGGTCTCGTCTGTTAGAGTTATAATTATGACGTGATTTCATAATACCAGAGCATACACCTATTTGCATCTACTTTATTAACCTAGGAAGACAAACAACTATGAACATTTGTACATTTTATTCACCAGCTATCTTCCGGAAAACGATCACCCTTTACAGTATGTGTACTATTTTTTCGATGCCAAATATTGTACTGGCACAAAAGGTCATGTTACAAGAAAGAATTCTGATCAGTGGCCCCCTGACACTCGAAAATGCAGTTAAAACTGGTCTCCGCGAGAACCTGATGATTAAAGCAGCGAAGGCTGATGTTCGTGCTGCCAATGCAGAGACCCGCGCTGCCCAAAGTATGATACGACCTCAAATTTCTGCCAACACATTCCTGACGCAAGGTGACACATCGAACATTCTCAGTTCATCCCCCGGCGTACTGCCGACGAACCTGTACGCTGTGCCTTCTCGCTCCTTCGTGGATCAGAACATCACTTTAATGTTTCCTATCTCAACAGGTGGCCGATTGAACGGTCTGGTACGTGCCGCTTCCGAACGGGAACACGCCTCAATTGCAGATACAGATCGAGTACAGAATGAAACTGTCTTACAGATCAAGGAGACGTACTTTCGGGCACAACTGCTAAGTGAAATTGTGAAGGCGGCTCTTGCTCGCGTGGAGGCCGATGAAGTACTGCTGAAAAATACCAGCGCCATGGTAGATGTGGGAAAATCGATTGAAGCATCTCTGCTCAGAGTTCAAGCAGAATTGGCAGATGCTCAACGTATATTGACGACGGCACGAAATGATCAGTCAAAGATGATGCTATACCTCAAGACAGCTATGGGTGTAAACCTCGAGTCGGTTATCTCGCTATCCGATAGTCTGGTATTCGCTCCTCCTGCTGGCAGCCTGGCTTTTTATCTGAACGAGGCGATCAAGAACCGCCCTGAATTGAAAGCCGCTCGCAGCCGTGCAGCATCAGCAGATGCACAGATCGGCGCTGCGAGGGCAACGTTCCAGCCGCAGATATATGGTACAGCGATGTTGGATGCCTTTGCATCCAGCGGAAGGTCATCGGGAACGTACACCTTCGGTCTGACGATGAGTCTACCTTTGATCGATGGGGGTCAGAGGCGTGCAGAAACTGATCGAGCAAGAGCGGGGAAGGATCGGGTGGCCGCAGAAGTTCTAGCAGCAGAACAGCAAATATCAACTGAGGTGAGGCAATCGTGGCTGGATGTAGAGACGGCTGCACAAAACTACAAAACCGCACAGTCAGCGCTGCAAGCCGCACAGTCCGCCTATGAGGTGACTGCATTGCGTGTTCTGAACCAAAAGGCGATCCTATTGGAACAGCTGGATTCACTCGCAGCACTCACTCAGGCTCGGACGAATGTTGGCGTGTCTCTCTACGACCACTCTGTTGCTATTGCTCGATTGCTAAAGTCTTCGGGGAAGGGAAGAAATTGATTGGGACACTTTATGTATCACCAATCCTCTCTGAAGCGCTGCTCTTTCCAGGGGTCGCCCAGCATATGATAGCCGTTTCGCTCCCAATATCCGGCACGGTCACTCTCTACAAATTCTAATCCGCGAAGCCATTTGGCGCTTTTCCACGCATATAGTCGGGGAATTACCAGCCGCAATGGCCCGCCGTGCTCCAGCTCGATATTGTCGCCATCGTGAGTATCCGCCAGCAGACAGTCTTCACCCATAAATTCGGATAGCGGCATATTGGTCGTCCATCCTCTATCATACCCATGCGCGATTACAAACTTTGCTGAAGGTTTCACTCCTATCAGTTCCATCAGATCGCGCGTGCAGACACCTTCCCAGACATTGCCCAGCCTCGACCAACGTGTGACACAATGCATATCGGCAAACACACTCTTGCGAGGGAGCTGCTGAAACTCCTCCCACGTGAACTCTTTAGAATTTTCCACGAGGCCCGACACAATCAAACTCCAGTTATCCATATCAATGCGAGGCGGACCGCTGGCATCTAGGACAGGCCATTTCTTAGTCCGTGATTGATGGGGAGGAATTCGGTTGTCCCGATGTGTGTCCGAACTGATAATCATCCCGGCTTCAATATCCCCCGGAGTTAAAACTTTGTCCGACTGCAGCTTGGGGTCTTTATCCAAACCAAACATGATCTAAACTCCAGTTCTTAAATACTGTGATGAAATTTACGATGACTTATGAATGTTTCCAGGTGAAATATTTAAGATTTATGAGTGATTTTCGCAAGCTGTCTGCGGGCAACTGCAATGCGAATCACACCAAAAATCATCATAATTGCAGCGATGAAATTCATTGCAGGATCGTGGGCAAAACCTGTTTTAGATGGGGCCAATCGCGAGCTGACGATCATCCCAATTCCAATGATGATCGACGCTGCCCCGACAAACATATAGAGCCTGCAGTTGATAATGAAGACTTTACGACGTATCCCAGAAGTGCGCGTTTTCGCGTCGGAGAGATTCGTTTTTGAATCTCCATTCTGATTTTCAAATACAGGCGCCATCATCCGCTCCCACTATAACGAAAGCATAGTTACTCAATCTCAGCCATCTCAACATTCATATCGCCTCGACTGATGCTTCGTGAAGGAGCATCCGAATTCTTTTGCCCATTCGTGCCATTAGTGCCAGCAGATTGATTTTTCTCTTCCGGATGGTATAGTCGATGTGAACGATCAATCGCTGCCTTTATTAAGCCGCTGAAGAGCGGATGGGCTCTATTTGGCCGAGAAAGGAACTCCGGATGGAACTGTGTCGCGATGAAATAGGGATGATCTGGAACTTCGATAATTTCAACAAGTCGGTAGTCCGGAGAGAGACCTGAACAGACTAATCCCAGTTTCGCGAGCTGCTCACGATACTCATTATTCAGCTCGTATCGATGGCGATGACGCTCCTGAATATACGAAGTGCCGTACAGCCTTTCCGCCAGAGAGCCAGCCACTAGCTGACATTTATACGTGCCCAGCCGCATCGTGGCACCCTTATCAACAATATCCTTCTGATCTGGCAATATATGGATAAGTGGGTGTGGCGTATCCGGGCTTACCTCTTCCGTATGCGCATGGTCGAGGCCAGCCACGTGTCGGGCGAACTCAATGACAGCCATCTGCATCCCATAGCACACGCCTAGAAATGGCACTCCTTTGGTGCGTGCATAGTGCGCCGCATTTATTTTACCCTCCACCCCGCGCGCCCCAAATCCTGGCGCGACCAGAAGAGCGTCCATATTACTCAGCACATCATCCAAACTGCCGCTTTCAAGATTTTCACTGTCGATCCAATGAACATTTACACGTGCATCATTCGCAATTCCGCCATGTTTAAGAGCTTCCACAATGGAGATGTAGGCATCGCCATTGTCCAGATATTTTCCAATTGCTGCAATGTCTACTTCGTATTTAGGGCGTTTGATACGCTCAACGATCTGCTTCCATTCTGCCATGTCCGGCTGGTGATCCGGCAGCCCCAATCGTTTGACCACAAGATCAGTAAGGCCGGCTTCTTCAAAGTTTAGCGGGACTTCGTAGATGGTCTCTGCATCTCTGGCTTCAATGACTGCATGAGGGCTGACATCGCAGAAGAGAGATATTTTATTCTTAACTTCCTGAGCGAGCGGAAGATGAGTACGGCAGATGAGTACATCGGGCTGTATTCCTATTTCACGAAGTTTGATGACACTGTGCTGTGTCGGCTTGGTCTTTACTTCTCCCCATGGACCGACATTTGGAATTAGGGTGACATGGATATACATCACATTTTCCGGGCCAACATCCTTGCGCAGCTGCCTAATTGCTTCCAGGAACGGAAGCCCTTCAATATCCCCAACTGTACCGCCGACTTCTGCAATCACCACATCGAGGTCAGGTTCCCCATTCTCCCCTTTTGCGGCATCTCTCACACGCGACTTGATCTCATCCGTCACGTGTGGAATCATCTGCACGGTGCCGCCCAGATAGTCTCCACGACGCTCTTTTTCGATCACGGTTCGATAGACACTGCCTGTCGTGACACTGGCGCTTTTGGTGAGGTTTATATCTACAAATCTTTCGTAGTGGCCGAGATCAAGATCGGTGACTGCGCCATCATCAGTAACAAACGCTTCCCCATGTTGATAAGGATTCATGGTATCGGCATCGACATTGATATAGGGATCCAGCTTCTGCAAAGTCACCCGGAAACCTCGGTTGCGAAGCAGACGCCCAAGGCTGGCAGTCGTTATTCCTTTACCGATACTGCTGACTACTCCGCCAGTCACAAAAATGAATTTAGTCATCCCGCTCACCACTCTCTCCCGGTACAAATAAATAATCGTCCCTATAAACAATAAAAATATTAAACTCTATCTGCTATACCAAAATCTAACTTGCTACTTCTGATCCAAAATCTCGAACTCGATATGATTTTCTGTTAGAATCGGAAGCATTCGATCTTCAATCACATATACTTCATTCGGCATCGCCTGAAGACGTGTATTGTTATGCTTCATTATCAAAAGATATGCACGCGTAGCATCTTTAGTGACAATCCGAACCCGAGCCTGGCCTTTTTTCTGTTGCTGATACTGTGGCATACTAGCCTCCTCATTTGGAAGGTTCCAAATGCAAAAACGCAACGAGGAGTTTCCCGTTGCGCCCAACACTATTATAGCTCATTACTGGCATATTTACAACCGGATATACTGCTTCAATTTCGAGTTTTGGAAGCAAGGTATAATAGAAGAAATTATATTAAGCTAGGAGTAAAGGTACATGCCCCACCCAAGATTCAGTGGTGATGAGATCACGCGCCGTGGCGAAGCCCTGTATGATCAGTCAATTCGCGCCTTGGTGGAAACTCAAGAAAACATCGGAAAAATTATATCCATAGATATTGAAACTGGCGACTATGAGATCGATACAGATGTGCTTGCTCCTGCAAGGAGATTACAAGCAAAGCATTCCGGTGCAGCAATTTACGGCAAGCGTATTGGGTATAACGCAGTTTTCGCGGTTGGTGGCTCATTGGTAAGGACTTCCAAATGATTATTGGAAGAGTGGACTCGCTGCAAGCTAAAGTCAATCTTACTTTTCGATTCCGAGAACAGGCCAATTTGGTATTGGAGTTTGTGGTTGATACCGGTTTTGAAGGCGCGTTGACATTGCCGCCAGATATTATTGAAGCGCTAGACATTCCTTTTGTTCAAGAGATGTCTGCTAATTTAGCAGATGACTCTTCAGTGAAAACAAATATTCACGCCGCCACAATTATCTGGAATGGAGATGTAATTGATGTAGCGGTTTTGGCTATGGGGAGAAGACCTCTACTGGGAACTGCGCTTCTAGAGAAAATGCGTCTTGGTATAAACTTCGAGGAAAATGGAGTAGTGACGATAGAGAATATCTAATCGTGAAAAAAGGAAGACTGAAAACTCATTTACAGATGGCTCCACAGTGGTTCAATAAGATGAAAATTTAGATTTAAGTGAGAGCAAACCAGACCCACAGACTCCTAAGCCAACCAGCAGCATAACAAGATCAGGTTCTTCCTGTGCATTGGCAGGCGGTTGAGATTTTGCGTCCGGTGTCGTTTGGAGTATGGTAGAGTCACAGTGTGGAGGGAGTGCTGAATTGTAATTCGGATGCGCCGTACTCTCAATAGTTGAGAGCAGCCCCAATATCATTACCGCAAAAATAGATATGGAGCAGATAGCCCGGTATCGTGTGTGCATACTCTCTGGTCCTTTCTCGTCCAGAAGAGGGACAGACATCAATAAGTTTACAAATTAATCTCAGTATCAGCTATTCCGACGAGAAGATTACAGTTACAACTACTTAGACTCCTTAAAATATGAAATTGTTCATCAAATATTTAATTGATCGTTCATAAGTACAATTTGATGTTGCTTTGACTGATGAAATTTAATCTCCGATTTCTCTGTTTGAATTAGCAGGAATAAGTATCTGCACTGCAGACTGCTCTTGAATAATGTCTCCATTCATCCGAATTGCCAGAAAGGTAGTCTGGTGCTGTTTCCCCATGATCTCTATGTCTAATGACTTCACGCGTACAACGACTGCGGTTGGTAAAGCATTTTGAACTGGTCGATAATACTGCAAAGATTCGGATGAATCTTTTCCGTTACCACACCAGAGCGCCCTTGAATTTGCGAGGTATCTCGGTGTAATATCTTTAAGAGCGTCAGGATATTGGTCGTGATGGTCGTGGCGATAACGTTTGATCGCATCTCGTACTTGAACTAAATTCTGACTGCAGCCACCAATTGATGAAAACTGACCAAGAGCTTTTTGAATATCTTTATTTTTACCAATATTCTGAACTGCTAATGCACCAACAATAATTAGCATCACTGTAAGCGCCCCACAACCGACCATTGTGCCGATCAGGCACCCAAACCCACTTCGCTTCTTGCTGTCAATAGGTGGTATTGGCACTCCATTACCCGTATCGTATCCATAATTCACCGTTTTTTTATTCAAAGGATATCCTTTTTCAAGGCATCGGATTACTATTTTTTCGAATTTAGTTTTTCGTCTGAGGAGGTAGTCGTATCCGGATCGTATCTGCTGGCCTCAGGTTTTTTTAATGCGCCAGCTTTCATTGCCGAGGTCTCTTCCTGGAGATCTGCATGCCTCGCACTCTCTTCATTCCCTCTAGATCGCTCTTGAATAGCTAAATTATGCCAGGCACCGGAAATATTTAGCCAGTTCTCATACGTGTAACTACCTCTGTTCAAACTCTTGTGGAAATAGCTGATAGCTTCTGCATAGTTTTTCGTTTCAAATGCTTTGGTTCCTTTCCAGAAACACCACTCTGCTGACCATGGCATCCAAGTCACAGAAAGAACCACGATTGCTGCCAATCCTATGAGTGGAAATGCCCAAATTGGTCGCTTTCTGGCTGCCACGAATATCCATCCCACCGATAATCCTAATAGAAAACCACCACCATGCGCCGCATTTGCTACATTCATGGTATGGGTCACAGTAGCAAAAAGACAGACGATTCCCCAGATTACGAAAAGCGTCATATTGTCTTTGGTGGCAACGGAACGCCATTCTGGATATTTTGAACGCCCTGCCCACATGAGCCCAAACATAGCATATACCACTCCGGACATTCCCACACCGGAACTGCCTGACGCTGCCATTTCACAAGAAGAGCCTACGAGTGCTGAGAAGAAGAAAAATAGTACATACTTAAGAGGAGAGATCGTAGTTTCAAGCAGACATCCAAGACGCCAAAGCCACAGCATGTTGAAAAGCAGATGCGCGATACCAGCATGTACAAATACGGAAGTGATGAGCGAAAAATAGCCCCCATTCCATACCTCAAACACGGAAAGCCCGCCAATACTACCTAATCTCACCCACAAGGGAGAGTGAACCATCTCCCTTGTATGATAGGCAAGAGTTACTACTATACTCATTGCACAGAAAAAAGTGGTCAGCATTGGAATCTGCTTTGATACTAAATTCTGGCTGCTGCCCTTTTGAGAATAGTCCCAGGAATCAGGCAAGAGAATATCCTTCTAAACTCATTGACTACTCTCCACCCGTGGCTAGATGCATAATCTTTTCCTGTGTGGCTTCTGCTCTGGAAAGCTCCCCAGCGATTGCGCCTTCGTGCATCACAAGTATACGGTCACTCATTCCCAGGATTTCAGGCAGTTCAGATGATATCATTATAATAGCATCCCCTTTTGCTGCCAGTTCGTTCATGAGCTTATATATCTCACTTTTCGCCCCAACGTCTATTCCGCGTGTTGGCTCATCAAAAATTAACACTTTGGATCCTGTATAGAGCCACTTGGCTAATACTACTTTCTGCTGATTTCCTCCCGAAAGATTCTGGGTGGTCTGTTCAATCGTAGGAGTTTTGATGGCAAGGTCAGTTTTGTATTTTTCGGCTATCTCACGCTCCTCCTTACGGCGAATGAATCCAAAGGAGGTGAGCGCATCCAGATTAGAGAGAGTCGTATTTTCACGAACCGTCATTCCCAGCACCAGCCCTTGTTGCTTACGGTCTTCTGTTACCAGGCCAATCCCGCATTTAATAGCATCCTGTGGAGATCGAATATGAACTATTTTTCCCATTACTTCCACGGTGCCAGAATCGAGGGGGTCGGCGCCAAAAATCGCACGGACAGTCTCTGTTCTTCCCGCTCCTACCAGGCCTGCAATACCAAGCACTTCTCCCTGTTTGACCTCAAAAGAGATATCATGCAGTACTCCTGCACGGGAAAGATGGCTTACCTTAAGAGCAGGAACGCCCTGCTGGGCAGCAACTTTGGGAATAGCATCTTTGAGTTCCCGGCCAACCATAAGTTTTATTATCTCTTCACGTGTGAGATCGCCAACATCTCTGGTTGTAATCCACTTGCCATCCCGCATGACAGTTGCGCGATCGCAGACTTCGAAAACCTCCTCAAGCCGGTGTGAAATATAGACTATGCTCACTCCCTCAGACTTGAGTTGTCGTATCAAGTTGAAGAGTGCTACCAGCTCATGATCCGTCAGAGTGGCGCTGGGCTCGTCCATAATAATTACTTTGGCTTTTTTACTGGTAGCTTTGGCGATTTCAACCATCTGCTGCTGCGCGATACTGAGATGATGCACAGCAGTACGTGCATCGATTTTAACTCCCAGTTTGTTTAGCACAGTCTGCGATTCCGAATACAGTTTTTTAAAATCGACAAATCCCGGTATTGCAGCACGCGGTTCTCTTCCAAGAAATATATTTTCTCCTGCTGTGAGATACGGGACAAGATTGAACTCCTGGTAGATGATTGATATACCCAGATCCATCGCCTTCTGAGGCGAATCTACATTCACTGTTGCCCCATCCATCAGAATAGTTCCGCTATCTTTATTCTGAGCTCCAGCAAGAATCTTCATCAGAGTCGATTTGCCCGCTCCGTTCTCACCCAGAAGCGCATGCACTTCACTTGCCCCCACACTCAAGGAGACATCATCCAGAGCACGCACGCCTGGATACTGTTTATAGATACTTCGCATTTCAAGAGCAGGCGTACTTACCATTTTTTCAATTGTGGAATTAGTAGCAGTCAAAATATTCCCTTCAAATCAGATACTGTATCAGCTAGCCTTCTCCCAGTCTCTTCAAAGCGGATATGGCATCAGAATTTCCGGCATCGACTTTTATTGCTTCTTTGTAACTCTTGATGGCGTCTGGCTTGCGATTCATTTTTTCATATATTCCAGCAGTTTTTACAAAAAACTGCGCACGTAGAACAGGAGGGTATTCACTTTTTTTGCTTATTGGAATTAGCACATCAAGCGCTTCTGAGTAGTGGCTGCTATCTGAATATAACTGAATCAGTTTGAGTGAAATGCTCACATCCCCTGGTTCCGTAATTAAAATGGCACGATACTGTTCAATCGCTTTTGCAGAATTACCACTTTCCTTAAGCCATTCCGCCAGTTCACGCCGAATGGGAACTTTTTCCACTTCGGATATTTCATTGTGAATGAGCAGCTTTTCATAGACATTCTCAGCTTCTTCTGTTTTTGAAGATGCCTGGAGCTGCTGCGCCAAAATGCGCTGCACGCGAATATCAGAAGGATATTTAAGCGCCATCTTACGGTAGACTTCAACTGCTTCTGGTGTCTTACCCTTTTGAATTAAAACACTGGCGAAAGATTCCACCGCTGCCCTATTTTCAGGATGCTTATCCAAATAGTTGTGAATGAATATGTAGCCATCTTGTTCTTTCTTCCGACGGGCATATGTATCCAGCAGCGCCTTCATTAACGTGATGCTGTCTGGTTTTTTTTCGAAGCGTGCTATCACCCAGGGCAGAAATTCCTCTGGTTTCCCCTGCTCGGTAAAAAGCACAGCCACATCCGAGTACATCTGGTAGTTTTCTGAATTACGGTCGATCTCCTTCTCATAGAGAGACTTTGCTTCGGAATATCTTTTCAGCCTCCTTAAACAAGTTGCCTTACGATCCAGTACCCAGTCTGAATTAGGAGCAGCAGCAACATACTCATCATAGATGGCAATTGCTTTTTCATCCTGGCCATTCTGTTCGTACGCTTGTGCCATGGCAACCAGGAATGAGTTGTCTTTGGGATACAGTTTACGAATCGATTCAAATTCAGTAAGTCCCTGCTTCAAGTTGTGGCGGCGCACAAATAGCTCTGGTATCTTTGGCAGGATGATGGATGTATCTTTCGAGATACTGACTGCCCGCCTATATGCTTCGGCGGCGGCATCAGGTTTGTTCTGTCGATCCTGAAATAGGGCAAGTTCACTGAATGCTTCCACGCTGTCCGGAGAGGCGGTCGTCCATGCAATATACTCTTTCTCCGCCAGCTCAGTTTTTTTTGCAAGCAGGTATGCATTCGCCAGATTTTTAAATGAGTCTGCAGATGGAGGCTGATTGAGCTTGAGCCCCTGTTCTCTGTCTTCCGCTAAAACTCTGGCATACCAGGAAACTGCTTCATTAGAATCATTATTTTTCTGAGCAATTTCTGCCAGACCACGCATAGATTCCAGTCGCAAAGTGTGCATGGTAGTGGATGCCGCTTGTTTGCTGGGCATACTGGGAAGGTCTGCCCCTTCCTTGTCCATGGCAAGTACTGCCTGAAAACTATTGGCAGCCTCTTTGAACTGTTTAAGGATGACATATTCCTTAGCGATTGAAATCAAGGCATCGGCATCCTTTGGCCGCATCACAAGGAGTAATTTCCACTGTTCGATCGCGCCAGGATGATCGCCTTGAGTATAGTACACTCTCGCGGACTGTTCATATGAAACCGGTGATTCGGGATGTCTGCTTCTATACCCCTTCCAGAGAGTCAGTATCTCAGTCAGTTTTCTCTGCATGGTGTAGACGTTTGCAACACGATAGTAGTTATCGAGATTTTCCGGGTCAGCCTCCATATTTCTCTTATATATTGAGAGAGCTTCGTCGTATCTATTGGATCGCTCATACAACATTGCTAGCCCCAGAGTGGCTTGTTGATTTTTGGGAGCTTCTGTCAGAACCTGTTTCAGATGTTTTTCCGAGCTTTTAAGTGTCTCATTTCCCTGTGCACCCGGACCATAGTGGAGCCCTTCTTGCAGCTCGGCAAGAGCTAATCCGGTCAGAGCATCCGGAGATTTGGGATCGATCTTGAGAGCAGATTCGTAGTGTGTTTTCGCGGCTGGAAAGTTTTGGAGACCATAGTACAGTTGTGCCGTGTTCATCTGAGCGGAAAGGGTTTTTGGGTAGAGAGCTATAACCTTCAGATAGCTCGTGAGTGCCTCCTGAGATCTGCCAATTTTTTGCAGCATTAACGCTTTATTTAACAGCGCAGATGGATTCTGAGGCGTCGACTTCAGTACTTCTTCGTAAACAATTAGCGCCGCGGGTATGTTTTTGAGTTCTTGAAAGAGATATGCTTTAAAAAGCCTGGCTTCTATGAAATTCGGCGCTAAGCGAATAGCTTTATTAATAATTTCCAATGCGGGTTTTAATTTTTTTTGCCTATTAAGGATCAAAGCATAATTAAACTGGGCCTGAGGATTTTCCGGAGAGAGTTCTATAGTAATCCTGAACTCTCGTTCCGCAGTTATGAGATCTTTTGATGCTCCGGCTGCAGAACCAAGTGCGAAGTGGGCCGGAGCGGCTATTTTCGGCGTGGGATTGAGTGCGAGAGCTTTTTCAGCATATGATTTAGCTCTGGTATAGTTTCCCATTCCGGCGAGTATAGCGGCAAGATGAGACAGTGCTGAGGAGTCTTTTGGGCTTATCTCCACTACCTGCATAAGCGCTTCGGAAGCAGCCTTAAAATTACCGGTGATTTCGAAAAGTGAACCGAGATTTTGATATCCTGGCAGCAGAGAAGTACGAGGCAGCTTGGCCTCCGTGCCAAGTTTAATAAACTCCTGGTAAGCTGCGATTGCTTTATCGATTTTGCCGCTTCTATGGTATTTTATCGCTCGGTCATAAGCGGCCGCTACAGGCTTTAGTTCTGCAGGGATGACAGCTCTTGCCTTAACGGATCCTGCTGGCGGCGCCCCGGGGCTGACGGCAGATGGAGCCTGGGAATAACTGTTATGAGCGTAGGTTGTAAACAGAATGAAGAGAACCGTATTCACGGCAGGTTTTATATTGAAGATTGCACCCATGCGAAATGTACCCCGTGTTATTTATTCAAAAGGTGAAATAATCATTCATAGATCGAATATATGGCTAATTGCCGAAGCTGGTGAAGACAGAACCAAAATGGATTTTCTTTAAAAAAACATGCATCATGTCATTTATAAAGATGATTTCAGAAGTAGGTTTTTTTGGACAGGATTAACAAGATTTACAGGATTAATGCGATCCTATAAAATGAAATTATCATTATCATTTCAAGCCCTTATCAGAGAGCCTTAATCCTGTAAATCTTGTTAATCCTGTCCAAAAAACCGATCCATTAGTCCTGAGCTGCTTCCTTACCCGTAATCGATATTGCGTGCATTCTGAACGCAATTTAACTTCTAACGCACTAACCCCCTGCCATGCTTCCCTCGTTCCTCGGAGGGAAGCGGGTCGGGAAGTTAGGCAAACACAAAGATGACATCGAACTATTTTGTGGCAGGTGGGGTTACTTCAAAATCGCGGTTATAAGTAAAATCACCCTTCTTTATAATTCCGCCAGCCCCCTCTATTTTTCCTGTCATACGGCGAAACTTGCCATCCTTTGGATCGATATACCCGAATCCTTCAAAGTGAGCTTTTGAACTCTTAGCGCCGCTCACCGTAGTCTCTCGAATAAGCCTGATTTTGATCGTGTCCAGATCGCCAATTTTCTCTTTTCCAATAACGGTTGCATTACTAGTCGTGGAAATTGTCTGGTCTTTAACTCTAAGCTCCTGAGGATTAACGCTCCATTTGTCCCCTATCTTGACAGCTTTACCTGGATAGAATTCCGATTGAACTTCCAGAACCTGCTGCAGAATACTAGCAATTCCCTGTGACAGCGGATCGTCGCCAGCATCCAGTTTAATATCTGTCAGGCGTCCCAGCTTATCGCGTTTCTGGGTAAATGAGATAAGCGCCTGGGGAGCGTTGAGTTCCTGCTCCCCAAATTTAGCTACTCCCTGCTCAAGAATATCTACGAGTGTAGCAGAACCATCCTCTTTGATATCTTTCGAGGTTTCTTTTAACGTCAAGTTAAGAAGGAATTCAGTTGGTTTAGCTCCTGCCTGTGGGCTATCGAAGTTTGCATGGAACGACAGCTTGTACCGATCGGATTCACCTGATTTGAACACTCTGGGAAATGTGTAGAGTGATTCTTCACTGCGAACTGGCGAGATTCTGGGCGAAGCTGGGTTAGCTTTTAACAAACCCGTATTTCCAATAAATATGATATTGAGCATCATACATAATCTCATAATACTTCTCTTATAACCTAAATGTATCATCGTATTGACACTCCCAACTCTTCGAATTACCTGCATTGCGTTGAACTATCTCCAAGTTGCAACACAGTATCAGAAGGCATCTGAAATCCTACTTTGCAAATATATCCAGTGGAAAGTGGTTGTCAATCCAATCTTCAATTTTGGGATATTCAACTGCCCCACCTACAAGCAGTCGAGAAATCATCTCAGTGGCAGTACCATCGGTAAAATCACGCGATGTAATATCTACACTGCCTAATAGTATAACATTTTTGCCAATTTCTTGCGCTTCTATTGCTAGTTCAAGATTGGGCACGTTGCCATTTCCGAAAGGCACATCCGTAATAATAGTAGTATCTGCTGCAAAAATCAATCGGCGTGCCTCCGCCAATGCTTCCCGCCCAATACTCGAAAATGGCTCTGCCAGTACCTGCTGAATCTCAAGTGCTTTAGCAGTATCACAATCGGTGTCCAGGCGATTCAGTACTCCCGTTGTCACATGGACGCCCTGGCGAACAAGTGCACCCATCGTATATGCTCCAGACCCACCTCCACAGATCAGATGTACTCGGTGTGCATCCGGACTATTTCTCTCTGCACGCGCTGGCTGAATTGTAAGAATCATGGGGCGGCCAGTAGAAGAATTAATACCTACTCGCATGTCCGCTTCGTAGGCACGCCTCAAGCTGGCCGCGTTGATGACTGTGGAAGGTGCACCTTCTGCTAAAATCGAGCCCGATCGCATCAAAATTAACCGATCACAAAATTCTGCCGCCTGATTCAGATCGTGCAGTGCGGCTAAAACTCCTACCTTGCGCTCGCTTCTAGTTAGTCGGAGTAATAGCTGCATTAGCTCCACTTGATGCGTAATATCCAGATGAGCTGTCGGTTCGTCCAGCAGGAGGAGAGGTGTTTGCTGTGCCAGAGCACGTGCGAGAAGAACACGGCGATGTTCGCCTCCTGAGAGCTGTGTGATTGGTCTGTCGGCTAGGTGAATTGCGTCGGTCTCAGCAAGGGCTCGATTCACAGCAGCAAAATCCTCGGCAGTGTTCGATTTTCCATTTCGATGATGAGGATGCCGACCCATCAGCACAATGTCTCTTACAGTAAAATCGAAGACTGCTGTTTCGCTTTGTGGCACAAAACCTATTTTAAGGGCAATTTCATGTTTCGGGCAGGCTGACATCTCTCGATTTTCTAAATGGACTACACCATCCGATGAAGGCATCACTCCTGATATTACTTTAAGAAGAGTGGATTTACCGCATCCATTCGGCCCGATGAGCCCGACTAATTCGCCAGGCTCTAACTTTATTGTGATATTGGATAGAACAGGATGAGAGGGATAGCCAGCCTCGAGGTTAGTTGCAGCTAAGTTCATAATATCCTATTATACCCGCTGCTAATTGGGTGAGTACTCGCATCGCCGCACTAAAGTACAGAATATGGATGGGAGAGGTGGAAACTATGCGCCTCATAAATTATTTGGGGCGGAGCAACATCCCCCCAGATATGCTCCGCCCCGTTTTTCCTTCGCTGGCCAGACTTACGTCTGACATTTGAAGGGATACGGCTACACTGAACGCCCCCCGCGCCGGTGTAGCACGACTTTAAATTTTCCAATATTTAGAAGTTCAATATTAAGACGGAATATCCTTCACATTCGTTCGAAATTTGTAAAATTAAAATAGATTCTTCCGGCGAACGAAGAAAATATATTTTGTATTTATCATTTCAGACACGTAATTTTAAATTTGAAATGGAATTTTGAGATCAGAATTTAATTACACCGCTATTATAACAGTGTTAGCCAGATTTGACAAGAGGAGATAAATTTTTTGTTAATAATCTTTGTGAACACAAATGGAAAAGAGGACCGAATTTCGGCCCTCTCACCCGTTATGCAGAAATATCTAGAATGCTGCCCACTTCGGAAGAGCTATTTTGATCCTGAGAAGAAGATCTGATCTGTTGTCGAATACTGCTAACTTTCTGATTAAGTTGGTTTGTAAGTTGATCCGACAGTCTCTGTTCTCGACTTCCACCTGCTGCTTGAACTGCTCCTGATGATGCGGGTTTAGTGTCTAATGCAGCGCTGGAGCTGTAGCTCTGTAGATTACTATAAGTATTAGTGTTACCGCTTATTGTCATATAAATTACCTCTTACTTTGTATTCGATCATCAAATTGTAGCGATGATTCGAGCACAGTCTTAATCTTGCCAGAATAGAAAGGTGTCTTCACTCGTAGAGCTGCCAGATTAATTTCTGGCTCCTCAGAATATGTGATTAACTTTAGGGTTCACAGAATAATCGAGTAAACATTTCGCAAACATTCTCGTCATGAATTCATAATCGGTTCCCTGCTAAAAGCAAATTTTGCTCTACTGGTGATTTAGAACTGAGCGGAAATATATCCGCACTTTCAGGAGATTTATTATGAAAGATAAAACGATTAACGAATACGAAAAAATGTCACATCTTCTTCGCCGTGCTGGTTTTGGCGCAAACAAAGAAGAGGCTGCCCGCTACCTCTCTAAAGGATTTGACGCCACTATTAACGAGTTGGTTCATTTTGAGACTGCTCTGCCAGATAACGAATTTGAGAAAGTGCAGGATCGATTGCAGGGAGACTTCCTGGATTTCCGGAATTTCGGTGATCTGCAGATGTGGTGGCTGCAGAAGATGCAGACGACTGATCGGCCGCTGCAGGAGAAGATGACTCTGTTCTGGCACGGTCACTTCGTTTCCGCTTATTCAAAGGTTCGCTCTCCAGAATTGATGTTTCAGCAAAATCAGCTGTTCCGCAAATACGCCGTAGGAAACTTCAGGGAGCTAACTCAAGCTGTTTCGAGAAACCCCGCCATGATACTCTATCTCGACAACCAGACAAATCGCAAAGGCCATCCCAATGAAAACTATGCAAGAGAACTATTCGAACTTTTCACTCTTGGCATAGGTAACTATACCGAGCAGGACATTCACGAGGCTGCGAGGGCATTTACAGGATGGAGTGCAAACAGGCTCACAAACTCATATGTTTTCCTGAGCCGCCAGCACGACGATGAAAGCAAGACTGTCTTTGGGAAAACGGGCTCGTTCAGCGGTAATGATGTGGTAGATATGGCGGTGAAACACCCCGCTTGTGCTCAGCATATTTGTAAAAAACTATTTCAATTCTTTATCCACGATGATCCCACCTCTGAGGATGTGCGGCCATTCGCCAATATATTCACTGCATCACAATTTGAAATAAAGCCTGTTCTGGAAGCGATGTTTCACTCCCCCATTTTCTATTCTGAAAAGGCAGTCTGGGCACGGATAAAAAGTCCGGTAGAATTTGTAGTAGGGGCATTAAAATCTACTCAAGCTGAAATGCAGATTCGGGATGCACCACAAGCGCTTAAGGCGATGGGGCAGGAGCTGTTTAATCCTCCGAATGTTAAGGGATGGGATGGCGGACTAGCATGGGTAAATACCACTACACTTCTGGCACGATTTAACTTTGCTTTGCGATTAGCTAAACTGAATGAGTCTAATCAGCCTCTGCTCCAGGATCTCAAAAATCACATCGAAAAAGGCGAGTTTCAGTCTCCCGAGCAGTTGGTCGACTATTTTGCAGACCATATACTGCACCGTCCGCTTAGTCAACACTCCCGAACTACATTGGCTGCCTACCTTAAGTCAGAACAGCCTCAAAATAGAATCACTACAAACCACTTCGGATTTGCATCCACTGAAAAAGTCCATGGACTGATGCATATAATGATGCTCACACCAGAGTATCAGCTTGTTTAATTATTTAGTCCCACTAATGGGATGGAGAAAATAGATGAAAGCAACTAGAAGAGAGTTTATTTCCAATGGAATATCGTTCGTTTCCCTTGGTATGGCAGCCCCGGCGTTTCTGGCGAATGCGGCAGGAGCGAGCACAGCTAAAAATGGCAAAATACTGGTGGTAGTACAGCTCAGTGGTGGGAACGATGGCCTCAATACTGTCATTCCCTACACAGATGACCTTTACTACAAAGCCAGGCCAACCATTGGTATTGCACGAGCAGACGTAGTTACGATATCCGATAAGATCGGGCTGAATCCTGGATTGGCATCGCTAAAGCCGATCTACGAAAAAGGCCATTTAGCAATAGTTCAAGGAGCTGGCTACCCGAATCCAAACCGTTCCCACTTCCGCAGCATGGAGATATGGCAGACGGCTGATCCACAGTCACAAATGCCAGGCGAGGGCTGGCTGGGTAAATATTTTGATGAAGATGGGCATCTCAAGACGAATCCTCTCGCAGGAATCAATATTGGCGGCGAACTGCCAAGAACCCTCTATAGCGATTTCGGATCGGTGGTATCGATGCAGAGTCCGGAGACGTTCCAGCTTCAGCCTGTGGCTGGTTCGGAACGCACCGCCGAGATCAAGGCCTTTACCGAACTCTATTCTCAGGGAACGATGGCCACCTCACATATCGATCTCATACGCAAAATTGGTATGGAAGCCTACACCTGTTCGGAAAAGATCAAGAAAGCCCTGACAGTGTCTCCTGGAGATGGAACTGAACTGGGTTCACCCTCCGGTGCAACTCTAGATGCCGCCTATCCAGCCGGTACGGGGCGAGCGTCCGCATTAGGTGGAAATCTGAAAACAGTAGCACAGCTTATCGGTGCTGATCTTGGAACTCAGATATTTTATGTCTCTGCAGGCGGTTTTGACACTCACGCGAACCAACCTCGAAACCATGGAAACCTACTGAAGGATGTTGCAGATTCGATTGCTGCATTCATTGCTGATCTGGAGCGCAGAGGCCGGGCAAAGGATGTACTTACACTGGTATTTTCCGAGTTTGGGAGGCGTGTGCAGGAGAATGGCTCTCAGGGTACGGATCATGGCGCAGCAGGCCCTATGTTTGTGGTGGGAGGAGCGGTGAAAGGGGGCCTCTACGGAGAGTATCCACTTCTAAACGATCTGTATCAGGGCGATCTGAAGTATAAGGTGGATTTCAGGCAGGTATATGCAACCGTGCTGGATAGATGGCTGAAATCACCTTCCGAAAAGATTCTAAAATCGAAATTTGAACCCATGGGCTTCATATAAAATATCTATGAAGAATGAGAAAATCAAAACCCCCTTCCTGCAATTCGGAAGGGGGTTTATATTATTCAAGCTGCCCGCACTTTATTTATTTCTTGTTCATCAAGGTGTGAATTCAGGCTGTCTGGAAGAATTTCTGGATAGTTCGAGTTCCTAAGCAGCTGTCGGCATACATCACTCAGCTTCAAAGCGGCACGATGTTGGTCGACACTTAATTCACCAGGACACATGAGCACAAGATCCAATAATCCAAGTGCTTCGGCTTCATTAAAAGACAGGCTGATTTCATGTCCCTGAATCATTATTTTCGGCTGCTCCTTCCTGCGTTGTTGATGGCTGCGTGACTACTTCACTGGCTATATATTCCACATCAAACCGGCATGTTTAATATCTAATATCTGTAAATACAGGTTCATCCATCAGGGTAATTTTCTTATTTATCTCGATTAATCCCACCATTTACAATTACTATCCGGAGTTTTTCTTTAAAATAGCCTAAGCTGGCATAGCCAGAATCTAAAGTAAACTCTTAACCTCACCCCCTCTCCCAGATGCTCGTACCTCGCGGGGAGAGGGGGTGACTAAATTGAAAATCTCAGCCCATGCAGGGAGTGTCTAGCGACCGGAGATGGGCTTTACAAATCCAGCGCGGGGTTTCAGGGGTTGTGAAAGTAATACCATTTAACCTTACCCCCCCGTCCCCCTCTCCCATATTGCTCGATAGCTCGCAAAAGAGAGGGGGTGACTATACCCTGCATTTGCCCCTCTCCCAGTGAGGAACGAACGCCTGGGAGAGGGGTTGGGGTGAGGTGCAGTTGCGTATTTTACGCTATATTGGTATTACTTTCACGTCCCCTTCAACCCACGCCCAAATACAACTTGCGTTCATTCTGAACGCAAGTTTACTTCTAACGTACTAATTCGAATCATATCATAGAGTGATCGGAGTTTCAGCAGGTATTATCGTCAGAATAGGCGTATCTTTCATCAGTATAAAAAAGGTCGTTCGGGCCTCGTTGAATATCATGCTCGGACAAAGGAAACTTATTATGAGAAAAATCAAAATCGCTTTCTCTGAAATTGAGATATCAGATATAGCATATGGGGTTGCGAACTTTGGGACTGAGGTGACAGGCTCGAAAGCAGATGAATTAACTTCGGAATATATTTCCTCAGGGGGAAATACTCTCGATACTGCCCATTGCTACGCCTTCTGGGAAAAAGGCGGCCTGGGTGTAAGTGAAAAGGAATTGGGAGCCGCCATTCGCAGATTGGGATGCAGAGAAAGTGTCGTAATCGTCTCCAAGGGAGGCCATACAGATGGAGGTTCAGACTATCCACGGCCTGCCGATTTCCTCTCGGAGAAAATCATTCAGAGTGACCTAAATGAGAGCATCGATCGACTCGGATACGATATCATTGATATCTATTTTCTACATCGCGACGACGGGATAACCCCTGTTTCAGAGATTATCGAGATGATGAACATTCATCTTCGCACAGGCGCAATTCGCGTTCTCGGCGCCAGTAACTGGTCTGTAGAGCGAATAGAGTCTGCAAACAGCTACGCAAGAGAAAAAAGCCTGCAAGGCTTTTCGATATCCCAGATAGCGGGCAGCCTCGCCGTCCCGGACTGGGAGGTCACAACAGATCCCACGATGAGATATATTTCGACAGACGAAATTAGCTATCACACTAAATCCAGAATGCCTGTAATGGCTTACTCTTCCACTGCCTGCGGCTATTTTGCCGGCAAAGGGCACGACAAGGGTAACTATGCCAGCAAAGAAAATGAAATTCGGTACCGGCGCAGCAAAGAACTGAGTGTTGAACTCGAGTGTACACCTACACAGATCGCTATATCATGGCTGCTGCATCAACCATTTCCTGTAGTCCCGCTGTTCAGCACTGGGAAAATCGAACACATGCAAGAAGTTATGTCTTCCGTCAAAGTTACTCTCTCCCATGAGCAGGTAAAATGGCTTAACGGATCCGAGTAAGAGTAGTTGAGCGAGTATTTACTCCAAGAGGACACTTAAAATTTTCTGATCAGCAAGGATTCAAAATGTCTAGGCTTCCAGCAAAAATTTCAATAAAATATCTGGTTTACATACTGTTTATCGCTGCGCAAATGCTAAATACCACTAGTGTTTTGAGTGACACTATCAAGATCAGGAGGTATGAATGGGAAGTGAAGTTCGGAGTTAAACTCGTGCCAGGGCCGAATTCCTGGAAACCATCCAATGTATCCGTCGACAGTAAGGGATTTCTGCATCTGAAAATTTCGAACGAAAACGGAAACTGGTCGTATGGCGAGATAGCCATGACAAAACGACTCGGTTTTGGAACATATCAGTTTCAAGGTGTAGGGCGGTTAGATCAGTTTGATAAGAACATTGTACTTTGAATCTTCAACTACCCCACACGCGATGTAGGCTCGGATGGAATGGATGAGATTGATATAGAGTTTGCACACTGGGGAAATGCAGAAGCCGATTATGGGAACTACACTATATGGCCCGCTAAGAAGGGAACCAAGGAGACTTCTCACACTTTTAAGTTCACACTTAATGGTGACTACACTACCCAGCGTTTTACCTGGAAGAGCAAGAGTATACTTTGCCAGAGCCTCCACGGCCATCGTGATGATAATAGAGAGGAGTTCGGTAGTTGGCTATTCAAGCTGGAGAAATATCTGGATGCTATTGCACAGCAGCCGATGCCAGTACTGCTTAATCTATGGCTTTTTCAGGGCCACTCCCCTTTTGATGGGAAAGAGGTAGAAATTATAATCAACAGCTTTAAGTTTATTCCAGAGAAATAGAACAATCGATCTGTTCGGCCGTCAGCACTATCTGAAAAGATAATCACCATACCTTATGAAAAGGAATTACCTGATGCTACTCTTCCACTCTACCACGGTCAGTCAGACCCGAGCTGCCGCATCACTATTTTTGATAGTACTTTTAATTGCTGGCTGTAAAAAGGGAGAAGATGCGGCTGCGGGAAATAGAGGCACTCCTGATCCGACTGTCATATCGGCAGGAAAGATTGCATTCGCATCCAACGGATGTATGCGCTGTCATACTCTTGACGGACAGGGTGGAAAGCAAGGCCCAGAATTGACACACACCGGCATAGAGAGTGCACATACAGCAGAATGGTTCGCAGGCTTTGTTGGCAATCCGAAGTCGGTTAATCCACAATCGCGTATGCCATCCTTCAAAGACCGAATGAGCGATAAAGATCTGCAGGCCTTGGGAACGTACTTGTCTACCTTAAAATAGTATCTGGTTCTTTGCCGCTTTGCTTGTTTATTACATCGTGAAGCATTCATCAATACGAGCCGGGCGATGAAGGAGTAGGATTTCGGTATCTATTCAAAATTATCAGATGCGCGTCACTAATGGCAACAACATCGTTAATAGATTCACGATGTTTCAGAAATATTAACCTCAACTCCCCGTCCCCTTCTCCCAAAAACAGGAGAGGGGGAGCTTTAAATCGTTGATTTCCTATCTCCCATTTCGCGAGATATGTGCTTATAGTAAGATCAAAACCCTATATAATATTGAAAACCCCATTTCATAGTCACCTCCTCTCCTATTTTTGGGAGAGGGGGACGGGGGAGTGAGGGCTGAAATGTGCGTAAATAACTGACTTTTGCAACTTCCTCGATTTATCCTGGATTTCGTTAATTGGGGTTAGGCTCTGGGAGCGATGAAGATATAGACCAAAATGAAATGGCACGCACTTCCGGCTAGCACGAAAACATGCCAAAGATCGTGTGCACCAAATTTGCCGGGCCATAGTTTTGGCCTATCTGATGCGTAGAAGATGATACCGATCGTGTATACCAGCCCACCGCCAATCAGCCAAGCTAGCGCTGAATATGGAAGTAAAGTATACAATGCAGGCAGAGTAATGAGAGCCATCCAGCCCATCAAAACATACAGCACAACTCGCGGCCAGTGAGGAAGTTTTTTAACCAATAAACCACTTACAATCCCTATGGCAGCGAGAATATACTGAAACACAAGAATACTCCACCCGAACGATCCATGCAGCAAAATCAGGCAGATTGGCGCATAGGTTCCTGCGATGAGGAGATAGATAGCGCTATGGTCGAATCGCTGTAGTTGATCCAAATGATGCTGGGAGCAGTATAGGGAATGGTAAAGCGCACTGCCGGTATATAGTATGATCAGGCTCAAACCGTAGATTGTAAAACTCAAAACATGCATTGATTTGCCATTCGAAACCAGTAGAAGCGCGACAAGACCAATGGCAGAAAGTACAGCTCCTACAATATGAGACAGGCCGCTAAATGGTTCACGTATCCATAGTATGCGTCTATTCACTCGCCATTCCCCCGATAAAACTTGATCTACTTTATTTTTTTGAAATAGCTGCAGATTGAAAACGGTCGAAAATATATTTAGTAAATTTAGGGGTGATCCGCATAGATCGAGTATGTAGGTGTGGAGAGATACCTCTCACCAGTAGAGGGGATAATTACTACTATCAGCTTGCCCTCATTTTCGGGGCGCAGAGCAACTTCTCTGGCTGCCCATACAGCTGCGCCGGAAGAAATGCCAGCGAAGACGCCCTCTTCTTTGGCCATTCTCCGCGCCATCTCCATGGAATCCTGACTGGAAACGGCGATCACTTCGTCATAGATCTTCGTATTCAAGATAGCAGGAATAAACCCAGCTCCCAAGCCCTGGATTGTATGTGGCCCTTTAGGTTTACCACTCAGAACTGCAGATCCCTCAGGCTCTACCGCAACCACTTTGAAATCGGGTTTTCGGGCTTTAATAACCTCACCTACTCCTGTGATTGTTCCACCTGTGCCAACTCCTGCTACTAATATATCGATAGTGCCATCTGTATCCTTCCATATCTCCTCTGCAGTAGTTTTGCGATGTATTTCCGGGTTAGCGGGGTTCTCAAACTGTTGCGCTATGCAGTACTTCCCGGGCGCAGCAGCAGATATCTCTTCAGCTTTCCGAATGGCTCCGGCCATTCCTTCTGGCCCAGGGGTGAGTATCAGTTCAGCACCAAGCGCACGCAGTAGCGACCTTCGCTCTTGCGACATCGTTTCAGGCATTATCAGAGTACACTTATAGCCTTTTGCAGCACAGGCAAAAGCGAGCCCTATCCCTGTATTTCCGCTTGTCGACTCGAGTACAGTGACATCTTTCGTAAGGCGGCCGGACTTCTCAGCCGCTTCAATCATCGCAACCCCTATACGATCTTTTACACTGGACAGCGGGTTGAAATATTCGAGTTTACATACAATTCGTGCTTTGGCCCCATCGGTCACGCGATTCAACTGAACGAGCGGGGTGTTCCCTATAAGTTCTGTCACATTGTTTGCGATTCGCATTGGAATCTCCTATAATTCTGGTATTGCTGCTGCTATTTCTTCAGACGAAGAGCAGTCAGCGTAATATTTCTTGTAGTGCTTTCCCTTACATGCTGGGCATATAGCTAAGGGAATCGTCGAGAGATATTTTTTGCTGCACCAAATCAGCTAGAGTGGTCGAATCGAGCTGTGCAGTGAGACTGCTTTCGACTTTTTCTTCAAAGTCTCTAACTATCCAACCCACTCCAGGCGCATTGAAATCAGTCGGGTCGTCCTCACTACTGCTGGAAAAAAGTCGATCTCCTCGCATTAGGGCGCGTACAACATCTCCTACATTGATGCGATCAGGCGTACGTGCAAGACTATAGCCTCCACCTGCTCCTCTTACACTCCGAACTATTCCTGCACCTTTAAGAGCAGCCAGAATTTGGTCAAGATACGGCCCGGGTATCGACTGGCGATGGGCGATTTCACGGCTTTGACAGGCTTCGAAAGGTGGCTGCATTGCGAGATCAACGGCAGCGCATAATGCATACCTCAGTTTCGAATTGAAAAACCCCATTCGTCGACCACCTTTTTCGAGGACACAACTAATCGTATCAATAAAAAAGCCCTCTTGTTATATATATCTGACTTAATCAGTATACTATGTAAAGATTAACATTTTCAAGTCAGGTTTACTAAATATCTAGTGCTTTTACGGGTATCCAATTACGAATTATTAAGAGAAGCATCTTCTTTTGTTTCAGCCCTCATCCCCATCCTCTCTCCCAAAAACAGGAGAGGGGGAGCTAGAGCGGTAGTTGGTTCTCTCTATTCCACTCATTGGAATAGAGACGTGTGAGAATAATTTAACAATTAAAAGATAATCCCGTAATTTTGTCACCCGCTCTCCTGTTTTTGGGAGAGGGGATGGGGATGAGGGCGTTAAGAGTATTTCAACTACTTAAGACTTTTGCAAATTGCTGAATAATAAATATTTTGAACTTATTGAAGTTGTATCGGCCGATCTTCTTTCAGAACATCAGTTGTGTATCGTTTCAGAAGGGTATACTTCTGCCATTGCCCTGCACAATTCGAATTAATATATAGAAATCGAAACAGTTCATCGCGCGCTGCAACGAAAGAAACATTCTGCCTAATGACCGATATCAAACAGTATAGATTAATTTCAATCATCGTTACAGTTGCGGTTGTTTTTACCCTGGGATGCGGGCGAGCCATCAATAGAGCCGCAGAACGAAGATTTCGCGATTCACTGCCGAACGTAATAGGGCCAGCAAGATCTTATCGTGTGCATGTCACTGGTTCTGCCGAGGATACGTTAGGAGGTCACCTCTCGGATGTGTCGGTCGATGGAGAGGATGTACTTCTGCATGGCAGCCTTCGGCTAGATACTCTCCATTTAGTACTGAAAGGAGTGGAAGTCAAAGGTAAAAATGTCACTCATGTTAGAAGCGCTCTCTTCACAGCAACGATGGAAGAGGCAAGCATAGATGAATACTTAGCAGGGGAAGCGCCTGAAGATGAACCACTGCGTGGAACAAGGGTAACACTTTCAGATAATAATCTGGTTACCATAACCTCTGAAAGAGTAGTGTTGGGAATTGGGATTCCTTTTCACATGACCGGCCCGATACGACTGAATGGAGACCAGCTGGTGGAGATCGATCCCAGCAGACTTGTTGTCGCTGGCATTCCTATCTCCGGCAGGCCGCTTAATTTCCTCAAACGTCGCTTTGAAACGGCGGCCGATCTCTCTACTCTCGCGTTCCCAATCCATCTCACGGCTATTCAGAGCACACGTGGGAAGCTTATAATTTCAGGTATAGCTGATATTTCGGAAATTCTTCGGCGGAATCAGGTGGAGTAAAGTGTGAAAACCGATCTACCTCATGGAGACTACCCGGATTGGGAAACCCTTCTCTCTGATCTATGTCTCAGCACCGGAAGAACTCTGATTCTGGGCGGTACAGACACTGGAAAAACCACCTTTGTACGTGAACTAGTGAACCGAATTACAGGGTCAAATCGCACTGTGAGCGTTCTCGACTGTGATATTGGCCAGTCTGAAATCGGCTCGCCCGGATGTATTGGCCTCGGATTCACGGATACGTCAGTACGTGCACTTTCAGAAATGTCTTCCGTGAAATTGGGTTTTGTAGGTTCCATCTCCCCATCCGGTCATCTAGCTCCTTATTTTCGCGCCATAACGCATCTGCTGCCCGAAAGTAAAGAGGTCATTTGTATTGTGGATATGGGGGGTTATATTCGGGGCAGGGAAGCGCGGGAACTGAGCCAGACACTTTTTGAACTGATTAAACCAGATCATGTAGTAGCAATGCAGCGTACTTCAGAATTGGAGGCAATTCTTGGCCCCATTCGTCGCCGAGAGAATTGCCAGGTTATTACTCCCAATATTCCTTCCATTATCACGAAAAAAAGTATGCAGTTTCGCAGGCAGCGGCGATCGCTCAAGTTCGCAGCCTATTTCCAGAATTCACAAGTTTCCACCTACAATTTCGAAGATGTTAGTTTCGTTGGAAGCTGGCTGGGATATGGTACTCCTCTCGCAGCACATCTTCTAAAGTTTATCAACCTATCAATTGGGCTCGGGATAAAAGTTTACTATGCAGAGACAGTGGATCATCAGTTATTCATGATGGCCAATCGTCATGTTTCACAGGAACGACCAGAGATGGGATTGATTATGCAGCACCTAAAAATGAAATCACTCACGGTAACGCGTGCTCCAGACTTAAATCATGTTCTACTGGGATTAGAAGCGAGTAATGGCCAACTTTTAGGGATGGGGATTCTGCAGGCAATCGATTTCCGCCGTCGCACTTTCGGGGTTCTCACGCCCATAAGAACACCATCTTCAGCACGAGTAGTTCACTTCGGCACTTTGCGAATTCAGTCGGATGGAACAGAAATTGGCAGCCTTTCCGGTTATGATCTGGGGTAAGTTCAGATTAAGCCCGGAGCGCTTTTCACTCAAAAAAAATGTACCCTACTCGATACTCTTCTTGAACGGCATGCGCATTGCTGGAGTTACCCCCAACGCGTTCAGGATAGATTTAGCCATGAATCGATTGCCTTCGGGGTTCAAGTGTACCCCGTCTACTGTTAGTACTTTTTTGTGGGCAGGAGAGGTATCGTAGTAGAGGTTTATCGCTTTGTGAAACGATTTTTGCAGATCAACGAATATGGCATTGTGTTTTTTTGCGATCTGGCGCAAAGCACGATTATAGTCCAGCAGCTTTTTATTCTCGATTGCTTTCGGTTCTTCCGTGATGACCGTCGTGGATAATACCACTGCTTTCGATCCAGAATTAACAATTTTAGATACTATTTTATCCACATTGTGTGTAAAATCTTTCAATAGGATTCCTCGAGGTCCATCTCCTTTGGGGTGATTATCCTGAAATCCATGCCACACATCGTTGATACCGACACTTATTGTAACCAGTTGGGGCTTCTTCGATAAAACATCCTTCTCCAAACGCGCAAGCATATCATTTGATCTGTGCCCCGAAATTCCCGCATTGATGACTTCAATTTTCTGGTCTGGATACAGGGCTGTTAAGTACTGCTTGATAATCCAGACGTATCCACCTTTTACTTCTCCCTGCTGCGTAATGCTATCGCCGAGGCAGACAATTCTATGAACGTCTTTTAATAATATTGGAGGCGTTGCTGCCTGAGCGACAACACAAGAAATAAGTGAAACAACAGACAGCATAATAGCGCGCATGAAAACTCCTCACGGGGGAAAATGGATTAGTCCGAACTGGATACATGGACAACTGCGGTGGTAATATCTGTATTTTCCCATCTTCCCATGTTTCGGAATTTGCTGTACCGCCGATCAACCAGATCCTGTATCGATAGATTCTTCAAAACATCGAGATGATATGAAAGTGACGATTTTACCGATTCCGCAATAAGAGGATGATCGCGATGGGCGCCACCGAGTGGTTCTCCGATCACTTCATCAATTAACCCAAACTCCGCCGCATGTTTTGCAGTTAGTTTGAGAGCGGCAGAAGCTTCCGGAGCACGGCTTCTGTCACTCCATAAGATAGCAGCACAGCCTTCGGGAGGGATGACAGAATAGACCGCGTGCTCCAGCATCAATATAGTATCGCCTACGGCAATGCCAAGCGCTCCACCGCTGCCACCCTCACCGATAATCACGACGATAATTGGAGTGCGCAGCACAGACATCTCTCGAAGGCAGATGGCGATCGTAGAGCTAATACCTTCCTCTTCCGCCATAAGATTGGCTTCTGCGGCAGGGGTATCTACAAAGATTATCAAAGGCCGGGAGAACTTCTCAGCAAGTTTCATCAACCTCAACGCCTTACGGAATCCCGATGGGCGAGCGCTTCCAAAGTTGCGAAGCTGCCTCTCCTTGAGATCACGCGCCTTCTGATGCCCGAGTACCACCACCGACTCCCCTTGAAATTTTGCAAATCCACCTACAATCGCAGGGTCGTCTGCATTGGTACGGTCGCCATGCAGTTCCATAAAATCTTTAAAAATAGTGCGTATATAGTCCAGCGTGTAGGGCCGGTCTTTATGCCGTGCCATCTGGACTTCGTTCCACGGGGTGAGATTTGCAAATATCTGGGTCATCAGCGCCTCCCGTTTTGTTTCGAGCTCGGCGATCTGTAGTTCTATATCAATCCCCTTTAACTCTGCATCTGCACGCATTTCCGGTTCACGAGACGCTAATTTAAACTCGTCGATCAAGTCGTCTAGCTCTGCGATAGGCTTTTCAAAATCGAGTGGATTATTTAACATATGTTCGCGCCTCCGTGAGAAACATTAAAAGCTTTCCCAGTGTGCCGCGAACATCTCGGCGGTGAACTATCTGATCTACCATCCCACATCGATATTGGAACTCAGTAGTCTGAAAATCTTCAGGAAGTTTAGCTCCCATATCCTGATTTCCTACTCTGCGGCCTGCCAGCCCAACGGTAGCTCCTGGCTCTGCTATAATGACATCCCCAAGTGCGGCATAAGAGGCATAAACTCCTCCCGTGGTAGGATGCGTGATAACCACAATATAAGGAATTCGTGCCTGATCCAGCCTCGCCAAAGCTGCGCTCGTTTTTG
The DNA here is from genome assembly GCA_025352825.1 of Chthonomonadaceae bacterium. Lineage (GTDB taxonomy): Bacteria > Armatimonadota > Chthonomonadetes > Chthonomonadales > Chthonomonadaceae > JANXSG01. The sequence goes on along the minus strand of JANXSG010000250.1, from coordinate 3,840 downwards.
CCATCTGCATGAGAGAGAGCAAACCTTCCTGCATTCGTGCCCCTCCAGAGGCAGTAAATAGTATTACCGGCAGATTCTCTTGTTCGGCTAACTCGAGAAGGCGAACTATTTTTTCTCCCACAGCTCCGCCCATGGAACCTGCACGAAAACCGAATTCAGCGATTCCAATGAGCAAAGTCTGGCCATCGATTTTCGCACGGCCTGTTACGATGGCTTCTTTACGTCCGGTTTTCGCACGGTCTGAATTCAGCTTGTCATCATAATCCGGAAAAGCTAACGGATTGAGGGAAGTAATTCCAGCATCCATCTCTACAAAGCTATTTTCATCCACAGTCAGAGTTAACCTCTGCTCCACAGTGATGAGATGATGATATTCACACTTTGGACAGACGTTCAGATTTCGCTCGACATCCCGTGCGAACGATATCACCCCACATCGGGGACACTTACTCCATAAACCATCAGGGACAGTCGCTTCGGCTGCGCCGTTGCGCGACTGTTTGCGGAACCAACCGCCTCGAGCCATATGTTGAAATTCCTTCCAGAGCCTCCAGGCTGACAGGGATATGCAGGATAATTATCAATAGTACGAGAATATAAACGTCGATACAATTTCGGGAAAGTATTGCAGACCTGCTTCCTGGATATTGCGGGAAGCTGCCACACTGAAGGATACCTCACTACCATGAGTTTGTTGGATTTGCGTAAAGAGATAGACAGTGTAGATGAGCAGATGCTTACGCTGCTCAACCGCCGCGCGGAGCTAGCGCAGCAGGTGGGTCATACTAAATCCCACACTAAGACTCACTATTTTACCCCGGAAAGAGAACATTCTGTATTTAAACGATTGTTAAGTTTAAATAAAGGGCCGCTGGAAGGTACGGCGGTGCGCTCAGTGTATCGTGAAATCATCTCCGCATGCCGAGCGCTCGAAAAACCCCTGATGGTGGCTTTCCTCGGGCCAGAAGGTACTTTCAGCCATCTGGTAAGTATTGCAAAATTCGGTACTAGCTGCTCTTTCAAACCTGTCGAGAGTATTGCTGATGTGTTTTCGACGGTAGAACGAAGCAGTGCAGACTATGGATTGGTGCCAGTCGAAAACTCCTGGGCAGGTGTGGTGCCAGAAACGCTCGATACCTTTATGAACTCTAATCTGAGGGTTGTCTCGGAGATTTATCAGCCTATTACACATAATCTGCTCACACACTGTGAAAATCTGGAACAGGTGAAAAAACTCTATACGCATTTTCAGCCTCTGGCACAGTGCCGGCAATGGCTGCGTAACCATCTGCCTAACATCGAAGAGATCGAGGCTTCCAGCACATCGAAGGCAGCCGAACTGGCTTCAGCGGATAAAGAGAGCGCTGCCATCGCGACTTCACTTGCAGCAGAAAGATACGGACTGCCGGTACTTTGCGAACATATTGAGGACAATCCGTCGAATCGAACTCGGTTCCTAGTACTGGGATATAACGAGCCGGAGCCGACAGGCAAAGATAAGACATCTCTGATGTTCTCGGTTCATAACCGTGCCGGTGAACTAGTACACGCTCTCAATGCTTTCGAAAAGTACGATGTGAATCTAACTATGATCGAATCGCGACCTACCAAGACAGCGGCCTGGCAGTACGTGTTCTATATCGATGTTCAAGGGCATATTCGGGATAAGGCAGTGGAGAAATCGATCGGGCTGTTGAAGGAACAGTCGCTGTTTGTGCGGGTATTGGGATCATATCCGGAAGCTGTGTGATTTATTAAGCCTAATAGGAGTAATACTTAAGGAATACTAATATGAAATATAAAGTCGTGCTACATATCTCTGAAGAAGGGTATTCGGTCTCTTGTCCAGGATTACCAGGCTGTTGGTCGCAGGGCGAAACCGAGGACGAGGCAATCGCTAACATTAAAGAATCATTACAAGAATATCTTTCTGTTGTAGACGAGCAAGTGATCGGTTTGCAAATCAAGGAAGTGGAAGTTGCGGCCTGAAGATGCCTAAGATTCCTGATATTCCTCATTTGCGAGCAGTGGCGGCACTGGAGAAAGCGGGATTTTCAATTGTGAGGCAAGGCAAGCATATTGTGATGTCAAACGGCATGAGAATCTTGAAGATACCGCGTCATAATCAAATAAATGCCTTCACCATGGGGGGGTATAGCTCGTGATGCTGGCTTGACTGTCGAAGACTTTTTGCGGCTTGTATAGATATTCTCGTTTACTATATCAGATGTGTTTGCAGTTATCAATACAATGAGAATTGCCCGGGGCGGGACTCGAACCCGCATGCCTTACGGCCAGGGTTTTTAAGACCCTTGCGTCTGCCATTTCGCCACCCGGGCAAGCAGTTGGATGAAGCCTACTATTATAGCCATACCAACCGCCAATCTGTCAAATATTAAACCGTGAAAAAGTGTGCTACGGTGTGGTTTAGTTTACGTCGTAAATGAATTTTTAGAAAGTCAGATAGATTTAGATGAATATTAATCGTGTAATGCGCAGTGCGGCGCTTATCATGATGGTTTCAGGCCTCCTGCCATTAATTGGAGCAGGTATTCCTCAAACCGAGCACGACTGTGAAGATCCCGCTATTAACTATTACGGATCTACTCCTGCCAACGAAATCACCGAACTACAGCACCGGCTGGATAACGGCGATGTACATCTGGAGTTTAATTCTAAGAATGGATATCTGTCTTCGGTGCTGCATAATCTGAAAATTCCACTCTCTTCACAACTGCTCGTGTTTTCTAAGACCAGCTTTCAACGTGACGTCATCTCTCCTCGAACACCCCGTGCCCTCTATTTCAATGAGAGAACTTACATAGGCTGGGTTCCCAATGGAAGCGTGGTGGAAGTGGCCGCTCAGGATCCTAAGTTGGGTACTGTCTTCTACACTCTAAATCAGCAGCAGGCGAATAAACCAAAATTTGAACGTAAAACTGACGACTGCCTGCAGTGCCACGATTCAAATCTTACTCGCGGTGTTCCTGGCCTGCTTATGAGGTCGGTGTATACGGACCATGCGGGGCAGGCTATTTTTTCTGAAGGCAGCTATGCGACCACGGATGAGAGTCCGTTAAAAGAGCGTTGGGGTGGATGGTATGTCACAGGTAAACATGGCCTACAGCGACACATGGGAAATCAGACAGTGGAGAGCGCCGCTCAGGTTCCGACTATGAATCTGAATTTAGGCGCGAATATCACCAGTCTTGAGGGGAAAGTGGATACCAATCCTTACCTGGCAAAAACGAGTGATATCGCTGCCCTCATGGTGGCGGAACATCAGACTCATATTCATAATCTGATAACTCGCGCGAGCTATGAGACCCGCAGAGCCCTGCGCTATAACAGTGTGATGAACGAAGCGCTCGATAGGCCAGGAGGAACTATTTCTGAAAGCACTACACATCGAATTGAAGGCGTGGGAGAATCTCTATTGCAGGGAATACTTATGGTAAAAGAGCAGCCATTAACATCACCAATCACTGGTACTTCGAAATTCAAACCGGATGCTCTAAAAGATAGCCTGGGCAGATCATTGGCTGATTTGGATTTGAAAACGCGTCTGTTTAGGTATCCCTGCAGCTTTCTGATCTATTCACCAGAGTTTGATTCGCTCCCAATACTTGTTAAAGAGTATATCTACCGACGACTTTTCGAGGTTCTATCAGAAAAAAAACAACAAGCCGAATTTTCCAATCTATCTCATGAAGATCGTCAAAATATTCTGAAGATTCTACTTGCTACCAAACCGGATTTTACCGCAGGGAAAAATACACTACCTTAAAACAAACGACCAAGTGCAAAATAGATATTACTGTGCCCACCCTCCCCAAAACT
>JANXSG010000254.1 GCA_025352825.1 Chthonomonadaceae bacterium | reverse complement strand
GTACGAGGGAATCAGGGAAAAGGGCCGGGGATGAGGGTACAGACTAACGAGTTGTAACCTATCCATCAAAAATCCCCACAGCCACACCAGAACGCATTGGCACAATGATAGATGTGAATTTTGGATGTGTAGCTAGCATCTGATTGAATTTTCGAATGGCGATTATACGCGGGTCATCTGCATCTGTATCAAGAAGTTTCTGGCCATTCCACGAGCCAGAACGCAGAACATTATCAGCCAGAAGAAGGCCTCCTTTTCGAAGGACACCTTCTGCCCAATTCAGAAATTCTGGATAGTGAGCTTTGTCGGCATCCAGAAATATGACATCGAATTTCTGGCCAGACGCTTCCACTTCCGACTCCAGGATTGGCAGCATTTCCAGACAAGACCCTATCCGAATCTCAATCTTTTCTGAATCCTTTAGTCGATCTAACTGCGAGCGCGTAAAGGCAGCATAATCAGAATCGAGTTCGATGGAGAGTACCTTGCCATCCTCTGGGAGCGCTCGTGCAAACCAGAGTGCGCTGTGCCCGGCGAAAGTCCCAAATTCAACCACACTTTTTGCTCCCACAGCACGGCATAACGTCTGGAAAAGCCGACCTACATCGGGGGAGATCTCCCAGCCTTCTGGCATCCCAAAATCTTTTGCCCCTCGCGTCAGCATTTCGAAATCCTCTGTTGATGGTGCGAATAAATCTCGTACATAGTCCACTAACTCCGTGGATATCTCTCCATCCGACATTATTTTAAAGCTCCTTATTCCATCGGTACCTTGTAAGAGTATCGCGGCATCTTCTCAATGAAAACATAACTGTACTTAGATTCAGTTTACCTTGAACAGTGATGATGTGCTCTTAGAATCAGCAGCGAAATGCGCGTCAAAGCGGAATATCTTGTAAGGACTATATGAATCGGGTATTCTATCTTCAGCTTGATAGGCAGTACGTTTAGAATAGATTTACCGTACACATTCGTTTGCATATCGTATCTGCCTAACGCGCACGATCAATTCGACCGAAATTAACATGATGTAATTTATTTCGTTTTGTACTCTCGGAGGAGGTAGGAAGTCCATGGAGATAGGAATAGTAGGACTAGGTAAGATGGGTGGAAATATGGCCGAACGTCTCACAAAATACGGCCACCGTGTGGTTGGGAGCGATCCTGCTTCTGAAGCTCAGGATCGAATGCGTTCCATTGGGGCTGTGGGCGTAGGCTCACTCAAAGATCTGGCGGGTAAATTAGAGCAGTCGCCTAAAATAGTGTGGAGTATGGTTCCGGCTGGCAAGATTACTGATTCTGTGGTAAATGAAGCCGCCGATCTGCTAAGCCCTGGTGATGTGATCATTGATGGCGGAAATTCAAAATATACCGATTCTGTGCGCAGATACAATGAACTAAAACCACGCGGAATTCATTTTCTGGATGCCGGTACTTCGGGTGGTATCTGGGGATTGACAGAAGGTTACTGCTTGATGGTGGGTGGAGATGCGGAGGCGTTTCAGAAAGTGGAACCACTGCTAAAATCACTTGCTCCAGAGAATGGACTGCTTCATGCAGGGCCATCCGGGGCAGGGCACTACACTAAGATGGTTCATAACGGAATCGAATACGCGCTGATGCAGTCCTACGCAGAAGGATTTGAAATACTTAAATCTGGTCCCTATCCGGATATCGATCTGCACGCAACCTGCGAACTCTGGCGGCATGGAAGCGTAGTGCGATCGTGGCTGCTTGATCTGGCTGCAGATGCATTTTCAAAAGATCCCAACCTCGATCAGATTCGAGGCTATGTGGAAGACTCCGGCGAGGGCAGATGGACAGTCATGGAGAGTATAGAACATGCAGTCCCTGCTCCAGTAATTGCACTCTCTCTGTATCTACGGTTTCGATCCCGTCAGGATGATAGTTTCAGTATGAAGGTATTAGCCGCTCTGCGGAACGAGTTCGGTGGTCACGCCACACAGAAGAAATCGTAACAGAATGTGGCTGGCGCTAATCAGGGCGATTTCAATCCATCGAGATCGACCTGATTCTATTTTTGCCCTCAAACAATGATCTTGGAACAATTGAAGTATTTTGCGTGCGACGTTCGTATGTTGTATAGTGAAGGTGAAATGTGGGTACTCCTTAGGGAAAGAGCACTATGCAGTCATTGAAGTGGATATTTTGGAATCTGATGCTGGCTACTATTTCGGTTCCTGCAGGATATATACTTGCGGCTGGAGTGGATTCTCTCACTATTCGAAAAAGATCCGTTCCATGGATATTTTGGCTCCCACTGGCGATTTTCTGGCTGGCATTTCTACCCAACACATGCTATCTACTCACAGAATGGAGGCATCTGCTACTCGGTTCGCGTTTCGAACAGCTGCGAAGCCTCTCCGATAAAGATAAAGGCGGTCTTCTTGAAGCAGCGACATACGGCCTCTTCTTTATACTCTACAGCGGGTACGGTGTACTGTGTTTTGTGCTCTCAATTCGCCCGGTCGAAGCTCTCCTACGAAAGACCAGAATTCATCTTTTCTATCTTGCCCCGCCTTTCTTCTTATTGATCTCTCTGGGAGTCTATCTCGGTCTCATTCCAAGGATGAACTCCTGGGATTTGCTGCATCGGCCAGAGCATGTTTTCGAGCTTATAGCGTACGCATTCTCAAATATGCTTCTGCTCAAAACAATAGCGATATTTGGAGCGATTCTATGGCTGTTATATGAAACCGTGGATATGTGGGTAGATGCGTTCTCGGAGCGGTTGAGAAAATGGGGGGTGTTGCCATCGCATACGAAAGCGAGACCAAAGTGATGAATCCACCCTCCTGTGATATTCGACAACTGGGTGAAATGGACTACATCACAGCATTAGAAATTCAAAGAAGTCTTGCCGAACAGAGATTTGAAAACTCTATCTCGGACACTCTGCTCCTGCTGGAACACCCAGCCACCATCACCATCGGCCGAAGCGGCAGTGAATCCAATATAGTTACAAAATCGGAACACCTTGCAAGAGAAGGAATTTCTTTTGTTGAGACCGATAGAGGCGGAGATGTCACCTATCACGGTCCCGGACAACTGGTGGGCTACCCAATCCTCAATCTCAACACCCCTCCTCACCAGCCAGACTTGCATCGCTACCTAAGAAATTTAGAAGAGGTATTAATTCGTACGCTGTCTTATTTCGATATTAATGCAGGGCGTTTTTCACCGCACACCGGCGTCTGGGTAGATCTCAAATCAAATCGCCCGATAAAAATTGCCGCCATCGGGATTAAAGCGAGCCGATGGATTACTTCGCATGGATTCGCGCTCAATGTATGCCCTAACATGCAGCATTTTGATAATATTATTCCGTGTGGGATAACAGAATACGGGGTAACATCTATGCAGGAGTATCTATGTAGAAAGACAGCCGTGGAAGCGATTATACCAATTCTAGAACAAGAGTTTCTGGAAGTATTTGGGTTGATTAGGAGTATGCACAATGTCAAGTCCAGTGTTGGAAAGAATTGATGTTCACCAGCCAGCTACACCAAGTCAGGTGGAAAGCTATATTGAAAACGGATTTCTGGTAATGCCCGATCTGGTAAACCCAGATGAAATAGAGGAACTAAAACGAGATACTATCCGCATTGCTCGTGGAGAATATCCCTGTGAAGGCATCATTCCTGCCGCTTCCAGCTTCAGCGATGCAGATGTCTTAAAGAGTATCCTATGTATACATCAGCCGCATTTTGTGAGCCCAACGATGCTGCGGTTTACTAAACATGCTGCGGTTTGTGGAGTTCTCAGCCAGATCACGGCGGCCCACTTGCCTTACTGGGATGGAAGCGTGAAGTGTATGCAGTCGATGCTATTTGTTAAGCCTCCTGAGTTCCAAGGGCAGGCGTGGCATCAGGATGAGATATATATACCCACACGTGACCGTTCACTGGTGGGGGCCTGGATTGCGATGGACGATGCCACTATTCAGAATGGATGCTTGTACGTTATTCCGCAGTCCCATCGGACAGGTTATCTCTATCCCCAGCGTGCCCATAATAGTGCCGACGAGTTCGACTTTGCTCCTGAAAGTTATGGTTTTGATGCTAGCAATGAAATTCCTGTGGAAGTGAAAGCGGGGGCGGTCGTATTTTTTAATGGCTATTTACTGCATCGCTCACGAAAAAATCGAAGTTCTGTGTATAGGCGTGTGCTGGTGAACCACTACTGTAATGCATGGTCACTCCTGCCCTGGCAGGTACATGAAGGAGAAACCCCTGCCACTGCGGACCGAAGGTGCATTGTCCCTGTAGCTGGAGCGGATCCCTACTCCTGGAAAGGAACTGATAATCCGCCGTCGCAGGTATGGCTTCGAACGTGTAAGGCGAATCAAAATTAGTGTCTGAACTCGGATTAAACGAATTTGTAGATTAACTATGATAAAAGGGCGCACAATCATGTAAATCCTTAAATCCGTTTAATCCGAGTTCAAATAACGCCTATACCCTATCACCCTACAACTCGGTTTTACTCTTCGGCTTGCCATCACTATCGCAGTCGTAAACTATAGGAATTCCGTTCGGGATGTTAAGTTCGAGCACCTGCTGCTGAGTGAGCTGATCCAGCTGCATTACGATTGCTCGCAGACTGTTCCCATGCGCTGAAATTATGACATTCTTTCCTGCTTTGAGCTCCGGGATGATATTTGCTTCGAAATAAGGAAGCGTGCGTGCGGCTGTATCCTTCAGGCTCTCCCCATTGGGAGGCTGCACATCGTAGCTTCTGCGCCAGAGCTTCACCTGATTTGCTCCAAACTTCTGCGCTGTCTCATCCTTGTTCAGCCCTTGAAGATCTCCATAGTGCCTCTCATTCAGTGCCTGATCAAAGTGGGTAGGCAGTCCTGACTGTCCGGCAGTTTCGAGACAAAGTGTGAGTGTCTCATGTGCTCGCAGGAGAGCCGATGTGTAGGCAACATCCAGTCTAATCCCCGCCTTTTTGATTTTGAAACCAGCTTCTTTTGCTTCCTCTTCTCCCAGTGGCGTGAGCGGCACATCTATCCATCCGGTAAATCTATTCTCCAGGTTCCAAGTGGACTGTCCGTGCCTTAGTAATATCAGTTTCGACATTCATTCTCCTTAATTGATATGTTTTCAAAAAGTATAAATTGTAGGTAGTTGCTAATCTTTCAAATAATTACAAATTGCCATCGCGCCTTACCCCCCCTCCCCATGCAGGGAGCGTCTAGCGACTGGAGATGGGCTTTGCAATTCCCGATTTAGTCACCCCCCTCTCCCTTGCGAGGAACGAGCAGTTTGGGAGAGGGGGCAGGGGGTGAGGTTAAAGCGCTCCCTGCATGGGCTGAGATTCCCAATTTAGTCACCCCCTCTTCTGTTTTTGGGAGAGAGGCAGGGGGTGGGGGCTAGTTAGTCTATCCCAAATTCTCCAGCGCTGCCGTGAAATCCAGCATGTTCACAGATTTTAATTCTTCATTATCTGTGCTGTCCGAAATACGAATAAGAGCCTGTAGGCCAGCCTCGTTCACAAGCGCTTTTATATCGGCGCCGGAGTAGCCTTCAGTGAGGGCAGCAAGATGGTTGATACCCACATCTTCTCCCAAAGTGGCATGTTTTGTCGATAGCTGAAAGAGTTGTTTGCGCGCTTCGAGATCGGGAATGGGTATCTCTATCTCGCGCGAAAGACGACCGCCGCGGCGTAGTGCTGGATCGAGCATATCCGGGCGGTTGGTGGCACCGATCAAAAAAACTTGGCTATTCTGCTGAATTCCATCCATCTCTTGAAGAAACTGATTGACCACTTTATCGGAGTGAATTGCTACACCGCCCTGGCGGATAGGCAGCAGAGCATCGATCTCATCTACAAAGATAATGGCAGGAGGATTGGCGCGAGCTTTGGCAAACAGATCTCGCACGCGCTTTTCGCTCTCACCTACATACATCTGGTGGATATCAGCAGGAGTAATAGCGTAGAAATTACACTTCGCTTCATTCGCAAGAATTCGGGCGATAGTTGTTTTGCCGGTACCGGGAGGCCCTTTGAGGAGTATGCCGGTAGGAGGCTGTACTCCGAGACCTTCTGCCAGATCGGGTTTCTCCATCATGAGCTGCATCTGCCGAAGTTCCCTTTTAGTTTTCGCATCCAGGATAAGATCGTCCCAGGTGAGCCCCTTTGCCTCTTCTGGTTTCTCGACCGGGGTGGTGGCCTGTTCAAAGGAGGCAGCAAGTCCACGATAGGCAGTGTTTTCCGGTTCCAGGGCAGCAGCTCTTCGCGCTTCCTGCTCCGCCTCTTCCCTGCGATCCAGCGCATGAAGAGTCTTAGCAAGATAGTGGTGCGCGCGGGCATGATTTTCATCACGTTCCACTACTGAACGCAGATAGTAGAGAGAATCACTAAGCAGTTGCCGGTAGACCTGGAATTTGCGTTTTCCATCTTTTGCTGTCTGTTCAAAACCGAAGACGTGCGCTCCATACGCCATCGCCATATCTGCCAGAGTCGGTTTCTCAGATTCTGCCCGATTCCAGAGACTCCAGCCAAGCCGAAATCGCCCTTCAATATTATCAGGATCTAATGCAACTGCCTTGCGAAAAGCTTCCACTGCACCGCTCCAGTCGTAGACGCGAGCACGCTGCATCCCTCTGTTCAAGGCATCTTCGACTGTTTCAATACTGGCTCTGATGGGCATACTTGCTCTCCACACATTCATACCAAAAACGTCACAATCCTTAACCTGGCAGAGTCAGAAACGTAAAAATCAACCCTCACCCCCCGACCGCCTCTCCCAAAAACAGGAGAGGGGGAGATTTAAATTCGTGGTATCCTGGCTGCCATTTCGCGAAATATGCGCACGTAGTAAGATCATAACGCTATATCAAATTGAAAAACCGATGCCCTTGTCTCCCCCTCTCCTGTTTTTGGGAGAGGGGGTCGGGAGGTGAGGGCTGAAATATGCATTTGCACTGACTTTTGCAATAACCTCTATTGTACCTTGGATTAGATGCACTCTTCCAGTTGCATTTCTATTTCATTCTTTGCTGATCTTATTCCAGTTCAGAGTACGATAAGAACATTCCCAGACACCAGATTCGCGAACGATTTTACCGCCATCTAAAGAATCAGATGTCAGAGTAAACCATCCGAATTTTCCTTTTTCGTAGTCGAACGATTCACCGTCGTCATCGTAAAGTAGACCATTTCGAAATGTGTTACCATACATTCTTATAAGCAGTGGCGTATTTTTAAGCAGCGATCCAGCCCTCAACTGAGCCGGAATCGTTGGAATGAGCGCTCCCTCTCTCACGTAGAGCGGCATCTTATCCAGAGCAGGCGTTACCTTTATAGTCTCTCCGTTTCCAGCCAGTTTGCCTGTATCGTAATCGTACCACCTGCCCTTTGGAAGTCGAACCGAGCGGGTCTTCTCCCCTGTGAACATAGGCGCAGCGAGAATTTCATCGCCTAGCATATACTGGTCTATCTCTTCGCCTCCATCGACAATCGACATCGCCCGAATGACAGGAGTTCCCTGGTAGTGGTACTGCGCAAAAGCAGTATATAGATATGGCAGTATCTCAATCCGAAACATCATTGCTTTCTTTACTGGCTCTTCGTAACCTGCGAAACTCCACGGTTTAGTGCCATCCGACCACGCATTGAGCTGACAAATATGGGATAGCACGGAAGTCTGCATTCTGCGCACCCACTCTTCACCATTAGCTGCCGATCTAGCCTCCGCACACCACATCACGCCAGCAAGGCCGGCGCTTGTGATTCCGGTAACGTACTCGCGATGATCGTAAGTATCGCTGTAGATAGCGAACGGAAATCTGCTTGCACCTCCATTTGAACCGCGCACCAGTCCGAAGGTTCTTTTGCCGGAATCTCGGAAGAGTCTTTCGAGTTCTCGCTGCCAGAGTACTCCGTACACCTGACGCATCTGATCGCCAGGAATTCCCGAAGGAAAAGCGGCATGGTCTGGCCAAAGCCAAACGTCTACCCCATCAACCTCATCAATTTTGTAGCCACTGATTCCCAGATCGGTACCCACTTTTTTGTGATGCGCTCGCACAATTTCTGCTGCCTGCGGGATGTTCAGATCAGGAACGGCTCCCAGCCATACCGTATGGGAAGCAAAATATGATTTCAACGGCGCGTACAGCGGGGAGCTTTCGGCGATGTACGGATTCTCCCATAGGTTGACTTTGAGGTGATTTGTGCTCATCTTCTGCATAAAGCCTGCCGGGTCTGGAAATCGCTTTTCGCTCCAGACAAACGAGCCTGGATATGAACGAGACTGCCACCCGGGTTCCAGGCCAAGTACGTCCAAAGGGAAACCACGCTTGTCGAACTCTGCCGTCTCTTTCAGCACCTCTTCTGCCGAGGCTTCAAGCGGCACTCGATGCCAGAAACCCAGCGCCCAGCGAGGAGGCAGCGCCCCGCCGCCAGAGAAAAGATTATATCGTCGTAAGGCATCCATCGGAGTTGGTCCGGCAAACAGGTATACCTCCATCCCAGGAGCTTGAACAGACGCCTCTACGCTGTCAGAAGATGGCTGGGCTTCCCAGGCAGGGTCTGTGTTTCTATCTCTTGCGGGAGGATTTCCAGCATCTCCTAGTCGATTCCCAACCCCAGCATAGATCGTGATGGGGCGTGCCGTGTTAAAGAAAATTCCATATCCTCTGCTGCTGAAATAGAGCGGCGTTGGCGCATGCAGGCGATCCTGACCTGCGGAATAGTGATCCATACGTAAGTGGTAGACTCTTCCCCTGCGATTGCTGCCATGCATCTGCAGGCCAAGGCCGTACAGCTTTTCATCGGGCAGCAGAGGGATTCGTGCAACAGCATGGCCACCGAATACTTCGCCAGACGACTGTTCCAGATTGATGGGGGCAAATTCGATCTTAGGCAGCTTCTTCAGCCCTTCTTTTAAGGGATGGGCATCTGCTGCAGAAAGAAGATTGAGAGCATCCTTCTTCCCTATTAATGCGCGCCATATTCCGGGGCCGACATGGTTCCAGTGAAGTTGTGTAGGTGATTTTATTGAGGTGTATGTCATCGATGCTGCCATCATTCCAAGGAGGAGTATCATAGAAATCCTTAAATTAGTATGCCCTTATAGTTCGAGAGAATAGGGCGAAAGACCTTTGTTTCACGTATATGCGTCACTCTCAAAAGATTTAAAACATATTCATAACTGATTTATTATCATCATCTAAACTTCGGATTCAGATTTTGAACCGCGAATTACGCTAATTTCGCTAATAAATTCGTCAGGGCAATAAATGTGAACCATTAATGAATTTATTCACGAAATTAGCGTAATTCGTGGTTCAATCAATAAAGGGAATTCGATTGGTGCAGGAGTATATTTACAGAGGTAAATATCTGTATTGAGGATGTGATAATGTCTGTTGATAAAGAGTTTCTCAAAGCGCTTACAGAGGCTCCTTCGGTGGGTACTTCCTGCGGTCCCGTAATAAAACTGCTAACAAAACGTTTTGGAAATAGTTTCAATCGAACATTCGTAGAGGACGGATTCTGTCTGTTCCAGAAAGTGGGAGCTGCACCCTCAGACCTTAAAGCGGTTCTGGTCGCACACATGGACGAGATTGGTGGATGTGTCTATGGGCCGCGTTCGGAAGAGCAGGGAGGCGGATTCCATGCGCGCTGCTGGGGTAATCAACCGGAGATATTTGCCAATGCCACCCTTCAAGCATGGGACTATCTGGGCAAGGAAAATACTCGTTTTTTCCCTATTCAAGGTGAAGTAGAGATGGTGGGGGATGAAAAACGGCTGGTTATGCACGGGGATGGAATCCGCCCCTATCGAACGGCCTGGACATTTAAAGAAGATACCACTTTTGATGGAGATATCATCGAAGGTAAGGCGCTGGATCCGCGGGTGACTCTCTATACGGTGGTTGAGGCCGTTCGACGGCTGAATTCACCGCACATCGGTGCCATGCTGGTAATGGCGGAGGAGTGCGCGATGGATGTGGCTCGCAAAGGGGTCACATTCTTGCAGCGGCACTCGCCTAATCTGGAGCTTATTGTAAACGCCGATGTACCCTGGATAGAGAACATAGGCGAGGGGTGTCTCGATATGCCTGCCATACGAATTTTTGAGGGAAGAAATTTTATCGATCCTTCTTTCGGAATACGAACTGCAGACAAAATGGATTCTATGGGTGTCGAATTCCATCTCTCCGCGGCCCGAAGCGGCAGCCAAACCCTGCTTTTCACACCTATCGCACACACCATCTCAATCGCTCTGCCAAGTGACAGAGTGCATATGCCGCGGGTCAGTATGAGCCTGCTTGGTACAGAACGCTGCCAAAAGCTCCTGGAATCGATTTCCGAGAATGGGTATAAGTAAGTCTATTTGACTTACCACTCCCGTCTGAATTGCGAGGGAATCAGAGAAGGTAGTCATAGAATTAATACTTTCAAAGTTAAATTGAGTTCATTTGCTTTCAATATCTATTACAAAGTAGCAACTATTGCAGAAAAGAAAGATATTGTTTTTTAGACAGGATTATCAGGATTTACAGGATTAAGTCAAATTAAATACATGTGCAGTCATTTTAATCAGTTCTTATCAGATAGCCTAATCTTGTTAATCCTGATAATCCTGTCTAAAAATTCTTCTCCTGCGACCATAGTTTAAATCTATGGCGTGTGCGCTGATTTTGATTACAGTATATAGAATTGGGACGGGCTCGGGCAAAAATGGATACTTCAACTATATACCACTAACGATCAAAACTGCCGATAATAGGCTGAAATTGAACTATAAACAACCGGAGTTTTTAGAGGAGAAATCAAGGATGAGCCATCTAACCAACAGCCCTGCATGGAAGGCGCTGGACTTGCACTTTACTGCTTCCGCAGATTCGCAGATGCGAGACTTATTTGCAAGCGATCCGAATCGTTTTAACAAATTCAGCAGTGAGTTCGGCCCTATTCTGCTGGACTACTCGAAAAATCGAATCACTGAAGAGACTATGCGACTCCTGTTTGATCTCGCTAAGCAGGCCGATCTTACTTCCTGGATTGAGAAGATGTTTTCGGGTGAAAAAATAAATATTACTGAAAATCGTGCTGTTCTCCATATAGCGCTCCGGAACCGTTCAAACCGCCCCATTTTTGTGGATGGTGAGGACGTGATGCCTGAAGTCAACAGCGTTCTGGCACACATGCGCGAGTTTAGTGAACAGGTTCGTTCGGGTGCGTGGACTGGATTCTCGGGGAAATCTATTACAGATATCGTGAATATTGGAATTGGTGGATCCGATCTGGGCCCGGTGATGGTGACAGAAGCGCTGAAGCCATATGGACATGAACGTCTGAATGTACACTTTGTATCGAACATCGATGGTACGCATATTGTCGAAACGCTGAGACATCTAAATCCTGAAACAACGCTGTTTATTGTCGCCTCCAAAACGTTCACTACCCAGGAGACGATCACGAACGCGCAGACTGCGAAGACATGGCTGCTCAAGTCGGCTCCGGATGCGACGGCGGTAGCAAAACATTTCGTAGCTCTTTCAACGAATGGCAGCGAAGTCTCCAAATTCGGGATCGATACTGCGAACATGTTTGCCTTCTGGGACTGGGTAGGCGGAAGATACTCTCTATGGTCGGCGATCGGTCTTTCAATTGCCTTGTACATCGGCATGGACAACTTCGAAGATCTGCTGACTGGTGCTTTCAAAATGGATGAGCATTTTCGTACCGCGCCGCTCGAAAAGAATCTGCCGGTGATACTCGGCTTGCTGGGGATTTGGTACAACAACTTCTTTGGGTCGGAAACCGTTGCCATTCTGCCTTATGATCAGTACATGCACCGTTTCCCTGCCTATTTCCAGCAGGGCGATATGGAGAGCAATGGCAAGAGTGTGGATCGCGCTGGGAATCGTCTCGACTACTCCAGCGGACAGGTGATCTGGGGAGAGCCGGGAACAAACGGTCAGCACGCCTTCTATCAGCTCATTCATCAAGGCACCAAACTGATCCCTGCCGATTTCATCGTACCCATCGAATCTCACAATCCATCCGGGCATCATCACCAGATACTATTATCGAATTTCTTCGCCCAGACCGAAGCTCTGATGAAAGGAAAGAATGAGGCGGAAGTTCGCAGCGAACTTACAGCCGCGGGGATGAGCGGTGAAAAGCTTGAGAAGCTGGTACCGCACAAAGTGTTCGAAGGAAACCGACCAAGCAGCTCCATATTAATCCAGAAGATCACTCCGGAAAGCCTGGGTTCGCTAATTGCGATGTATGAGCATAAGATATTTACGCAGGGAATTATTTGGAATATCAACTCGTTCGATCAGTGGGGGGTAGAACTCGGAAAACAGCTTGCAAAGGCAATCCTGCCTGAACTGGAAGAGCCGGGTATAGTCACATCCCACGACTCCTCCACGAACGGGCTGATCAACCATTTCAAAAAATGAGTTCGTTCGTAATTCCTTCTTTGCGCCTTTTGTGCTTTTTTGCGTCTATTAACTCATGATCGAATATCCGTACGATTTTGAGAAATACACGATCAGGAACTTAAAGGTTGGAATTGTAAAGTTTTCTGCTTTCTATCTTGATAACAAACGAAGATTAGCCGCAAAAAAACGCAAAAGACGCATAAAGGGATACCGGAATTCTTGACTTTGGACAAGTGTGTTGAAGTTATAATGCGCCATTTTGAGGTATTGATATGCAGCGACTTAAGCGAACATCCATTGAAATACTCATATGCTTAATTGTTTTCATGTTTCTTGTATGTAACTCTTCTTGGGGATTGGAGTCAGTCAATTTGCAAGGGGAATCTTCTGTGCCATCAATCAAACACGTGAAAGTCTATTTCGAAAAAAATCGATTTGGGGGATGGCCTGCCAATCATGGGATATGGATATGGGGGAATGAAATCCTTGTTGGGTTCAGCGCGGGTGATTATAAAGATCTCGGGCAGGATCGGCACAATATCGACAGGGAGAAACCGGAATCGCATCTATTTGCACGCAGTATAGACGGCGGTGAAACCTGGCAGATCGAAGACTCTTCGAAGGATGGAGTGCTGCTTCCCGAAGGTAAAATGCTCCACGGTACCGAACTCCCTGGAGTTGTAAAACCTGTCTGGCGCGACTGCCCTGGTGGTATCGATTTCAAACACTCCGGATTTGCGATGACGCTGCGAATGACCGACAGCGACAAAGGCCCCTCCCGATTCTACTACTCATATGATAGAGGGAAACATTGGGAGGGGCCTTTTCGATTGCCAGATATGGGAACTTCTGGAGTTGCGGCCCGTACCGATATGATTGTTGTGAACAGCCACGAGTGCCTGTTCTTCCTCACTGCCGCAAAAGCCGACGGACAGGAAGGGCGTCCATTCTGTGCGCGAACTGTCGATGGTGGAAAGACTTTCGAGTTCCTGTCTTGGATTGGGCAGGAGCCGGAAGGATATGCAATCATGCCCTCGTCAGTGCGGCTCTCCAAAAACGAACTGTTCTCCGTCATTCGCTGCAGCGGAAAAGATCACAGCCGCCTTGCGGCATATCGCTCGAAAGATAATGGACTTCACTGGGATGCCCTCCAAGATCCTGTTGCGGACACCGGAGAAGGAAACCCGCCAAGCCTGATCAAACTTAACGATGGTCGATTATGCCTGACTTACGGCGTTCGTTCCCACCCATACCGTATGTGCGCCAAGCTGAGCAGCGAGCATGGTGACACCTGGGGCGAAGAAATCGTTCTGCGGGATGACGGTTCCAGCAGGGATATCGGCTACCCGCGCAGCGTTCAGCGACCGGACGGGAAAGTAGTCACCATCTACTACTTCAGTGACGCAAAGACTGGTGCAGAACGATATATTGCCGCCACCATCTGGGACCCGAATAGTTTTAAAGAGATTTCAACTCAAGAGGATAGTAACGAATGACCACCCCACTCATCTCTCATGCCGAGATGCTTCAGTTGAAGCGCTGGAATACACCCACCATCTACAACGGCTGGGAGCAGATCACGAAGCATGACCCCGCAAAAGATGCCTTCAATCACGAGGAGACACGCGACTTCATGCCGCAGATGGGGCCGATGGTCGGGTACGCTGTGACGGTGGTGTGTGAACCGAGCAACCCGGCTCATTCGCGCAATAATCCGAATGCGTGGAGTGACTATCGCCACTATATCGGCAGTGTGCCGGGGCCGAAAATCGTGGTTGTTCAGGACTTGGACAAGCCAGGAGTATATGGAGCATTCTGGGGCGAAGTCAATGCCAATACGCATCGCGCGCTCGGATGCGTAGGCACGATAGTCGATGGAGCGATCCGTGATCTAGACGAGATGAACAATGCAGGTTTCAAGGCGCTGGCAAAGCGGCTCTGCGTAGGGCATGCCCACTCCACACCGGTGCGATGGAACTGCGAAGTGGAGGTTTTCGGAACAAAGATACTCCCCGGACAGTTAATTCATGCAGATAAACACGGTTTCATGGCTATACCTATGGAAGATATTGAGGGACTTCTGGATGCTGCCCGATTTATGGATTCGAACGAGTGCAACACCGTTATCGCTGCCGCCAGAAACTCATCTGGAAAATCAACACAGGAACTGCTCCAGTCGCTTGATGAGGCAGCTTTAGAATTTGGGAAAGCTGCGCGTGAGAAGTTTGGTAAAAATGGTGAATGGTAAGAAGTCGCAATATTGGCGAAAAAGTGGATGTTAGTAGCTGAGAATCGGTCATGAGTATCAAACACACAATAATTTGTTGACGCTTATATGGCTCAGATGCTATACTTCGCGTGGAATAAGAATTTATTTAAGCAGGAAATTACTTCGCTAATTTCCTTTTAGAGAGGAAGCTATTTATTAGATGGAACGAACTTTTATTATGGTTAAGCCAGATGGTGTCGAGCGCCGCCTGGCAGGTGAGATTATTCGCAGATTTGAGACAAGAGGATTTAATCTGGTGGGTCTCAAGCTGGTGCAGCCGGATCGTGCCCTGGCCGAAGAGCACTATGCTGTCCATCGCGAGAGACCCTTCTTCGGTGAGCTGGTCGATTTTATCACTTCTGGCCCTGTGGTTGCGATGGTATGGGAAGCAAATGAAGCTATAAAACTTGGCCGAAGTATGATAGGCGCTCTCAAACCCTGGGAAGGGGTTCCAGGTACGATTCGAGGCGACTACACCACGGAAGTGCAGACCAACCTCGTTCATGGATCGGATGCGCCTGAAACTGCAGAAGCTGAAATAGCTCTCTGGTTTAAACCAACCGAATTATTGTAGAATTCCTACCTCACTCCCAGCCCCTCTCCTTATTATTCCCTCGCAAGCCCGGAGGAGAGAGGGGATGTATCCTGTAAATCCGTAAGCGTCCAATATTTGCCACCTTCAACTTCAATCCTCTAATGTAGGATAATGAGAGCATCATAATTCGGAGGTGCTTTTATGGTCAGTACAGAAATTTTGGAAATGTGGCGCAATCGGCTAGACAGCTTTGCGAAT
>JANXSG010000031.1 GCA_025352825.1 Chthonomonadaceae bacterium | reverse complement strand
GCGACGATGGTCATGAGTGTTTCCAACTCTCGCCGAAAGACTTCCGGCAGCAGATCGGGGCGCTGGATATAGTAGTAGTTACCACCGCTGCGTCGCGCAATTCCTGCCATCAACTCTTCGTTGTACTCGCTGCCGAATCCGAGCGCTGTTATCGAGATGCCCTGTGACTTCTGCAGACCAACCTGCTGTACGATTGAGTTGAAGTCTTTAAGGCCGGCAGTTGGTTCTCCATCGGTCAGCAGCAGAACGCGGTTGACATAGCCCGGAGTCTGCCCGAGAACAGAAGATATCTGCATACAGCCGGCCATCAAACCGTCGTAAAGATTGGTAGTGTTTCCTACTTCCAGGCGGCGAATATGTTCTTTCACCAACGGTTTATTCACCACTCTGCGCGCAGGCATGAGCACATCGACCTGCTCTTCAAAAGTGACAATGGAGAGGATATCGTTCGGCTCCAGCATATCGACCACGTATTCGCACGCGCGCTTCACGTACTCCAGAGGCTCGCCCTCCATACTGCCGGAGCGGTCGATTACGAGGCAGATATTTAGCGGTGCGCGGCGGCCAAGCTGATGTGTGCCAGACTTCAGTACGATCAGTGCATTCTCTCGCGATACCTCCGGTCCCATGGCATAACGATTGCCAGCAAGGCACTCCACTTCGAGGGTGTTCATCGATATTCCCATCGCGGTGCGAGCGGGATCGAAACCCATCTGCGTGCGTGAGCCGCCCATCACGGTGGGCTGTGCACCCCCAATCATCTGTGTACGGTCGTCCATACTTCTCCTCTTGCCATCAGGCTAAGCATCGTATCTAAATTTGCTGGAACCGAACTGAACCAAGTCGCCGGGCTGTATCTGCTGCGCCGATATACGCATTCCATTCACAAAAGTGCCGTTCGACGACTTGTTATCATAAACTACGAAACCGCTGCCTTCGTTCCCAATCCATGCATGATTCCGGGATATTGTAGTATCGGCGCTAAGCACCAGATTCCTGTCTGGTTCGCGCCCTACCGTGATATTCGCTCCGCTGAGTGGAATCACCTGCCCTGTGTAGGGGCCTTCCACACCGGTCAGCCGTGGAACTGCGATCTTAGCTGCCATGCCTGTAATAGAAGGTGTCGCATAAGTCGTGCCGCCGCCGGATTGATTATTTAGCATCGGCAGATCAAATGCTGAAGGAGCCTGCGAGTTCATAACTTGCGGCAGGGGAGCTTGCGGAGTTCCGGGTGATATTCCTACCGAACAGAGACATCCGCCGGGAGTGTTCTTCGGGGAGCCGCAGAATGGACAGAGATGGGAAGGCATAGGGGTCGAAGCAATGGGCGATGATACGACTGGATCATCAACCGTGCGCGCATATCGATTTTTGGTGGCTTTTTCATTGAAGAGAATACGATGCTGCCCGATCTGAATCATATCGCCATCGCGCAGAAGATGTTCCGCACCGGGATTCACTTTTTGACCGTTGACTATGGTTCCCATCGGCGTGTTTGCATCGATGAGCATATGCCGTTTTCCATCCGCGCGAATAGCTGCATGCTGCGCTCCAACGCTCATATCGCCGTACAGTGGAACATCGCTGCGCTCGTCTCTTCCAAAAATATTCATCTGGCGGGAGAGGATAAACTCCTTGCCTTCGTTTTTGCCTGCCAGCACCTTTACCCACGCCTGCTTCATCAACTCATCTACCAATCCAATGAAGAATCCGGTGAGGCCGCCAATCGCTGTGAAGCCGACCATCCTGCTGGGGCCGCCAATGTCGCGTGTTCCTGCTGTAGCTCCTGGAATCTGGACAGTGTTGGCGCTCATTGCGATCATATCAAAAACAAAACCGCCCAGGAATCCCCCTATAAAACCTCCTATGGCTCCATTCCGGATGCGATTTTTAGATCCTGTAGAGAGAGCAGAACCCACACCGATTCCCATTCCGAGGAATGCCCAGCCCACAGACCGCGCAACTACCTGCTGAGCAAATAGTAGTATTCCTATACCACCGCCATGGAAGGAATCTCCACCACCGAGCATATTGTAGATCAGGTTCCCTATAGAAAGACCGATTCCACCTAGCAGAAATCCGAAGAGAGCGCCTAATAACAGTCCCTTTAATAGTTTTTTCTGAGAGCCTTCGAGAACACCTTCAACCGCCCCTAGAAACATGCCCGTACATCCGCCGACACACAGGGCTAATTTACCCCCTGCGATCTCGCGCATGTTGTAGTTTATCCACATCTCCTGCAGGAACCACCCGAGGAGCCCTCCGATAGTGCCTGCAATCAAACCTAGAAGTATGCGCGATCTCAATTAACCCTCACTCGCACAGCCGCGGCACTAAAGTACCGGGCTTTGCAATTCCAGCGCGAGGTTTCAACCCCGGCGTCTATTTAGGTGAATCCCAATCTATGCTTCCAATCGAAATCTTGTCTGGCCGATCTGAATTTCGTCACCCGGGCGAACCGCTTGCGGGGCTTGAGGTGCAATACGGACACCATTGAGGAATGTGCCATTTGACGATCCATTATCTACGATGGTTCCAGATCCGTTCAACCACTGGAGCGCGGCGTGCCGCCTGGAAACATTAGTGTCATCAGGCATGGCGATCGTATTCGAAGGATCGCGCCCTATATCCAAATTTCCACCCTGTACCGGATAAACGTTTCCAGAGTAGACCCCCGCAGTTGCGATAAGCCTCGGACCAGCGGATGGCGCGGCAAATCCGACTCCTGAAACTGCTGCTCCGCCAACAGGTTCTGCTGTGGCATCTGTGATTGGCTGCAGCGGCGGTAAGTTCGATTCTTTGAACGGGTTTGGGGCATCCTCGGCTGCAGGAATCTGTTCGATTCCGAGCTTTTTAAGAGCTGCATTTAGATGCCCCTGATTGCTCGCCCAGAAAATGGCATAAATGATTCCACCCAGAACCAGCAAGCTGAAAATGAGATTAAATGGGTTGAGCCCCGTACTTGGAATGGCCGCGGTGGGAGTATCGCCAGACTTGTGGTTTCCATCCTTCACGGACGGTGTTACAGTCTGTGTAGAAAGCGCTATTGTGCGAACGTCGGGCCAATCGAGATCGAAAGTCTGCCAGTGAAAACCATCCGCCGGATGATCTCTGGTCAGAGTATCCGTCTGGCTTTTTGGCGAGTGAGCCCCGTACTCCACGCTCACTGTGACCGGTTCTCCAATAGGCACATCGTGAAAAACCGCAGTTCCGTTCGATGATGTCAGAAGAAGCACCGACTGGTGGAATTTGCCCGACTTACTACTCATACTAACCTGAGTAGCAGCCACTCCCTTACCTTTTGACTGAACAGGAACTGTCACGGAGCAAATTCTGTTGAAGCTGGATTCCGTAAGCGATAAGACTGTGCCGATGGTGACTGGTATCCGAGCAATATCTCCATGTTCATAGTCCATCACCTGGAGTTCAATGTCGGCAGGATTGAAATTTGCGGGCAGAGGCAGCGCGATGATATTATCAGCGCCGGTCGTCCCGGGCAGTGGTGCAGGAGCAGAAGGTGCGCCATTTTTAGGCACAAACTGATAGTCGAAACTCCCAGGAAGCTCTTTTCGGAGTTGTATGACGACTGCGGATGCTGCAGGCTTCGCAGTCTCAGAAGCAGATATCGTCGGTGAGGAAACCCCTGGTTTGTTGACTGCCGGCGAGTGCGCTGGAGCAGGGGTCTGAGCACGTAGAAATGTACTCCCAGACAGCATTAACGTACCAATTAATAAAAATCGCAGCTTTGCAGAAGTCATGAATCCAACAGAATCGAGGCTCCTTTTGCCTAACCCCCCAGCCCCCTTCCCTGCACACGCAAACGAAAAAGCTGTTTGCGTTTGGGAAGGGGGAGATTCATTCTCAAGCATTTGCCCCTCTCCCAATGAGGAACGAGTGTCTGGGAGAGGGGTTGGGGTGAGGTTAAAGATTCCCCCTTCCTTCCGAGGGTCGAGGGAATCAGGGAAGGGGGTTAGGGGGTTAGGCAAAAATCGCATATTTGCAATATGTGAGTTCATAGCGAATCCTTATAACCCAAATATTGCTTTGGGTATGTGTGTAATAATATCACTCGCAGTCATGCTGGATACGCCCATCTCTTCCGCCGCTAGATCGCCTGCTTTGCCGTGGAGATACGCCGCGAATGCAGTGAGTTCAAGAAGAGTGAATCCGAACGGTTTTCCATGGGACTCTGCCGCAGAATATTGAGCGAGCAGGCCGCCTAAAATGCCAGTAAGTGTATCTCCAGATCCGCCAGTCGCCATGCCAGGGTTGCCTGTCGTGTTAATCAGAATCTCTCCACCGGGTTCTGCAATAAGGGTATAAGCGCCCTTTAGAAGAGCTACAGCGTGGTATTTCTCCGCAAGCTTACGTACAGAACCAACTCTGTCGGCTTCAATATCGTTAATAGAAATACCCAACAGTCTTGCTGCCTCACCTGGGTGGGGAGTAATAACGAGTGGCGCTGTCCGTGATGTAATACATTCCGGGTTTTTGGAAAGTGCGTTCAGACCGTCAGCATCCAGGACTATCGGGCGGTCAATTTCGGCAAGTAGACTTTGGATAAGCTGACCGGTTTCCGGCGCAGTAGTCATTCCCGGGCCTATAGCAAGAGCCGCTGCCTTCTTCGCGAACTTCGTGATCTGCGTATAAGCATATGCATTCATTGCACCTAATTCACAATCCGTATTCGGGAGTGGAATGGTCATCTGCTCATCGAGTTTTGACGCAATCGTTTGCTGGATACAAGAGGCAGTCATAACCGTCACTAGCCCGGTTCCTACACGCTGTGCAGCTCTCGCGGTAAGGGCGGGAGCGCCTGCCATCCCTCGGGAACCGGCAATTAAACCTAAATGTCCATACTCTCCTTTATTGGCAGACTGGTTCCGATTCTGCAGCATGGAGATCATTTCGGAAGTAGGAAAAAATAACCTTGCCTCGTTCTTGACCTCAACACGATCCCAGTCGAAACCAATATCCGAGACGACTATCTCTCCAGTATGCCCTGCGCCCGGGAAGAGATACATTCCTAACTTTGGATACGCGAAAGTGATGGTGCAAGTTGCATAAACTGCTTCTCCGTGCAGTGGTCCATCATCCGAATTGACGCCACTTGGGATGTCCACGGAGTAGACAGGCACTCCGCTCTTATTAATCAACTCGATTGCTCGGGCATAACTTGGAGATAGGCTGCCTTTTAAACCAGTTCCAAGCAGTGCGTCCACAACAAAATTTGATTCTGTCAGTGCAGCTTTCCAATTTTCCACATCAGTATGAATACATATATCAGGAAATAACTTCCGAAGTACATCGAAATGGGTTTTAGCGTCGCCCTTTATCGAATCAATAGGTGCCGCCAGGCACACTTGAACATTCACCCCAAGGAGCGCCAATCTCCTTGCAATAACAAATCCATCGCCGCCGTTATTCCCACTTCCGCAAAATGCCGCCGTTTTACATCCTCTGATGAATGGATACCGATGCTTGATGATATCGACAACTGCAGCTCCCGCGTTCTCCATTAAGACGTGACCAGGTATACCAAATAGTTCAATAGCATTCCGATCCATTTCACGAATTTGTGCGGCAGTAACAACTTTCAATCCGATTATCCTTTGCCCTCACCCCCGGCCCCTCTCCCAAAAACAGGAGAGGAGTGACTTAGATATGAGACTTCCAGTATTTCGTCAAGTATAAACTAATCCATAACCTCTACCAATGAATGGAGCGTTGAGACCAAATTATTATAGCTCCCATCTCCTGTTTTTGGGAGAGGTGTCGGGGGTGAGGGCTATCCAAATAGATATCTGAGATATAGTTCGTCGCCGTCATGGTATATAGACTGAAGTTTCAGCGGTGAAGTGACGTCAGGAGAAAAGCCTTTCCCCCCCACGATGGTTGGAAGCTGAGATCCGCCTTTTATTTTTGGCGAGAGCGTGAGAAATAGCTCGTCCGCCAGTCCATTTTGGACTATGTGGCTGTTGAGTTCGGAGCCTCCTTCACAGAGCAGTGTGGATATTCCCAGCTCACACCTCAAGTATGCTAAAGCATCCTTCAGATCGACAGGATCAGAGTGTTGAAGTATGAGATTGCAAACTTCCTGAATTTTCTTCTGGCTATCAGCGTTTAAGGACGATGGTGCAATCACATATGCCTTTTCGGGCGCATCAGTGAAGAACCTATTTGTAAGCGGAAGCTCGCCAGAATTTGTTACTACAAACCGAGCTAACTCTGGAGGATAGATTACAGTCCCCGCCCGAAGAGTCCCGCTACCAATAAGAGCTCCGTGCGCACATTTCTGCAAACGGCGAAATAGAAGCTGATCGGTAGCGCTGCCAACCCCGGCGGCGGTTCCACCCTTTTTACCTACGACGATTTTGCCATCAACGGTTGCCGCCATATTGATATATATATAAGGACGATCCGGAGGTGGAGCAGGAAAAATCAGGTGCGAATAGAGTTCCGACGGCTCGGTGTTGGTTGAGGAGATATCAAGTAGTATTTCAATCGGCATTGAAGTCACTCTTAGCCGCCCTCCCTCGTTAGGAGAGAGGGCGAATTCTGATCGCAATTGCGAACTATTTCTTCATTGCGTGGGCACGAGCGCCTTCGAGCTGACCGGCAGAACCCAGGTACACATTACGGCTGGCGATAAACTTGGCATACTCCGCCATGAATATTTTGCCAGGTGGGCGCAGGTCGAATTCTGCCGGCTTATCGCGGAAGTATTCCCGGTGAACACGGCACCATACAAGTCGGCCGTCGGTATCGATATTGACTTTGCAGACACCGAGCTTTGCAGCCGGCAGGTATTGCTCAGGATCGACGCCTTTGGCTCCGCCAAGCTGTCCGCCTGCCGCATTGATACGCGCTACCTCATCTTGAGGTACCGAGGACGATCCGTGCATCACCAAAGGATACCCGGGAAGCAGTTTCTGAATGGCAGCCACGCGGTCAAAATGTATGCCCTGCCCACCTGAAAACTTATAGGCTCCATGGCTGGTTCCGATGGCGCATGCTAAGGAATCACAGCCGCTTTCAGCAACAAATTCCTTGGCTTCCTCGGGATCGGTGAGCATTGAGTTTTTTTCATCTACCTTGATATCTTCTTCAACCCCACCCAGCATACCCAGCTCCGCTTCAACAGAAATACCCCGCGGATGAGCTGCCTGTACAACCCTTTTCGTAATGGCGACATTTTCTTCAAAGGATTCGTGGGAGGCATCGATCATTACCGAAGAGTAGAAACCACTCTCGATACACTCTAAGGCAGTTTGTTCATCACCATGATCGAGGTGTACGGCAAATAGTGCATTTGGAAAAATATCATCCGCGGTTCGAATCATCGCTTCCAGCATTCGCTTATCGGTATATCCGCGAGCACCTTTGCTGATCTGGATAATAAAAGGGGAATGAGAATCTATAGCACCGCGAAACAGCCCCATTGTCTGTTCAAGATTATTGATATTATAAGCGCCAATTGCGTATTTCCCATACGCATGTTCAAACAGAGTCCGTGTCGGGACTATCATTATGATCTCCTTTTGAAGCTGACAAAAATGAGCGGTCGGAGTATTATGGTTGAGCAGTACCATACGGGAGGTGAATACTAACTTAATTACACCCAATCTACATAGTAATGATACCCGTTTTTAGACTAAATTGTCATATTTCGGAAAAATACGGTGGTAATTCGAACCCATATTAGTGAATAATGTTCGTATACGATGCAAAGGAAGGCCGAGATGGAACCACTATCCGTGAACCGAGAAACATTCATCTGTCAATACTGCGGGGGTGCCTGTGAACCCCAGCAAATCACTCTTACTCTCAGACGATCTGAGATGCATTTTGTGGTCGTTCGAAACGTTCCGGCCGATGTCTGCCAGAACTGTGGAGAATCTCAGTTCAGCATGGGTACCACCAGCAGAATGATAGCCGCACTTCATCCTGATAGAGCGCCTGATGAAGTTGCTATGATTCCTATTTATGATCTCTCCAACGGATAGATCGTAGAGCTTGGCAGTTCCCTTTCCTCACCTTGCTGCCAACGGCAGCAAGGTCTCATGTTTGGCTATTGAAAAGCGTATACTACGGCTGACGCAAATGTGCCGATTGAATTTTGAGGGCTTTGCAATTTGGATATTGTACACTCAAAGCCACTTTTATTCAGATTTAATGCCCGCCCCCACATTTCTGCTCTAATTCTGCTTATCAATTGGTTCGTGCTGCA